>JABMQY010000070.1 GCA_013202975.1 Candidatus Saganbacteria bacterium
GTACAGACATACCATGGTATGTCTGTACGTTTTTATCCCTTAACAGCGCCGGAAGTCAGCCCCTTTACAAAATATTTCTGCAATAAGAAAAATATTACCATGACCGGCATGGTAGAAACAACCGCTGCGGCCATCATTAAATCAAAACGATTCTGATAATTCCCCACAAAATTGCGTATCCCCACCGGAATAGTCTGGGTAGCGTCGGAGGTCATTACCCAGGCAAAAATAAGCTCATCCCAGGCGGTCAAAAAGACCCAGATACCGGTCGCAATAATACCCGGAACTGCCAGAGGCAAAACAATATACCAAAATACCTGCAGGGGTGAACATCCGTCAATGCGCGCGGCTTCTTCAAGCTCCCTGGGAATGGCAGAGAAGAATCCCCTCAGTATCCAGATAGAAAAGGGTATAAAGAAAGCTGAATAAATAAAAATTATACCGTAATAGGTCCCTCTAAAAGGGATCCCGGTTACAGCTGTAAACTTAACAAACATAGAGTAAATCGGAATCAGAAACATAATTCCCGGCACCATCTGTGTCGCAAGTATAGTCATAGAAAAAAGCTTTACTCCCGGAAATTCAAACCGCGAAACAGAATATGCTGCTAATGTTGCAAAAATCATCGAAAAGAACATGGCCGATCCGCAAATCAAAAAAGAGTTCTTTAAGTACAATCCAAAATCAATGTTTCTCCACATATCCGAATAGTTAACCCATGAGATTACCAGATGTCCTTTTCCGGTTTCAGTGGTCTTGACCACTTTTTTATCTGTTTGACTAAATTGGGTAATCCGGCCATAAGAAGAACCCAGATAGAAGGATTCGCCATCAGTTACTGCGGCAGAAACCGCAGCCGGGATAAATGCTCCGTCCTTAATAATATCCTTGTGCAAAGAAACCGGACGAAAAAGATCGTCGTACTCAATAATCCTCCGGCTTTGTTTGTCATAAACCAAAAAACCGACATTAGTGCCAAAGAGCACCTCTTTGCCTTTTATAGTAACGCTTTCTATCGGTTTATTTACTATCTGCTCTAAGATACTGTGCCTTGAAGGAGAAAAAAGAAAGGCGCCGCCCTGCCCGGCCAGTATTAAATTGTCCCCCAACTTGTTAATCCTTAGAATTCCCATCGGCAGGTAGGAAACCGTCGGATAAATTCTTTGTATCTTATCTTTAATTAAATTATATTTAATTAATATCTTATCTGTACCAACCCACAGGACATCTCCGGCATAGAGTAGTGACTGGATTTGCAAAGGTGAATATAATTCCGACGAAAGATCAAAAACCCTCTGGGCCTTTTGCGTTTTTGTATTAAATTCGATCACCTTTTCAAATCCCTTATAATGCATTGCATACCATATAAATTGTTTATTACGGGTAAGTGCGGTCCTGACCACCTTGGCCTGGTCATAGTTACCAAGAGGAAGCTTATAATCCTTTCTAGATCCGATATCTTTTTTTGAGATTCGGCTTAAGCCGCGGTTTGCAGAAGCAACCCAAATATCATTTTTATCAATTGCAAAAAATGTTGACGAGGTTTGCACAGAATGATGTCTTTTTCTCTTTAAGGTCTTCTTATCAAAAATATTTATTCCGCCGTCCGCGGTCATAACCCACAAATCATCTCCGTCAAGATCCATTAACATGCTGTCGTTATGGGCATGGCTTAGAGGAATTTTACCGACCAGGATATCGGTATTTTCTTTTAACGAAGAATAAATCATCCATCCGATCGGAAAAAGGGTAAAAAACAAAATTATCAACATTATCGTCGTGATAATATAGTCAACTATTCTTTTTTTGGCGTAATAAGATAATTTCATGCTTTACATTCTCTTCTCAGCTCTTCTATAGAAATAGAACCAAATATTAACTAATACAATCATACACAGCATTAAGACTACCGATGCGGCAGCACCGGCGCCAAAATTCCACTGCATAAAGCTGTTTCTAAAAATATTGGTCATCAGGAGATCGCCCCATTCGCCGGGAAACCCGGCGCCAAAGCCAAACATCATAAATACAATATTAAAACTATACACATTATATATCATGCCAAAAAGGATCAGGATCCCCCAGACCGGAGTAAGCAGGGGAAACGTTATCCTCCAGAATTTTTTCCAGGGTGAAGCCCCGTCAATACTGGCTGCTTCATAAAGCTCTTCGGGAATTGACTGCATGCCGGCCAAAAGCAGGAGCATAGAGAAAGGCCAGTAACGCCAGACGGTCGGAATAATAATTGCCCAAAGCGTATTGGTACCGGTAAGCCAGGACGGCTTAGTTGGAAAAATGTGCAGGATATCAACAAGAATAATGTTGATAATCCCCGACCCCTGCTGCCACATAAACATCCATAAAATACCGGTCACAAAAGTCGGCACAACCCATGGGAAAAGAAAAAGGGTCCGGACGAAACCCTTCCCAAAAAACTGGCGGTTTACCATCAGGGCAACAATCATTCCCAGGGTTAACGTCCCTAACGTTACTATAATCGCATATATAATAGTATTGCGGGTGGCTTCCAAAATGCCCAGACGGATCGGGCTGTTTGCATTAAGCAAAACATTGTAAAAATTCTCAAAACCGATAAAGGGGGCGGATAAGTACTGGTTAATGGTGTACTGGTTAAACTCAAGAAAGGCCATGTAGATGCCCTGCACAATCGGGGCGATGTGCATTATCATCATTGCAAGTACGGTGGGGAGCAAAAACAGATACGCAATCCGATACTTTTTAAATTGACGAACTAATTCCTTCATAGATTCCCTAGTAAATGAATACTACTATAAATTACCTTTCTGTGCAAATTCACTAAGGTTACTTCGTGAGGCTTTTTGAAAAATTTCAGTATATTTTGAAGTTGCCGGAAGAAAGAAGTAAACCAAAGTTTAACCAACAAATTTCGTAATAACGATATTGTCCGGTGGGAAAAGATAAAGACATTAAATGATTAAAGAAATTTATTTTATATTGATCCGAACTTGATCCCATCACAGCACCGGCAAAAGAGCCCACCCAGGAAGTCCGGTGTTCATCCTGCAGCTGCTTTCCGTCTAACTGGAATTTACTTCCAAAAGTATCGTACTTTGGCCCAAAAAATCCCATTACTTTGTCGACATATGTTTTTGATCGCGCCTCGGTCGATCCAAACCAGACCGCATCCAGGCCGATATAAAAAGGGACCCGCATAGCATCAAAAGAAAAATCCTGGCCGGTTTTCTTTAGCGAACCATCCTTTCCGCACCAGTCCGGAACTAAACCATTAGCAGTGTTACCATAAGATTCCTTTTGACAATTATCGATAAAATTATATGAATTACCGGCAACGGTCTCCCAGGCTGTATTTCCAGTATACATAGAAAAAAGACGGTAAAAAGCGGGCATAAAGTAAGAGGCATTAAACTTGTCTTTTTCTGAAACGTTAAAGGTTAGGTAATAATCCGTAGTAGTTTCAAATTTCAATATTTGTTCAAGTATTTTTTTTGCCTGGATTGAGTAATCATAAGGAGCAGCTTTGTCTCCCCACCTATGAGACGCAAAAAAGAGGGCCATTGCAATCATCTCTTCTCCATCGGGAGCAGGCTCGTGACTCATCACTTCGCCCGAGGCCGATACCTGCCAGGAAAAAAGTCCATAGGGATTATTATCCTGCATATTGGTTTTAGTCCAATTCCAGATTTTATCAAAAGTTACCTGGTCATTGTTCTGGACAGCCAGCATCATGCCATAGGACTGCCCTTCGGAGACAAAGGTATTATCATCAGATCGCAAAACACCACCATTGGACTGAAGCAGTTCCTTTTTAAAATAATTCCAGGCATCGGCACACTTCTGATCAGCCTCAGCCTGAGTATATTTTGAGTCAGCTAGATTTGCAGCTGATGGATAATTTGATGTTGCATAACTACCCTCTTTGGGAATAGTTATTTGGTTTTGAGAGGTATAGGGTTTATTTTGCACAGAGCATCCGGTTATTAGGCATAATATTAATATTAGAGTAAAGTGTTTCATAATGCAATGACCCTCTTAATTATATCGAAAAAGAAAACTGGAAATTTCAGTGAGTTTGATGATTTTGAGCCAAACAAAAATAAACCAAAATAGTGTGAAATTTATAGGATTTATGTACGACAATAACATGTAGGGCAGAGGGCAGAACAGCTCGCACTGAGCGAAGTCGAAGTGTGTTCTGCCCATACAAAAAAATAAAAGGAGGAAAATAGAATGGGAGATTTTAGTTTTAAGATATCAGCGACTCCGAAGAAGTTCCAAAGAAAGTTAAGGGTAAAGGCTGACGTTGGAGAGAAAAAGGGTGATGGTAAAGATTATGATGGTGTAATCGGTACCCCAAGGGAAAAAATGCTGGCTGCAAAGATAATGTGTAAAGCCAGCCCAAAAAACCTTGCAAAAGCCGAAGCCTGCCTTAAAAAAGCTTTAAAAATAGCATCAAAAGAAGCAACAACTAAAGTCTCTGGAACTGATATGGTAGGGAATTCCAGTTTTAAGCTTGGGGCAGGAAAAATTTACGCTTGGGGAAAAGCCAAAGTAGCTATAAAAGGAAACAAATTCAGAGTTAAATACAGCGGATCAGCCAACTCCGGCGCCGTTCATAACTATGATAAAGGCGCATGGAACGGAAATCCAATTCCAGTTGGTAAATACTCGACTCTCTATGTAGTCATTGAGGGAAATGCATCAGATGCTAAGTTCGAATTAAATAGTCAAGCCATTATTAGCTACGGAGAACTAAAAACTGGAGTTAACAAGATCGACTTAAAACCACTTAAAGAAGATGAGTTTTCTCCTATGAAAGCTATTGAAAAGATTGAATTTGTTAATAAACCAGGAAAAGGTCAATATATCGTTCGCTTAGTTATTAAATAGTATTTTAAGCTAAACGATAATTTAATAATAGAGGCTGTAAAATATGTCAATTAGCATTGAAAAGGCCCAATATTTTAAACGAGAGCTTAGACGAGCTGATGCTGCAACTAAATCCCCTAAGCAGGGAAATGGGCATATTGATACCGCGCAAGAAGCGGATAAGGCCTTAACCTCTATCTTAACAAATCTAGAAATAGAAAAAGCACCGGCAGTCTACCAAAAAATGCTGCGAAAGGACGTTGATCACAAAAGCACCGGAGACCAGCAAGCTAACGATAAAATCGACCCGAAGGAAGTAGCGGCAGCAAGAAAACTTTTACTAAAAGGTAAAACTCGCTACGAAGTACTGTCAAACTTTGCCTATTTTACCCCTAAATTACCAACAAGAACCCTAAGCTGCAAATCGTCCGGCCCGGTTTTTCCAATCCCTCAGGTTTCAGTCTCAAGAAAAAGAGGGAAATATTATAAACCACTTACCAAGCTTGCAAATTTCTTTTTGAAAAATTCAGGGGATCCCCCAAACGCAAGCAATAGATCAATAGTAGGCAGAGAAAAAGCTATCGGGGCTTACCATATCTATGAGAATAAAGCGACCCACCTAAAAAATGGGGGGGCAACAACCTCAGAAACTCAGGCCCTCTTTTTTAATTTCATGGTTCTTTACGCCGCCTTGACCGGAAAAAAAGAAGGGATGAGGGGTGCCTATAATTACGTAAAATATTACATGATGCCTCATGACATGGAAAAGGCCTCACCCCAGCTCCCCGATCATACATTAGTATTTTCTAATAAAAGAGACAATCCTTATTTTATGCATTGGTTAGTCGCTTTATCAGAAAAGAATTTAGCAGGAAGCGTCTGCTTTGGTCGGGATGTCCTTTACAAAATTTATGACCCGGATAAAATAGACCGGCCCTGTATTGTCCAAATAAAAAACACCCTGGATCCCGAAAAAAAAGTAAAAACCCTTCCCAATATCCACTCAAAACACAAAGGCACAAGTGACACAATGAAATTCTCCTCTGCTTTGGACGCTGAACAATGGATGCAAGAAGGACTCCTTTGGGCAAAAATGTTCAAACTTGCTGATTATACTCCGGACATTAAATGCTTTAGGGAGTCCTTAAAATATGCGTTAACTCCCTCACGCCACAAATATCCGGGGATTACTCAATACGCCTATTGGTGGGGCGGATCTCCAATCGATAAAATCGGCTGGCATGGCGGGTCACAGGATGTTTATTCAGGATACCAAAACCCGGCTGCCTGGTTAATCATGGGTAAAAAGGATACGGCAAAACGCATTGTCTATTTTCTTGGACAGGCCCAGAAAGAGTTTCAAAAAAGACATAAAATTTCAGGGCCCTTTATCCCGGTTTTCAGAAAAGGAAAATTTGGCTGGACCGGAATTGACCCAAATACCCATTGGACCGGTTTTCAATTCAGGGTTTTTGCAAAATTGGCACACTACTATTATTTAAGCGGCGATAAAAAAGCCAAAACAATCCTTGATAACTTTTATAAATGGACCAAATCAAATATGAAATTACAGGGAACAAAAATATCCGTTCCACTAGAAATACACAATAAAGGATCAAACACTGGAAAAACCAGAAGAATGGGCTATGATCCTCATCATCATGGACTAATTGCACAGGGACTAATCTATATGGCTGCACGAGACAAAAACGCTCAATACAAAAAAGACGCTCAAATGTTTTTAGACGATTTATCTAAAAACCGCCAGGCTAAAAATGGCAGCTTCAAATACTCTGATGATCCGGAAGCAAAAAACCGAGGCATATATGGCTTCCACAATGCAGAAGTTGGAATAGCTTTTGGATTATACGAATTACTTCTCAATCAATAAACTATCTCATAATAAAAAGCCCGGTCGGCTGCCCTAATATTAAAAGAACTACTATTTTTAGAAACAGAGTATTTACGATTACCATTCACATCCAAAGCATAAACTGCTTTGGCTCGTCTCTTTAAGCTAATCCTGGCATCAACCCCCTCCACCTCGATCGGCGCCTCCCCTACTTCCTTAAGCTGGGTCTTTGATTCTATATATTTCTGACCCCTATTTTCTATTCTGGCCGCAGCAGTTAGAAGCAATCGACTAGAACTCGAAATAGGATTATTATCCAGGCTGCTCAACGCCAGCGTCGCAAATCCGGTTTGAGGAGCAAAGGTAACATCTGACAAACTAATGTTCTGTCCTTTCATAAATCCAAGGGCAGCCTGGGTCTTACCGGTATTAATGGTAAATATCCCCTTGCCATAATTCCAGTTCAATTCCCCGGTATCAGATCTTATACTTTTATTACTGTTAGAAACAAAGCGCTTAAGGTAAGTGTCAGCATCGGGTGTTTTCTTGAATTGCCCAAAATCAATTTCTGTTTTTGTAATTAATGGAAGAAGCGGCTCGTCTGCAATCGGGCTGTCTTCATAAATTCTTCCAAAGATATCCTTGTCCCCAAAGGTTTCTTTGTAGGTGTTCTTTGCAGCAGCGACATCCCCCCTGTGAAAAATCAAAGCCGCCGACTGCCACTGGCTCCAGACATTCGGCCACTGGCTGATGTCAAAATTATCCTTCATCGGAGCGGTCCAGCCTGCATGGTTAAAACTAAACTGCAATACCCCATCCCAGTCGTGAAGGTTGGCATAAGCCGCCATAAAAAGAGGCCCCTCTGCCCGGTATTCGTTAGGAAAGCAGCTATTCCACTCTGAAACAACAAATGGTTTATTGGCAACCTTATAATAGGCGAAATTATTGGGGAGAGCATCTTTAGGATTCTTTACCATCGGCTGATTTTCAAATACAACCTTAGTACCATAACCAAATTGAGGATGATCCCAATATCGGTGGCGGTCAATATAGTCTAATACTGCGTTAGCTTTAACATCTGCCTCAATATTGACCCAGTGGTTTGAACCGGAAATCGGAACTTTTGCTCCCAGCTTCTTTAGATAAGCTGCCATTTCCCTAAAATACTTAACCTGTATATCGTAATAAAACTCCATTGTATCGCGTTCACGGAAGGGTTCTACTTTTTCACTCCCGCCGCGCTGGTATTGAAGCGGCGTATCCGCCCGGCTTACATTACCAAAATTTTCACCTGCCCCTAAATCACAACGGCCATATCTGTCGGTCCAGCCTTTTTGCAACCCGGTACGGCTTCCGTATTTTTTTCTAAGCCAGTTGTTGTAGAGCGAATCCAACTCGCCAATATATACTTTTGATAAACCAAATTGGGTCCCAATATAGTAAAGCATTGCTTCATTTATTAATTTATAAGATACGATAGCCGGATCATCAACATAACGCAGGCCGGTATAGGGATTTTTATGCTGTAGAATTTGTCGGGCATACCTTTTCTGCAAATCTATGATTCTACGGTTATAAAATCCGGATATTTTTGCGCCGCGCCCTACATTTTCATAATCTACTACCCCATCACCTTTTTTAAACTTTCGGTCAACCAAAAGGTCCATAAACACATAAATCCCGTTTTGCTTTAGTTGATAAATTAGGTAATCAAGTTTTTCCAAAGCTTTTGGATTAATATGCTGGGTATCATTATATTTAGAATCAAAGATATTTGGATTTGCCCAAAAAGCATCCAAATGATGGATTCGTACCAGATTACAGCCCGACTTTGCTAATCTTTTTGCTAAATATTCTGCATCCTTTTGGGACGGAAAGGTCATTGGAGGATAAAGATTGGTCCCCCAAAATCTGGCACGAGTCCCGTCAGCAAAGTAAAAATGACCATTTTTTACTTTCATAAAACCGTGTTTCCCAGCTGGAGAATCAAGCAAATAGGACAAATCGGTAGCCCCTTGTACAAAAGTATCTTTTACCGGCGCAAACTTATACCAGCCTCTCTTATCTGTAACAAGGGTCCCCGGACGATTGACCTTTGCACCTCGATCAGTAAAACCTTCTACCTTAATAGAATCAAACCAAACCTTGCCCTGGCATTCTAATAATCCGGCAAACAAATCAACCCGAGTGGTCTCTTCCGGAACAGCGAAAGTGTTTGAAATCTTTTGCCAATTTGAAATCGAACCGGTAAAGGATCCGACTATCGGCCAGCCACCAATCCTCTTCCCTTTCCTGTTTTTAAACTCAATATTTAATCGCGCCTTTTGCCAGGGTTTTTTTCCCTGGATAATATTCTCGGCCTTAATATATGCTTCTATTTTTAGCTTTTTTACTTTTTTCCCGTCAAGAGGAATTGATTGGGAGGCAAATGACCAGAGCGGAACCTTATTATTTATGTAGAGAGCCCCCACCCCATGCTGAGCCGGATACACAATTGCCCAGTCCTCTGATCCGCCATATGCCCACCCCTCCCAAATTTCAAAACCGCCATTTTGGATTAAATTGTTCTGGTCAGTCGAACCGGAAACTGTCTCTAGTTTTACTTCATCAAAATATGCTACTCCAGTTGCATCATAAAGGCCAAAGACAACTTTTGATTTTACGGCCCCTTTTGGAACAAAGAACTGCCGGCCGACAAATTTCCAGTCAAAGGAACCGGTCCAGGGACCCAACTGAGGATATCCTCCCAGTTGTTTTTCATCCTTGTCAAAGAAAAGAACCTGGATGTTCATTTTATTCCATATTTCTTTGCCGGGAACAACATTTTGCGCTTTGATATATGCGGTTAATTGAACCTTCTTAGTTCCTGCCGGGAGGTTTACCAATTGCGCTGCAATTGACATTGCAGGCTTTTTGTTTGAAATTTTTACAGCCTGACCCTTAAAACCCGGGACAATTTCGTTGAAATAATATTCTTCGCCCCAGTTGCGCGGTATTTTCTTTACCAACCCTTCCTCAAAGCTGCTGTTCCTTAATAAATTTGTTCCGGCTCCCGCGGGAGGAACTGAAAAGGCAGACACCGAAGCAAATGAAAACAAGAAAAGAACCAGGAAACCTGAGACTAAACGTCTCGGTTTCCAATGAAAACTGGAACCGCGAAGTTCATTCGCAGGTTCCCACAATTTAACCCAAAATAACTTCAACATAATGTTCCTTCCTGTCTTTTTTATAAGGAATCAAATTTCCTTCAATCTTTTCGCCATCGATCTTCAATAATTTCACCATATTTTTCTTTTTTTGTACAGACATGCGATCGCATGTCTCTCGAGCCATGCCATGGCATGGCTCTACTTCTTTTCCTCTTTTAAAATTTATCACATATCTTATTCCCCGAACCACCCTTGTAACTTTGAACTCTTTCCAATCTGCCGGAATACAAGGATCAACAATAATTCCATCATACTCTGGCCTGATCCCTAAAATATACTGGGATGCGGCATAAAAATTCCAGGCAGCCGAACCGGTAAGCCAGGAGTTTTTACCCTCTCCAAAATCAGGATGGTCTTTTCCTGCAATCATCTGGCAATAAACATATGGTTCTATTTTTCTGGTCTCAATCATTTCATTCTGGCTGGCCGGCAGAATTGCCTTGTAATATTCAAAAGCACGATCTCCCCGGCCAAGCATACATTCTGCAATCATTGCCCAGGGATTTGGGTGACAAAAGATCGAGGCATTTTCTTTGAGCCCGGGAGGATAAGTAGAAATCTCTCCATGTTCTGGATAATATTTTGTCAGAGCCGGCTGCTGAAGAATGATACCATATTTTGAAAAGAGCTTCTTATAAACAGAATCCATCGCCCTGGTTCCCATTTCCCAATTACTAGTTCCCGACATAACCGCCCACGGCTGTGTCTCTAAATAAATTTTTCCCTCTTTACATTTTTTGGATCCTACTGGTTTTCCCGAATCATCATACGCCCTTCGATACCATTCTCCGTCCCAAGCCGCCTTGTTAACAAGATTTGCCATTTCTATTGCGATCTTCTTGTATTTCCGGCTTTCGGCTAACGGCTTTCGGCTAACGGCTTTCGAATTCTCGATCAATTTAATAAGCAAGTTACAGGAATTGACTAGCATCTGGCCAACCAGAACAGACTCGGCTTTACCATTAGGCCCAGTCAGATTAAGGCAATCATTCCAGTCAGAAAATTTGGATAACGGCAGCCCATGCGGCCCCCTATTCTTCCACGAAAACTCAATCCCCCTCTTCAAGTGCTCGTAAAGCGTTGCCTTAACCAATTTCCGTTTTCCAGTTTCTAGTTTCCAGACTCTATCATGGTGTCCCACCTGCGCTGGGACATACGGCTCATACGGAGCAAAAGGAACCTGCTCTGCCAGTATGGAAAAGTCTCCTGTTTCTTTAATATAATTTGCAACCGCAATAACCAGCCAATGCGGGTCATCCGAATATCCAAGCAGCATCCCTTTTTTAGTTAAAGGCGAATATTGATGATAGGTTGATCCATCTTCAAATTGGATCGAAGCAAGATCTATAATCCTCTGCCGGACCTTTTTGGGAATAATATGGCAGAATCCCAATGTATCCTGACACGAATCACGAAATCCCATCCCCCGCCCAATTCCAGCCTCATAATAAGATGCATAACGCGACCAGTTGAATGTCTGCATGCACTGATACTGGTTCCAGATATTGAGCATTGTATTCATATCTTTATCGGGAGTTTCTATCTGAAGTTTGGAAAGATTTTCTTCCCAGTATTTCTTGAGTTTTTCTATTTCTTTATCA
>JABMQY010000071.1 GCA_013202975.1 Candidatus Saganbacteria bacterium
ATATTGCTTTTGCCGCAAGATAATGTCCCCGCAATTCGCTTCCCATCTTATCTATCTGATATCTAAAGTGGTTATTATGGGCTGCCCCGCGGTCATGCATTAATTTAAATTGGATGCATTGCATTCTGACATTGTATTCTTTGTATAATACCTGGTATTCCAATAGGTCCGGTGCACTTAACTTTCCCCATCTGCTTCCCAATACCTTCAATCTTCTCCATACCCCTTTTGTCCGTGGGTTGTTAAATACTTCCTTTTGTACTGCTGCTTTCACCGGGTCACTGTAGGCTGACTGACTTAATGCCTCTAACTGTTTATGGAAACGCTTTGCTGCCTTGGCCGTGATCAACTGACGAGCTATTAATTCTTGCTTGTTATAATCCCGCTCTATTGTCCGAAGTTCTACAGCAACTTCCTTTGAAGACCTTCCGCTCAATACTCCCGCTGCCAATTCTTCAAGTTTAATACTTGCTCCATGTAGTGCCTTAAATGTACCGTCCCAGGCAGGGTTTTGTGCTGCCAAACCGGTTAACCTTAAATTTACCTCTTTATGGCCTGCGCAGACCTTCTTATATAATTGATATCTATGGACCAGTTTTGCTACTCTTTTGGCACGGTGAGAATATACCCTGGCTAACCTTTTATACTGCTTGGGTTCTGCATATATCATTCTGGCTCCGGTTTTTGAAAGCTGCTTTCGCTCCCTTGCCAGTTTGGTTCTAAAATCACCCAATAATTCATTCCCGTTTTTTTGCTCTGCTGCCGGGGCATCATAGACCATATGAAAAATTCTTGTTGACGAGCTTCTTTGACTTATTAATGAGGTACCGGTTTCAACTTGTGTAGATAAATTCTGTTCAACCCGGCGGTTAGTCTTTAGGCGGCCCAATAATACTGTTGCTCGAAGATAATTCAATGCTGCTGCTTGTACATGACCACCCTTTATCTGTTTTCTGGCCCTAGACAAAGATTGATATACATCTCGCGCAGCCTTCCTGTATGATGGATGTTTTTGTTTGCCGGCCCATTTTCTTACCCGGCGCAGGCGTCTGTATGCAATGCTTACCCTTCTTTTGAGCTTTTTTATTTGGGCTTGAGTGATTACTACCTTGGCAGGGGCAGCTGCTTCAACCGGCTGATTTGAATTTATTTGTTTTGATTTAAAAAGATTACTGTCGCCCTTTTGGTGAGCCCCTTTTTCGTCATTTTTTGGCTTAGCGGATCTAGAAGAGACAGCAGCAACAGGTGCTTTAGCAATATCACCTTTTGGCTTTGGTGCTATTCCCCTATTCCAGATGCTTCTTAAAAAACTGGTTCTTTTTGGTACTTTTAGTACTCCCATTTTGTTCCTCTTTTTAGTCTATAACTAGGAATCTTTGGGCACTCAACTAGTGCTCCTGCCCAGCATCGCATGGTGCTGGGCCCTACATAAGTATTATCGGATTATGGGGGGTGGGACTTGCATGAAAATCAGGGATTAACAGCTCCAGGCCGAAAACCCAAAATATTGAAGTTGATCCTCGTAGAAATCTGCTGAGCTAAAAAGGCAAATAAGGCTAAATCAGAGGGTCCAAAACGATCCTGGCTGACTACAGACAAAGACCCAAAAACTGCGGGGTTATACTCATTTAACATCGGATAATTCTGAGCAAAAGGGGCAACAATAAAAGACTGATAGTTTTGAGCCTCTAAACGGGAAAAAACAGTAGAAATGCTCGCTTTAACAACTGCAGGAAGAATATCTACAGGTCGAACATATTTCTCTGGCGACTGTTCCGGATCAATAGTTTTATTGCCTGGAACATAATGAATGTTTTGATCTCTGTGAAAAGATGATAAGGCCGATGCCGGAGGTATCATTCCCCACCCATTCTCAGCCAATTCAACTGCTAACCAACAACTTAGAACCAGACTTCTTGGAGATGACCCAAACTCAGCCCCGCGTAAATCTCGAAAAGTCCAGTTCACATCATCCGTAATAATTTGCTTTAATTCCTCATGCAATTCAGGCTGGCTTTCAATCTGTCTTTGATCCAATCTTTGTCTTATTAGATCAACCCCGGATCTATAGCGTCTTGCTGCAGTAGTGCTAATTCTCATTGATTTCTCCTACCCAGTACCATATGGTACTGGGTCCTATATTTATATCGTCACGATAAATAAAAAATTTCACTGAAATTTTTTGTATTAATGTAAGATATATAATAGGGAGGTATATACATTATATATGGGAAATGAAATAACAATATTACCGGTATCACTATACCAACCAAAGAGTACGTCAAGAAAGAGATCTCCGCTAATCTTAAAGAACAATGATATAGGGAAAAAAATCACCCTAAAATCAAAACATCCTCCTGAGAAACTCTCTTTCTTTATCTGGGTAGAAGATTCTGGTTATAAAATTGACCAGAGAGAAATCTCCGTAGAGAGATCGGTATCTCCAAAAGGAGCTTATGTATACCACATACCAGCAAGTGCTATTATGAAAGGGGTCCCGATCGGACAAAAAGCAATGTTTTATGTTAAAAAATCCGGAAGAAGATCAATCGTTCTACGACGTACTATCTACCGCCCTCCGCAGCCAAAACTAAGTTCTAATTCACAACTTAAAATGGATTCTCTCTACAATGCAATTGCCAAAGATCTTAAGTCCGGAAAACCTTTAACTGCATCGGTATCTATCCCGATCTGGATGAATGACAAAAAAAATCCGGCAAAAAATATCTATTGGGGAAAAGGGGGTGGAATTTATCGGCTGCTTAGAAACAGAAAATTAAAAAATCCGCAGCCGGCAGCAAAGAAATACTACCGCAATCCCTGGAAATTTGTATCAGAAAAAAAGACCCTTGATCAGGAACCACAATGGCGGGCAGTTTTCAAAAGATCCGTCTCAAACTATTTCTGGAGACAGAAAGGGGTAACAACCCCTTTTGATATGTACCTGGTTATACGCGCTTACTCTGCAAAGAATATTTTGGGGGCCTACCGTGCTTTTTCAAAAGATCTCTTTACTCAAAATAAGAACCGTATTGTCGGCTTCTCTGGCCATCTAGAGCCGGAAGGAACCATAATAATGGACTCTTTTGCGCAAAAAAGTTCAAGCTACCCCAAAAAAGGAGCCTTTGTCATAAGCTGCCTTAGTGCCCAAATCTTTAGTCGATCAGTAATGCAGCGTAAAAACACCAGCGGGTTGGTCTTTTCAAGGACCCTTTTGGCTGCAGAAGGATACAATATTATAGCAGTACTAGATTCGATCACCAGAGGAGAATCTTCAAGCCAACTGCTAAATCGTGTATACCAAACATACTGGACTTACCAACCGCCCCACACCGGTCGGGGGACACGCCATTTGGTGAATCAGTCATCAAAACACTTTTATAGATATTCAAAGCCATTTGACGGCGATTTTGACAAAGATGGCATTGCCAACAGAATCGATCCCGATCCGCTAAAGAAAAATAGCTTCCGTTTTACAAAAGCTAATCAGGTTAAAATTTCTGGTCAAAATGGCCAAAAATACACCGTCGAGCTAACCCGCTATAGCGACAAGAAACTGTTTAAAAAATAAATCCCCAAATTTACGCAAGTTTTCTGCAATATAAACCGATAAACAATTAGAAAGGCCCATGGAGGCTTAGGAACAATCTCCTAAGAGAGATAAAAATGGTAATATCTGGAATCAATTTAGCAATAAAGGGATATTCCCTTTATAAGCAAGTTAAAAGTAAGCAGACACAAGAATCAAAGCAAGAAACTGCTAAAGGGAAAAAACCTAAACCTACCGGCAACAATACCTCAGGTATTTTTGACAAAGCAGCAGAGTTATTCTCTACTTTAATTGAGAGCAAAGAAAAGAAGGCAAATCCAAAGACTCCAACCAAAATAGAAATACAAAAACCACAAGAGAAGAAGCCTGTAACCCGATCATCCTACGTAAACTCGTTGCTTGAGAGAGCACTAGAAAACCCCAACCAACCGCAGTATTCAATGCACCTTGTAGTCACCCCAAAGGGGATTTACTTAGATTTTGATGATTCTAAAGTTGCAAAGCGGCAGGTAAGAAATATGGCTCGAGCAATAAAAAAGTACGGAAGACATTTCTTTCGTAAAAGCCAATACAAAAGCATAGCAGGAATTATTAATCAACTTTATAATGTAAAAAGCCATGACGATTATGTTGACTTTTTAAGCAATATCTCGAAAGAAGAAACAAAACTGCTCGACATTATGGAGGAAATTAGCGATACATACTATCAACAAGCACTTGATCAAATATCAAGACTAAAAGCCGACGGGTATAAAGCAGGACGCATAAAAATCAAAATAAGAGGCAAGGGTAAACTACAAACAACCCAATATCTTACTAAAACCGTACTCCCAAAAGATCTGACTGGTGAATTAAAGGCCGCCTACGACCGTCTCCCAAACGAAAAAAAGGCAAAAATAGACAAACTTGGGATAAAGGTCACAATAAAAGTATCCTACTTTAACAGCACAACGCCCGGATATCTAACGTCCTTTAAGAGCGTGGCTAAAGGAAAACACGCAGCAGTAGTTTATATGGGACATTCCTTTACTAAACTTCCCAAGAAGCTAATCAGACATGCTTTTAGAAATAAAAATAGAAACCCAAAGCATCCTACCCTTTTCCTCCCGCTTCATTGCAATTCCCTGCCAGTAGCAAAATATCTAAATAAACAGCATAAGGGACTTTATATTCCCGGCGGCACTACCAGGTCAGTTTTTCCAACCGGACAGGTCTTTGGCCATGTAGCAAAATCACTCGGCGTGCCTGATTTTTCGCAGATTAACACACTGATTGCAAAAGCAATTGGAGTCAAAAAAGCCTGGGGTCCTACCGAAACTAAGAAAGCAAAACCAGTACTTGTGGCATCGGTAAGACAAGGGGAGTAGCAAAAAATACAATGATATTATCTGGAATAAATATAGCAAATAGAAGTTATGCCCTTTATAAATATATCAAGGGAATCCGAAAACAAAAAAAAGCTGAGATAATTCACAAAAAAAGCCCTACAAACAAAAGTCCCGCTGCGGCTTACGCCCGCTCAATCCTTGACAGGGCATTAGCAGATCCAACCGCGCCCCCAAAAATCCATATCCAATATATTATCTCTGCCCGCGGGAGATTTAAAAGTTCAAAAAAACAGATAAAAAGCATGGAAGAAACCCTCTATAAACATGGCAGTAGATTTTTCACAAAAGAAAAACTAAGCTACCTTGCGGCAACGATTAGAAAACTCGGTTCTCTAAACATTTCAGTAAAAGGAAAAGAGTTCAAAAAACGCTTAATATCTCTGGCCGGCAGAAAACAGGCCGTAAGACTACTTAAGCTTTATCATTTTTCAGACTTCTATTACAGGGCTTACCTTAGACAATTAAAAGAGCTGCAAAGCCAAGGCTTTAATATCGGGACAATAGAAATCAACCCCTATAAAGGACGTCATTCAGCAATAACCTCCCAGGTTTTAACAAAAACGGTCTATCCGCAAAATTTCCGTGGATTATTGGCCAGCGAGTTTAATAAGCTGCCAGAAGCACAAAAAATAAGATTAAAACAAAAAGGTATCGAGGTCCGGGTTAAGGTTGACTATTTTCCATTAACAGCATACGGGGCTTATCCAAAAGTATTTAGCAGCCTAAAATCAAACAAATATGCTGCGATTATATATCAAGGACATGCCCTTGATGATAAATATTTTATAAAAGCACTAGATAAAAGTTTTCCCGCCCCAATAAGATCAAAGTACAAATCTCTTCTTTTTCTTAATCATTGCAACTCTGCAAATCTGGCCGCAAAGTTTAGGGAGAAGATATACGGGGCTGAGCAGTTTTTAGGCACTAGAGCGACTGTCTTCCCATCTGCAAAAGTATCAGTTGCAGCACTATCCGGAATTATCCACAGCGGCTCAGTTGACCGCAACCAATTGAATAAAATAACTTATGCAGGTAACAAATCCCGGCCATGGGTTGATACAAAAAAACCTATCCCTACCCCTCCGCCTCAACTACTGGCATCGGCACGGTAGACATCGAAAACATCAGAAACCCCGCGGATAGCCGCAAGGACTTTGCCAAGATGGTCGACATTTCTAATATCAAGCACAATATGAAGAAGGGCAGAACTGCCTCTTTTGGTAGTGACAGAAGCAGAAGAAACATTTGTATCGGTATTTGAAATTTGAGCTAAAATATCCTTGAACACCCCGACCCGGTCAAAGGCCTCAACATCAATCTCAACCGGATAAAAAATATCCTGGCTTAAATCCCAGGAAACATCAACAATTTTTTCTTTGTTTACCTTCTGCTGGGAAAGGGTTTTGCAGTCATCCCGATGAACCGACACCCCCCTCCCCTTACTCACAATCCCGATAATCTTATCCCCGGGCAGCGGTTTGCAGCATTTCGAAATCCTGGCCAATACCCCGGATAACCCGGAAACACGAATCCCTAAAACAATCTTGCGCTTGCGCGGTTTGGGAAGCTCGGCCGGTTTTATTTCTTCGATCTTTTTTTCTTCAGTCTTTTCTTCGAGACGATGTTTCTTTAGCCAGCTTTTGATACGGGTCCGAGCGCTCGAAGTTTTTACAAAATTAAGCCAGTCAAGGGAAGGGGCATCGGTCTTTCCGGTCATTATCTCAATAATATCCCCATTTTGGAGCTGATGATCCAGTGGAACAATTCGTCCATTTATCTTTGCCCCGCAGGCCCGATGACCGACCTGGGTGTGAACATGATAAGCAAAATCGATCGGAGTTGCCCTTACCGGAAGCTGAAAAACATTTCCTTTGGGAGTATAAACAAAGACCTCATCGGTAAAAAGATCAATCTTAAGACTCTCCATAATATCCTTAGCATCTTTAAGTTCGCTTTGATTCTCCAGGAGGCGGCGGAACCATGACATCTTAAGATCAAATTCTTTATCTGTGCTTTTTTCTTTATAAACCCAGTGGGCAGCAATACCATACTCAGCTATGCGATGCATCTGCTTGGTTCGAATTTGGATCTCAACCGGCCGGCCGCCCGGGCCAATTACAGTAGTGTGGAGTGATTGATAACCATTACTCTTTGGAACGGCAATATAATCTTTGAAGCGGCCGGCGATCGGCCTCCAGGCAGCGTGAATTACTCCCAGCACGGCATAACATTCTCTTACCGATTCAACCAAAATCCTGATTGCAGTCAGGTCATAAATTTCTTCAAATTCCAAATTCTGATCCACCATCTTTCGGTGAATGCTAAAAAAGTGCTTTGGCCTTCCGTAGAGGTAGGCATTAATTTGTACTTTCAGAAGAAGTTTTCTGACCGATTCCTCTAATTGGGAAATATAAGATTCCCGATCTTTGCGGCTTAATGAAATTTTTCTCTTAACATTTTCAAATTCCTTGTGCTCTAAAAAACGGAAGGCCAGATCCTCTAACTCCCATTTCATCTTCCACATTCCAAGGCGGTGAGCCAGGGGAGCAAATATTTCCCGGGTTTCCAGAGCGGTCTCGTTTCTTTTTCTGGGGGGAAGAAATTCCAGTGTCCGCATATTGTGCAGCCGGTCAGCCAGCTTAATAATAACTACACGAAGATCCCGGCCCATAGCCATAAACATTTTGCGATAGTTTTCTGCCTGGCGCTCTTCCCTTGACTCGTATACCAGCTGCCCAAGCTTTGTTACCCCGGCAACCAGGGCAGAAATTTCCGGGGAAAATAGCCGGCTCAACTCTTCCAGTTTTATGTCCAGATCTTCAACTGTATCATGCAGGAGCGCGGCACAAATGGTTGGAACATCCTGCTCCAGCTCAGTCAAAATATAAGCTGTTTCTAAGGGGTGTGTAATAAACGGATCTCCGGAGAGACGTTTTTGCCCCCGGTGTTTCTCTTCTGCAAAATGATAAGCTTTTGAAATAAGTTCAATACCGGCAGATTGGTTATAAGACTTAACCCTTGAAATAATATCTTCAAACTTCATCTTTTACGATACGACATTCGGCGGCCCATAATACCAATCCCTTCTGAAATCGCAGCTCTCTTTCTATAGGGCGGGGTATTCTCTTTGCGCCCGCTGCTGCTCGGAGCCGGTTTTGACTGGGTCTTTATAATGCTCAAAATATGACAGGATTGGGACAATACTGATGTAAATTTATATGCCTCCAGCAGAGATTCTCCCTCGGCAAAGGAGCCATGTCCCTTAAGCATACAGGTATGATACCCGCCGTTAAAAATTGCCGGTAGTTGTCTTTCTGCTTCCTCAGATGCAAATGCATTTTTGGTTTTTACAACCGGAATAGAGCGCATATAAAAACGTCCTTCAGCATCCTGGGGATGAATTTTTTCTTCTGAAACTGAAAGGGCAATGGCATATGGCGGATGGGCATGAATAAGAGCCAAAGCTTTGCACTTATTATAGACCGCCCGATGAACTACCAATTCTTTCGAAGCTTTTTGATCATTAGGCCCCGCTCCTTGCAAGGGAACCTCAATGATATCCTCCTCATTCAGTTCAGAAAGCATTGCCCCGTGTCTGGTGATAAAGATTTTTCCATCCCTCTTAATGCTCAAATTACCGCTGTGTGAAGAAATCAAACCTTCTTCAAACAACTTTTTTCCAACCAATCTAAATTCTTCTATCATGATTTTCTCTCCTTTTTGTACAGACACGCCATGGCGTGTCTATCGAGCCATCCCATGGGATGGCTCTACATATTTATCGGATTAAATATCGAAAACTTCCTGAATTCTTCAAACCGCTGTTCTATCTCCTTCTTCGCCAGTCTCCTCATCCGATCGGGCCCAAAATCTTCAACATTATATGAAGCCATTACCGAACCAACCACCATGGCACAACGGATATTCTCCTCACACAAATTTCCGGTTTTTGCCAAATAACCAATAAAGCCGCCTGCGAATGAGTCCCCCGCCCCGGTAGGATCCACCAAAGAATCCTGAGGATAGGATGCCACAGCAAAATGAGAATCTCGGGTAAAAAGCAGAGCCCCGTGCTCTCCTTTCTTAATAATAATACCCTTGGCTCCCAGATCAAGCAGGCGCCGGCCGGCCAAGGGAAGGTTTGGGGTATCCATTAACTGACGAGCCTCTCCCTCATTTAAAAGCATATAATCAACCTTCCTGATCAATTTATGCAAAGATGATCGTTTATTTTCTATCCAAAAATTCATCGTATCAGCTGCAACAAACTTGGGGGCTTTAAGCTGATCGATTATTTCAAGCTGAAGATCAGGATCAAGGTTAGCCAAAAAGACATATTCCGCATCTGCCAAATCTGCGGGCAGTTTTGTATCAAAATCAAGCAGGGTATTAAGCTCGGTCTTTTTGGTATGGGCCTGGTTCATATCATATTCATAAAAACCTTCCCAGCGAAAATTCTTGCCGGCCGCTCGTTTTAATGCTTTGGAATCAATATTCAATGAACTTAGAAAGCTCAGGTGTTCATCTGAAAAATCTTCTCCGATAACAGAAAGGATCGAGACCGGATTAAAAAAACTGGCGGCAATTGAAGCATGAATAGCCGAACCGCCTAGTATATCCACCTTTTTGCCAAAAGGCGTTTCAATTGTATCTAAACCAATAGTTCCTGCAATTAATAAGCTCATTGACTTAGCTGCTTTGACCGCTTTGCGGCGGCTAAAATAGTTTCCTCTACTGCCTTCTTAAACTTATACTTTTTTAAAACTCTAAGCCCGGCCTCGGTGGTGCCTCCTTTTGAAGCAACCATTTTACCCAAAAGCCTAAGGGGCTTTTCTGTTTCTCTAACCGTTTTTACTGCTCCCTCGATCATACCCAATGCTAACCTCCGGGCAGTAAGGGCCGGAAGTTTTGAGTGCTTTGCCCCGGCCAGCAACCCCTCCAAAAAGAGAAAAACAAAGGCCGGTCCGGAACCGGATAAAGCAGTAACCCCGTCCAGAAATTTCTCCGGAACAAACAAGGTTTCTCCGACTGTGTTAAATATTATTTCGGTAAATTTTAATTGTGTCTCATTAACAAACGTTCCGGGTGAAAGAGCAGTTATCGCGGCTAAAACCATTGCAGCATTATTTGGCATAGTTCTCATGACCGGTATTTTTTTTAATATCTTTTCCATTGATTCCAGCGTAATTCCGGCTGCAATAGAAATAACCAGCTGGGACTTTGTGACATATGGAGCTATCTCTAAAAGGACCGCAGCCATGTCCTGCGGCTTAACCGCTAATATAATAATATTCGCAGAAGCAACTGCTCCGCTGTTTTCAAAAACAGACCTGACATGATAACAACTGGAAAGATGTTTTATGCGGCTTGCTTTTTTATCGGATACAATTATGTGAGACGGCGGCAAGATTTTCTTCTGACAAAGCCCGTGTATTAATGCTTCTGCCATCTTGCCGGCGCCAATAAAGGCAATTTTTGAATTTTGAAGATTTACCATAATGATCTGCTAGCGTTGATTAAAAAAAGCGTCCCTTCTCTGCGAAAACTCCGGCACGGAATCGGTCTCGGAAGATCGTTCTTCCGCATCGACAACTTTAATTGAACTGGGAGCAAAAAGAAAAATAGTGTCTGCAATTTTTACCATATGGCCGTCAATGGCATAGGCAGTTCCGCAGACAAAGTCAATCAATCGGGTCCCCTCTGAAGGCTCTAAATGCCTCAGGTTTACCAAAACGGGAGAACCGGCCCTCAAGTTGGCAGAGATGCCGAGCGAATCCTCATAAACCTTTGGCTCATACAAAATAATATCATAGCCCGATCCGTCCCTTTCTTTAGGGGTTTCTTTTCTACTGCGCAGGATAGAACTTATTTCCAGCTGACTGGCATTCCCATCTGGCAATTCATCTTCCTCAACATCTATTCCCATAAACGCTTTTGCTCTTTTTAACAAATTATCTGACATGGAAAACCACCTCATTGTTTTAGTTTCTTCAAGTATAGAATCTGTTTTATCAAAAGTCAACCCCGTACTGTATGGTACGGCAGCTATTCAAGCCATATTGCAGCATAAAAAAATCTATGGTAAAATATGACTTATAGTACCTACAAGGAGGAATTTATGGCCATTGTCACAATGAAAGAATTATTAGAAGCGGGTGTTCATTTTGGGCATCAAAGCAAACGCTGGAACCCAAAAATGAAACCTTATATCTACTCATCCAGAAACAATATCCACGTAATTGATTTACACAAAAGTATTCCGTTGATTGAAAAAGCCTATAATTTCGTAAAAGAAACCGTAAGCAAAAACGGAACACTGCTCTTTGTCGGCACAAAAAAACAGGCCCAAGAAGCAGTTGAAACAGAGGCAAAGCGCTGCGGAATGTTTTTTGTTAAAGACCGCTGGCTTGGAGGGACATTAACAAACTTTAAAACTCTTCAGAAAAATATTGGCAGAATGAAAGCGATTGAAAAAAAGGAAACTGACGGGCTTTTTGAAAAACTCCCCAAAAAAGAGGTCAGCGCATTAAAGAGGGAATATCGCAAGCTTATCCGCGGGCTGGACGGGATCCGAGAAATGAAGAAACCTCCTTCGGTTATATTTATAATCGACACAAACAAAGAACAAACAGCCCTGGCAGAGGCAAAACGGTTAAAAATTCCGGTTATTGCAATTGTTGATACCAATTGCGATCCTGACCAGTCCAATTTTATTATGCCCGCCAACGATGACGCTATCCGCTCAATTAAGCTTTTATCATCAATCATGGCAGATGGCGTATTGGCCGGAAGAGAATTATTGAAGCCGGCAGAAGAACGCACACCAGAAATTGCGGTTCCCCTTGAAATTGTAAAAGAAGAAACAAAGAAAGTTGCAGAAGAAACAAAGGAAGTTGCAAAAGAAACAAAGAAAATTGCAGAAGAAACAAAAAAAGTTGATGAAAAAGTAGAAACAGATGTAAAAGTAGAAGCAAATGCAAAAGTAGAAACAGATGCAAAAGTAGAAACAGATGCAAAAGTAGAAGCAGATGCAAAAGTAGAAGCAGATGCAAAAGAGCTGCCGTCCAAAGCTGCCGAAGAAATAGAGTTAAGTGATGAAGCAAAAATGGTGACGGAAGAAGAACGATTAGAAGAATTAACACCAAAACTTCCCCAAAACGAAGAAGAAAAAGAAAGGATTGGTTTCTAACATGACCATTAGCGCAAAAATAGTAAAAGAACTTCGTGATAAAACCGGATGCGGAATGATGGATTGTAAAAAGGCACTCAAAGAAAACAATGGCAGCATGGAAAAAGCAGTTGAGTTCTTAAGA
>JABMQY010000072.1 GCA_013202975.1 Candidatus Saganbacteria bacterium
GATTTAGGGGATAGGGGTTAGGGAATAGAATAATTGATGCAAGTTTTTTTACATTTAATCCGATAATATTAGTAGGATCCAGTACCAGATGGTACTGGGTAGGAAATCAATATAGATTCCCCTGGAGGAACGATGGGAAATATCTGCTTTAGTTATACCGGATTAAAAATATCCAAATCGGGAGTAATATCCTACAAAAGAAGCCTTCGTTATACCGGTAAATGTCCTGACCCAAAAACTGCTAAAGAATTTAGGGCAGAATTTGCATTAACCAGAAATAAAAATATGAATTCTCCCGAATACAAATACTTTAAGGCCTATGCAAAAAGCAAGGGATACAGAATAAACCTTACCGCTTTTAATAAAAAGGGGAACGTAACAGACATTATGCTGCAGCACGATTCAAAAACCCCCTTGAACGACACAGCGAAAAAGCTAAAATCAACAATTCAACAAAAGGCTCAGCCCCAATCCTCAACTGAGAACGATGAGCCCACAGAATATGAAGAAAGACTGGCAGAAAGAGCAATGGATACCGATTATTTCTGCCAGCATCAATACTATAAGATTACCCATCCAAAGATCAAAAGCCCGCAGGAATGCAGAGAAAAGATCCATTACAGTGCAATTAAAAGGGCATTGTCTATCTATATGCCAAAACCACCAAAAAACTTATAGGGAGGAAACATGACTTACGTTAACCTGATATGTGAGAAGAGAGGAAACAGAGGGAATTGTATCAATTTTTCTGGCGGGGTCAAAGTTGAAACCGCAAAAAAGTTTCGTGCAGAGTTTCTGAAAGTAAAAAACAAAGGACAAAACTCGCCTGAATTTGGAAGATTTGTCCGTTTTCTGAGAAAGAATGGTTATGAAATCACCGCAATGGCATCTACAAAAAAAGGGGTTGAATTTGTACAGATTCGCAAAATCAAAAAAAGAAAAACAATCCGACCAATCCCAAGACGCACACCTTCACCAATAGCAGGACAAAACGCAATCCGCCCACCCATATACACTTATGGAAAAATACACACAAAACCACTTAGCAACGCAGAAAAAGGTAAAATAGAAAAGATGCTAAAAGACGGTAAAAAGGAAATCACCCCCAGAGGGATTGATATTAGGAATATAACAGCCGCAAAAGATAAAACAGTCAAAGGGCCGAACCACAACAAAGAATTTCTTCGCAGATTCATTAGGGATCAGGAAAACAAAAGAGGCCAAAGAAGAAGAAGTTTAGTTAGATAAAACTGTTCCAGACCAAAAAAATCTTCCCAATTCTAAACAAAGTTGTTATTAAACCCCCATTATGATAACATTCAAAATCATGAAAAAATACTATCTATTGCTATTTACAATCATTGTTATTGTGTTTGCGGGCAATGCTTGTTTTGCAAACAACAACCGGGCCGAAGAGTTAGTAGATAAAGGGGTTACATTTGATAAACAAGGAAACCACAAAGAGGCCCTAAAGTACTATAACCAAGCCATTAGGGTAGATCCAAAATATTCTATTGCCTGGTACCAAAAAGGATTTATTTTTTTACAGAATGGACATTATGACCAAGCCTATTCTTGTTTTGAAAAAGTTACTCAAATAGACCCAACAGATGAAGATGCCTGGATTAACAAATCTGCCATCTTAATCCTTAAAAACAAGAGAGAGCAGGCCTTAATTTGTTTAGACAAAGCTCTTTTGCATATCCCAAAATCCTCAAAAGCATGGGGGAACAAGGGGGGACTTCTCTTTAAAGCAGGGAAGCTTGACGAAGCATTACTGGCCTTAGACAATGCTACCAGGTTTGATCAAAACAACGACGTTGCCTGGCGCTTTAAAGGGGGAGTTTATTTTCGTCAAAATAAAATCAAAAAGGCGGGAGAATGTTTTGATCAATCAATTAGAATAGATCCATCTGATTCTTCAGCCTGGAAGCTTAAAGGAGATACCTATTATGTCCAGGATAAATACAAAGAAGCTCTCCTCTACTATAAAAAAGCAAATAAATTAAACCCAACCGACCTTAGCTCTTTGATGTTAAAAGCAGAAACAGAAGACATACTTGGCAAGAAAAATAGCGCAATTAGATCATACAAACAGGCCCTCTCCCTTATCAGGGCTAACCAAAATACGCTCGAAATAAAGGGTAAAGAACAAGCATCTATTTCTTACGCCAAAGATCATATGAAAGTGAAGAGAATTATAGAGCTGCGCTTAAAAGAATTAGAAAGCAAATAGCAAAATCAGTTTAAACCGGCAACAATTATTACTAGGACTCCCAGACCAAAACAATAGTAAGCAAATGGCCTAAGAGAGATCTTTTGAATCATTAACATAAATATTCTGA
>JABMQY010000004.1 GCA_013202975.1 Candidatus Saganbacteria bacterium
AAGGGAAAAAAAGCATCAGATGCCAATACCGCCCCCCTCACCTTTTCTGCCCCCCCCGCCTTCTTAACCGCAATATGGCAGGCATCAATCCGGCTCATCTGCCCTGCCCCAACCCCGATAGTGGCGCCATTTTTTACCAGAATAATTGCGTTTGATTTAACATGTTTACAGACACCCCAGGCAAAGAAAAGGTCTTCCATCTGCCCCAGGGAGGGTTCAGTTTTGGTCACAGTTTTTATTTCGTTAATCCCAAGCTGAGCAACGTCTGCCTCCTGAACCACAAAACCACCGGATATTTTTTTAAAATCGAGCTCGGAAACCTTTGGCTGTGCTCCCATCTCAATTAACCGGATATTTTTTTTCTTTGTCAAAATACTTTGGGCCGCTTTATCAAATCCGGAAGCAATAACCACTTCGACAAACAGCTTTGAAATCTCGTCAGCTGTTGCCGAATCAATTTTCCGGTTTGCTGCAACAATACTTCCAAATGCAGAAACAGGATCAGATGCTAAGGCCAGATTGTACGCTTCAACCAGAGTATTTGCCTGAGCACAGCCGCAGGGATTGGTATGCTTTATAATCGCAATAGTCGGATTTGAAAAATAGTTGGCACAGACCCAGGCAGCCTCCATGTCAACGATGTTATTAAATGATAACTCCTTACCATGAAGCTGTTTTGCCAGCGTTAAACCCGAATCAACTTTTGAATCCTTATAAAATGCGGCCCTTTGATGAGGATTTTCCCCATAGCGAAGATCCTGAATTTTTTCTAAAGAAAGGTCTAACTTATAAGGAAAAGCCGATTCTCCGTCAACCTTTTTACCCAAATACTCACAAATGGCTGTGTCATAATGCTGGGTCGAGCGAAAGGCCTTTACCGCCAGCTGCTGCCGCATCTCGGGGGTAATAATACCTTTATGCAGTTTCATTTCAGACAAAATCTTTGGATAATCATTTGGATCAACCACAATTGCAACATCTTTATGGTTTTTTGCTGCAGCACGCACCATGGTCGGCCCGCCAATGTCTATCTTTTCAATTGCCTGTTCATAGGTGCAATCAGGATTTTCAACCGTTGCTTCAAAAGGATACAGGTTACTGACAACAATACTAATCGGACGGATCTTGTATTTAATCAGATCTTTTACATGATCTTCCAGGCTGCGATTGGCTAAAATTCCGGCATGAATAACCGGATGGAGGGTTTTGACCCTTCCTCCTACCATGTGAGGATATTTTGTTAATTCTGACACCGCAATTACTTTCATCCCGGCCTGCTTTAGGGCGGCAAATGTGCCCCCGGATGATACAATATCATAACCAAATTGCTTTAGTCCTTTTGCCAGGCGGACCAGCCCCCTTTTGTCATAGACAGAAATAAGGGCCAGTTTTTTGGTTGTTAATTTTTTCTTCTTTATCTTCCTTCTTACTACCTTCTTTCTCACATTCCTCTTAACCTTTTTAACTTTCTTCTTTTTTCTCTTAGCCATTTATTTTTACCTGTCTCCCTTCTATGATTAAATTTCCCTCACAAAACAATTTAATTGCCTGGGGATATATTTTATGTTCCTGCTCAAGAATACGGGCAGAAAGAGTCTCCTCCGTATCATTGGGAAGAACCGGAACAGCTTGCTGCATAATAATCGGCCCGGTATCGCAACCCTCATCCACAAAGTGCACCGTTACCCCCGATACTTTTACTCCGTGCAAGAAGGCCTGCTTTTGCCCGTGTAATCCGGGAAATGAAGGCAGGAGAGCCGGATGGACATTTAAGATTTTATGCAGATAATTTGACAAAAGAACCTGCCCAACAATCCTCATGTACCCGGCCAGACAAACCAGATCAATGTTATGTTGCCCCAAAACTTTTACAATTTCTAATTCATAGGTATTCTTATCCTTATAGTCTTTGTGATTTATAACTACCGCCGGAATTTTATGCTTTTGCGCCCGCTCTAAACCAAAAGCACTCGGATCGTTTGAAATCACAACCGCTATTTTTGCAGGGATATCACCGCTCTCACAAGCATCGATTATGGCTTGTAAATTTGATCCCCTGCCCGATATTAAAACACCGATTTTTTTCATATCACTTCCTAACAACTTCCCCGATAACATAAACTATCTCACCACAATTCTTTAAAACCCTGATCGCCCTTTTTGCCTGCGATTTGGGAACTACTATTGTCATCCCTATCCCCATATTAAAAGTCCTATACATCTCTGATTCAGAAACCTTTCCATGATCCTGAATAAGCTTAAAGATATTCTGGGGTTTCCAGCAGGATTTATCTATTTTTAGTTTTAAGCCTTTTTTTAAAATCCTTTCAGTATTTTCAAAAATACCGCCGCCGGTTATATGGGCAATCCCATTAACGGCAACTTTGTCCAGGAGTTTCAAAATAGACTTGGCGTAAATACGAGTGGGGATTAATAGTCCCTTTGCATATTTTTTAGGCAGCACTTTTCTTGCCAGACTATACCCATTACTGTGCAGTCCGGAAGATTTGAGTCCCAAAATTAGATCTCCGGGTTTTATTTTTTTGCCGTCAATAATTTTTTTGCGGTCAACCTCACCGACAGCAAATCCGGCTAAGTCATACTCCCCTTTTTTATAAAGATCACCAAGCTCAGCAATCTCTCCCCCAATTAATGCGCATCCGGCCTGCCGGCATCCTTTGACAATCCCTTTTACAATCTTTTCAATAACATCAGGAAATACTTTATTGCAGCCAATATAATCTAAAAAGAAAAGGGGCCTGGCACCCTGGCAGACAATGTCATCAACATTCATTGCTACCAGGTCAATACCTACCGTATCATGCTTATTAAGCATAAAGGCCAGTTTTAGCTTTGTCCCAACCCCGTCGGTTGCAGAAACTAAAACCTTGCCGGAGTCCAGCGTATAGCAGCCGCCAAATAAACTGGTATCGGACTTAACCATCTTTTTTATTTTCTTAACTGCTAAAGTTCCTGCGTCAATATCTACTCCGGCTTTTTTATAATCCATATTATATTGCCCCTACTCTTTATTTTCTGGAGCTCTCCGCACTAGCTGTACCATAATACACATCTCCACCGCGCAATACTACAAAAAATCTGCATTCCTGATTCGTACATGCCCAGGATTTGTATCTGATAGCGACTGAATTATTAGAAAAATCAGATAAAGGAACCATCTGCTTACCACATTTACTGCATTTTGGAAAACAATCACATGACATCTGACATCACCCCCTTGTCAAATAATAAATTTAAACTGGTTAATTTTTCCGGGATCCTGACCGGATAATTGCCATTAAAACAAGCAAGGCAAACCGATTCTTCCGGCAAACCGACTGCCCTTATCATACTTTTTACACTTAAATACCCCAGGGTATCGGCATCAATATATTTTCTAATTCCCTCAATACTCAGGTTTGCAGCAATCAATTCTGCCCTGGTCGGGGTATCGATCCCATAAAAACATGAACCAATAATTGGTGGAGATGAGATTCTAAAATGAACTTCTCTGGCCCCGGCATCCCTTAATATTTTAACAATTTGCCTGCTGCTGGTTCCCCTTACAATTGAATCATCAACCACAACGACCTTCTTTCCCCGCAGGGCATCACCGATCGGGTTTAACTTTAATCTAACCCCTAATTCCCTTATCTCCTGACTGGGTTGTATAAAGGTTCTTCCCACATAGCGGTTTTTTATCAAACCCTCCCCATATGGAATCTTTGATTCTTCTGCAAAGCCTATAGCGGCCGGCACCCCTGATTCCGGGACTCCGATAACCATATCCGCATCAACCGGATACTCGCTGGCCAAATATTTTCCTAAGGCAACCCGGGTTTGATAAACATTGTGCCCATGCAGAACAGAATCGGGACGGGCAAAGTAAATATGTTCAAAAATACACATTGCTTCCCGCTCTGAAAAAGACCAGGTTTTAGACCTTAATCCTTCTTTTTCTACAACCACCATTTCACCATTGCCGACTTCTCTCAAAAACCTGGCCCCGATAATATCCAAAGCGCAGGTTTCGGAGGCAAAAACATAGGCATCATCCACCTTTCCCAGACAAAGCGGCCTAATCCCCTGCGGATCACGAAAAGCAAAAAGCTTGTCCCGCGTAATAATTACTATTGAAAAGGCTCCCTGCAATTTTGAGAGTGAAGCAAGCAGGGCCTGCTCAAAAACCTCTTCTTTTGATGTAGAAATTAATGCAGCAATAACTTCTGAATCAGTTGTGCCGATAAAAGACAGTCCCCTGCCTTTTAACTCATTCTTTAGATCATCAGTATTAACAAGATTACCATTATGGGCAATTGCGATCGGGCCGAATTTTGTATCCATTACAACCGGCTGGGCATTTTCGATTACACTGGAGCCGGTTGTAGAATAGCGGACGTGTCCGATAGCAAGATGTCCATCCAAATTTTTTAGATTTTCCTCGTTAAAAACCTGATTTACTAATCCCATCTTTTTAAAAAGTTTTATATCGGTCCCATCGGCAGCAGCAATCCCGGCACATTCCTGGCCGCGATGTTGAAGCGCAAAAAGGGCAAAGTAAGCCAGTTTTGCCAGCTCAGGCTTTCTAGAAAATGAGTATATGCCAAAAACCCCGCAAAAATCGCGCATTTTATCTCCTAAACTTTATACTTATCAGTCCAGCAGGAAGTACAAATTTGGTCTAAAGGAAAGCCAAGCGCCTGTCCCAGGTCATCCAAAGTATTATAGGCAAGGCTGTCGACCCCGATATACTTCCTGATCTCTTCAATGGTCTTATCGGTTGCAGCAAGTTCTTTTTTGGATCGGGTTGCAACCCCATACATGCAGGGCGCCCTAAGAGGAGGACAGGCAATCCGCACATGAATTTCTTTTACCCCATTGTTCCTCAATTTTACCACCAGGTCGTTTTTCATTTGTGTTCCGCGAACGATTGAATCGTCACACAAGACTACCCTCTTTCCCTTAATCTTTTCAGAAATCGGAATAAGTTTCAGCTTTGCTTCACGGTCACGCGCTTCCTGGGTTGCCTGTGTATAGCTTCTACTGGCATAATCATATTTGAGAAAAACATTATCAAAAGGAATTTTTGACTCGTGGGAAAAACCGAGCGCATGGCCGATTCCAGAGTTTGGAACTGCGGCAACAACATCAGCCTCTACCGGATATCTTTTGGCCAAAGCAGCGCCTAATCTCTCACGGGCCATATCAACCGAAAACCCATCAATTATTGAAGCGGCGTTAGCTGTATAAATCCACTCAAAAGAACAATATTGGGTAAAAGGAGAAGGAATAACCTTCACCGTCTTAAAATCACCATTTTCGATCTCAATAATCTCGCCCGGTTCTACATCTCGTACAATAGAAATCCCCAGATTATTAAAAGCACATGATTCTGATGCAACCGCAACCGTGTGGTCTCTCTTTCCAATTATTAAAGGACGAAAAGCGTGTTTATCACGGGTTACATATATCTTTCCCTTCGTTAAAATAGCCAGAGAAAATGCCCCATGAAGCTGCTTTGACATATGCTCTATGCCAGAGACAAAATCATCGCCCTGAGCAATAAGCTTTGCAATAACCTCAATATCCGAATCAGTATAAAATGAATGTCCCTGCTGTTTTAGGTTTGTAATTAATTCATCTTTATTAATAACATTACCCGAAAAACAGATTGTAAACTCGCCCATTTTTGAATCCAATTTTATCGGCTGGCGGTCTTTTAGGCTGGTATGCCCGATACCAATATAGCCCTCCAACCCCTTTAAATCATCCTCAAAAGTCGGTCTGACCAGCCCCCTATGGGTACGGATCTTTAATTCACCTTTGCCATTGAAGGTTGAAAGACCGCAATACTGCTGACCCCTATGTTGAAGATAAAACGCCCCCAAAAAAATATCATCAATAACATCATTCCCCTTGCCGGACGAAATCGCAAAAACACCACAATTTGACTTCATATTTTCACTCCCCCAATATTTGAATTATTATTTTTCTGGCGCGGCTGCGGTTGTCATGGTCTATTACAACAATTTGCTGCCAGGTGCCAAGGGTCATTTTCCCTGACTCAAAGGGCACGGTAATAGACGGTCCGATAATCGACGAGCGGATATGAGAGTGGCCGTTTGCGTCCCCCCAGGTTGCATCATGGTGATAACCGCGGCCGGAAGGGATCAGCTGCTGATCCATCTCCTGCATATCTTTTACCAGGGCCGGTTCATACTCAATTGTAGTTACTGATCCGGTAGAACCTGCAACAAAAACAGTAACAATCCCGTTTTTAGCTTTTGAGTTCTCAATTGCTTTGGCTGCCTCATGGGTAATATCCAAAACATCATCATTGCCATTAGTCTGTAAGGTGAGTGATTTAGTATACACTGTCATTTAAGTAATTCTTCTACTTTCTTTTTTGCTTCTGCTATCGGTACCATAATAACTTCACCCGATGCCCTAACTTTTATTTCAACATTTCCTTCTTTCAATCCCCTGGGACCGATAATAATTTTAAGAGGAATTCCGATAAGATCGATATCCTTTAATTTTGCACCTACTCTCATATCACGATCATCCAAAAGGGGCTCAACAGCCTGTAATCCTGCATACAGCTCTTCGGCAAGTTTGATCTGCTCCTTTTCCAGGGAATTAACCGGAACAATTGCAACTTTATAAGGGGCAATAGCAATTGGCCAGACAATACCGTCTTTATCGAAACCCTGTTCAATCGCAGCCGCAGCAGTGCGTCCAATTCCAATGCCATAGCACCCCATAATAAATGGCTTCTCCTGATTTTTTTCATCAAGAAAAGTTGCCTTCATCTTTTCAGAGTACTTGGTCCCTAATTTAAAAATATGTCCAACCTCTATCCCGCGGACACCAGGAGACAGCTCTTCCTCACCGGTATCTGCCAAAACCATAAACTCTTCAGAAAACCCTCCGCCAATGGCACCAGGATCTGCCTTTATTGCTTTATACTTTAATCCCATGCGGTCAAAAATACGGCAGTAGGTTTCGAACATATTTTTATATTCTTTATCTAAGGACTTGTTAGAGGGATGAAACGAATAGGCATCTTTCATCATAAATTCCCGGCCGCGCATTATTCCAAAACGGGGACGGATTTCATCCCGGAACTTTGTCTGGATTTGAAATAGAGTAACCGGCAATTGCTTGTAAGAATTGATAGCATCGGAAACCAGCGGAGTAATTATCTCTTCGTGAGTCGGACCGAGGCAAAATTCCCGGTCATGACGATCTTTTATACGAAAAAGCTCTTTGCCATAAACCCCCCAACGATCGGATTCTTCCCACAGTTCTTTTGGTTGAAGCGCCGGCATAAAGACCTCTTGAGCGCCCGAACGCACCATCTCCTCTCTTACAATTTGAGCAACTTTTGAAATTACCAGGTGACCTAGGGGTAGAAGGTTGTAGATTCCCGCTGCTACTTTGCGAATCATTCCGGCACGCAGCATTAATTTGTGTGAGGGTACTTCGGCCTCTGCTGGTTCCTCCCGAAGCGTGGGTGCCACCAACCGCGACATTCTCATATATTTTGATTATAGCAAATTTTAAACTCTATTTCAAATTCAGTTTTTCAGTGTAAACTTAAACTTTTTTAAAATTTTTCCACCGGATACCAATGTACCGACATAGATTCCGTTTCCGGTCATCTCACCAGAATCTCTGCGCCCATCCCACTCCACCTTATTGCGGCCAACATTTCCGCCCTCTGTACCGGAGAAACAGGAAATCTTTCTTATCACCACTCCGCCAACTGCAGTCATGTAGATATCAACATTAGCTGCTACTGATAAAGTATATTGGATATAGGCCCTTCCATCTTTTGTTATTGAAAAGGGGCTCGGATAGACTACCACATCTCCGATTACACCCTGCCCGGAAACGGCAGTCAGAGTCAGGGTCTGGCTGGTAGTACCTCCGGAATTGCCGGCTTTTATTACTACTGTATTTTCTCCGATTCCAAGATCAGTTACTTCCTGCTCAATATCTGCTTTTATTATCTTCGCGGCCTTCATGCTTTTTGACGAAATATTGGAATCGGCTAATTGAAAGGTTTTTGAAGGTGACGCACCACCCTTTTCATTTAATACCATCGATATCATCTTCTTATCTATTCCATCCGGCGCATTTACAATTGCCTTAATTTTTACCTTCTTTGGAACATAAAACTTATCCCCTTTTTCAACAATATCTTTATGGTACAGACGATTGCCGACATAGATATCGGAAATTGTGGGAGGTTTGATTACTACTTTTGCGGGTGGGGTTACTACTCCGGTAACTGGTTTAGTTACTACTTTGGTGATATGTGGAAAATCATAGAGAAAACCCAAAAATACTTTACCGGTAGAACCTGAGGACTCACCAATAACCGGCTGCCCAATTCCAACCACCTGATCAGCAGAAGTTGAAAAAGCTAGGAGTAAAACACATAACACTATAAAAATAATTTTTCTCATCATTTTCAAATTCATAATTCCTTATTTACAAATTTATTGATAAACCATCATAACTCTAAAAAGCCTATCAGCAGCTGAACTCATTGTATAAATAATAAACATATTTTTGAGGGATCCAACAGTATAATATTTATAATTTATTTCATACCCGTGATTATATATACTAGTCATATCAGAAGAGACTTCAACCGGTACCCACCAGGGACCACTTGTACCCCCTGGCATCTCCAATACCTTAAAGCTGATCGGAACTCTAGCTCCAATATTTTTTGAAATTGATGTTTGACCAGCTTTAACCGTCAAATCAAACCACTCAACTTTAAATGCATAAATTGGATTTGTGTTCGCAGCAATACTAGTTGTCCAAACACCAACTGCCCCTGTTGCGTGAACTCCAACTAAAAGACCTTCCGCCCTTACCCCGGTTCCAACAGATTTTCCCTTTACTCCAACTAAAGCACCTGTTCCGTCTATTCCGGAACCAGTTGAGTGTAAATTTATGGCAGTCAAAGCAGGGTGTTGTGATTTGGTTGTAAAAAGACCGGCAGTTTCATTTGAACTTACTGCCGTCAAGGCAACTTTGCTACTAATAATACCCACCCCTGGTCCGTGTCCACTTACAAAGTTTGCTACAGGAAAAGCACCCGAATCATTAGAAGCTGCCAACGCAATTCCATTTTTATTGTGTGCCCAGACAAAATCTCCAAATACTCTCTTAGCCGTTAGAGCATAGGGAGAGGATGTCAGCGGCTGAAGCGGGGTAAGTTCCGGATCACTTCCAACCTTTATTCCAAGCCAGTATTGGTTTTTAAAATCAACGATAGTAGGAAAGGCTTTGGTATCTTTTCCTAAAATTACGTTAAACACCCCATTTTTATCTAACTTAAGACTGCTGACAGTATCAGAATATACTGATGTCCCATCCTTCTTTTTCAAAGTAAACGTAACGCTTTGGGTAGAAGATAAGGGCTTGCCGCTGGTATCCAGCAGTTTCCCCTGAATTGATATCTGTTCCGGAATAGCAGCAATTGAAATTGTCGATAACAGGAATATTAAACCCAAGACAAAAATAATCTTCTTCATACAAAAAAACCTCCTCAAATAATTAGTTCTTTAATGTAAATTTAAACTTTTTAAGTATTTTTCCGCCGGATACCAGTGTCCCGACATAGATTCCATTTCCGGTCATTTCACCGGAATCTCTGCGACCGTCCCACTCCACCTTATTGCGGCCAACATTTCCGCCCTCTGTACCGGAGAAACAGGAAATCTTTCTTATCACCACTCCGCCAACTGCAGTCATGTAGATATCAACATTAGCTGCTTCTGATAAAGTATATTGGATATAAGCCTTGCCATCCTTTGTTATTGAAAACGGACTCGGATAAACCACCACATCTCCGATTACACCCTGCCCGGAAACGGCAGTCAGAGTCAAGGTCTGGCTGGTAGTACCTCCAGCATTACCCGCTTTGATCACAACCGTATTTTCCCCTAATCCGAGATCGGTAACCTGCTGCTCTATCTCTGCTTTTATTATCTTTGCGGCTTTTATGCTTTTTGACGAAATATTGGATTCGGCCAATTGAAAGGTCTTTGAAGGAGATGGACCTCCTTTTTCATTCAAGACCATTGATATCTTTTTCTTATCTATCCCATCCGGAGCTTTAACAATGGCCTTAATTTTTATTTTCCTTGGAACATAAAATGTTTCGCCCTTATCAACAATATCTTTATGGTAGAGACGCTTGCCAACATAGATATCGGTAATTGTGGGAGGTTTGATTACTACTTTTGCTGGTGGGGTTATTACTCCATTTCCCAAGACAGCCGCCTGAATCTGATAGACAGATCCAAACTGCAGAGTGGTTGTCCCAGTATACTCACCAACCACTGGCTCGCCCACCACAGTAACATCTGCCAAAACGGATAAAGGAGTCAATAAAATAATTAATAATATAAAAATATATCTATTCAATTTCAAAACCTTTTTATCCATAAATTAATTAATTATCAAATAATTAAAATCAGGATTATTTGTAGTTTCAGAAGCAGTGCTATATACAGTAATAGTACTATTTTGTTCGTTTTCTACCCACCATCTCCCGGCCGGCTGTTTAATTGGAAAAATAAAGATTAAAGAATTTGCAGTAAGAGCAAAATTTGTAAGATTCACGTAATAGACTGCGCCATTCTCCGTCCAGTTAGCATTACTCCCAGACCTTGTTCCCGCTGCCTTACCACTTCCAGTTGACATCTTTATCCTTCCATCAACAAGCAAAGCCGCTCCAGTATCAGAGACTTTAGTTGCAGTTGTATTTCTTGCAACAAGTCCAAACCCGGCAGAATTATTACTTGAACCATAAACACCACTTTTCACAGCCCCAGCACTAGTACCATAAACTCCATCCTGGCTGGTACTAGATCCCCTGACTCCAACTCCGCTAGTACTTTTGCCGTATACCCCAAAACCACTACCACTACCATAAACACCATAACCATTAATATGACTTGAATTAACTCGAAGCCCATATTGTGTAGAAGTTGTTTGTTCTGCGGAAGGACCAATCTCCGCAAAATTTCCGGACGAAAGGGAATCAGCTACAGAAGCACGAAAAGCGTAGGGAACAGTTAAAAGCGTCATTCGAGGAGTTCTTTCTGATTCGCCTGAAAGTTTTATTCCGAGGTATCTGGGTGTACCATCAAAAACCGTCGGGGCAATTGCTTTTGATTTCCCAAGTTGTACATTGTAAATGCCGCCCTTAACTAAAACCGTCAGTGAGTTTTCCCATTTTTTTGTCCCGCCGGAATCTGCGGTATATATAGTAAAAGTAATAGTTTTGCTTCCGTCTATTAAAGTGCCAGAGCTATTTCTTAAAACTCCCTGAACATTTATCTGCCCGGGAACCGCAAAAGAAATCGAAGCAATAAATATAATCAAACCCAACGCCAGTACTATTTTTTTCATATATAAACCTCCCCAAATGATTAGTGTGATTAATATTAAACCTATAAAGATTGTTTGTCAATTAGAAAATAGGAACCTCAAACTTCAAACCTCAAAACTCAAAATAAATCCCAATATCAAAATCCAAAAACCAAAAGATTAAGAGTTGGAATTTTGAAGTTTCAGCAATATTTGAGATGTTCTGCGGCTTGTATTTATCGGTAAAAACTTGTGAGGATCATAATCGGCGATTGAAAAAAATAAGGGCCCTCCTGAGGAAGTTTTATTTATTAATTCCTTGAAAGGCGACAAGAGGGACCCTTATTATAACTACTACTTAGACGCTGTCATTACTAAATTAGGATAATCTTTTAATATCCCTTTGGCCAATATGCCCTGTACCTTTTGTGTCTTATATAACATCTCGACAGCTTCCGCTCTGGTTAATCTCTTTTGAGCATCAAACTTTCCGTCTCCTATATAGGAGAGCAGCTCGGCTGTCTTTGCTCCGGCTATATACTTGGCTGCCCAGTGGTTTCCCTTAACATCTTTGAATTGCCCGCTGTACTTTACCGGCGCTACATCCGCAAAACGTACTATCATGGCCAACCCTTCTGCACGATTTATCCCGTTGATCGGCTTAAAGACATAGTTTGGATATCCGTTAACAATGCTTAACTTCGCTGCAGTATAGATTTCGTTAAATGCCCAGTGCTTTGTGCTTACGTCCCTGAATATCGGCTTGCCTACCTTTATCTTTGCATCTGATGTTCTAACTAATAATGTTGCCAATTCCGCACGACTGATCTTGCCTTCCGGCCTAAAGGTCTGGTTTGGGTACCCTTTGATAATTCCCTGTGTTGCCAACAACGATATCTGATTATAGGCCCAGTGGCTATCTGGTACATCTTTGAATCTGATCAGTTCAAGTTTCTTAACAGGTTTTACTAACTCTTTTTTCTCTGTCTTTATCTCCGGCAGACCGTAAGAAATTGAAAAGTAGTTATTGCTCATCCCTGGGGCTGATGCAAATTGATGATAGCCGTAGTCAAATCTGAATCCCTTCATGTTTAATCCAACACCAGCAGACAGGTTATTCTCTACCCCCCCTGCTACAGCGGCCTGGTCTACTCCAACTCGGAGTGAAATTAACGATACTGGCTTCCACTCTACCCCTACATGTGCTGTGGTTGGAAGCTTCTGAGTTACATTTGATCGAACATCTGCAACTAAAGTAACCTCTTGTCCCCTAAAACTTCTTACTGCATCCTTTCCACCCAACACCTTAACCGATGTTCCAAGAACCAATGTTGCAGGATATGATTCTGAATGTCCGCCCGCATAGGTCAATTTTCCACCCATTGATGCCGGTAATATGTGTTTCCCTACAACGCCAACTTTTAACCAGCTGATCGGCTGTGCCTGTGCTCCAAGGTCCAAATCCATACCAGAGGCATCTCCGCCTGTTATCCCGCCGCCGCTCAATCCGGCTGAAAATAGTCTTAAACTTGCTCCGACTGCTACCTTGGCGTTGGTCAATATTTCGTTCTCAATAAACCTATCTGCTTTTGTTCCGTATGACAATACCGCCACTGCGTTGCTGTTGCTGACTGTCCCTTTGCTGGTATCTATTTCATATATAGGATCTGCGGTATTCTCTGTCCCCGCCTTTATCCTTGAAACTGGTGCTCCGGCTATGCTTGATCCGGCATATCCAAAGCCAAATACTCCATATTTTGTTGGGTATGCTAATGTAAAAGAGGTATAACTATACTCTTCCATAAAGCTTCCAAACATGGAAGATAACTGCAATTTACCAATACCGGATAATCCGGCTGGGTTGGTATATATGGAAGCAGAATCATCTGCCAGGCCAACATATGCGCTTCCTAATCCGATTACTCGTGCATTTGGGGTGTGCTGAGATGGGTCGTTGGCTACGAATCCGTGGGTGACACCTGATAACAAAATCCCTATAATCGCGGTTATTAATATAACTCTTCTCATCTATGCAATTCCTCCTGTCCCGTCTAGCGGGATCGCCTTTCACTGTATATATCGTGGCAGGAGGCAAAGAACTTGCATGGAAATTGAAGATTTATTAAAGCTTGGTAAAATCAGCTATTCTGAGGTATAAATTAGAAAGGGCCTTAAGAAGAGCCAGCCGGTTGGACTTTAATCGTTCATCCTTGTGCATTACTAAAATCTTGTCAAAAAAAACATTAATTGGATCGGTCAGGCCGGCCAAATCTTTTAATGCCCCGGAATAATCCCCAATATTAATCTTTTGGTCAACCACCCGGCTAATCTCTAAATAAGCCTGGTGAAGGCTCTTCTCAGCTGCTTCCTCCAGATCATTTTCTCTTACCTGTTCACGGGGAGAGTTTTTACTGATTCTCGCAACACGATCACCAGATTGCCTGACCCCTTCAAACCATTTTTCTTTTATCGCAAGAGAAAGGAATTTTACTCTCAAAAAAAGGTCATAAATATCATTATAGTTATGCAAAACCGAATCAATTATTTCGTATTTGACCCCTTTCTCATTAAAAATATTCTTAATTCTGGCGGAAATAAAGCCAAAGATTGAGCTCTTAATTTTATCAAAATCTTTATAACCTTCTTCGCCCGACAACAAATCGGAATATGATTTGTGGGAAAATTCTATCAATCCATCTAATCTCAAAGATAATTTCTTGTCCAGACAAATTGAAACAATACCCATAACCGCCCGGCGCAAGCCATAAGGATCTGCAGAACCGGACGGAATATATCCTGCACAAAAACAACCGACCAAGGTATCAATTTTATCTGCTAAAGAGACTATCGCAGCAGATAAAGACGGGGGTAAAGTGTCACCGGCATGGCGGGGCAGATAATGCTCAAAAATACCCTCAGCTACATCTTTTGATTCTCCGCATAATTTAGCATACTCCCGTCCCATCACCCCCTGTAATACCGGAAATTCAAAAACCATCTGAGTGGTTAAATCTGCCTTGCAAAGCAGAGCAATTCTTTCAATAGTTTCGAGCTCCTTGCTGCCCGTTAAGCCGGCTTTTTTTGCAATAAGAAGAGCTAAACCCCTTATCCGCCCTGTTTTTTGCTCCATATTGCCCAATTTCTCAAAAAATCCTATCTTTTTAAGTTTTGGCATTCGCTCCGTTAGTGGTATTTTTGTATCTTCAACAAAGAAAAAGCGGGCATCTTCTAATCGTGCGGAAAGGACTTTTTCGTTCCCAGCCCGAATATTTTTGTGGAATTTCTTAGCTGATCCATCCGTAACCACCACAAACTTTGATTCAAGTTTTCCCCTTGAGACAGTTGAAAAATATTTTTGATTTTTCTTCATTGAGGTTACCAGTACCTCTTTTGGAAGGCGCAGGTACTTCTGGTCAAAACTGCCGGTTAAAACTACCGGATTCTCAACCAGGTAATTTACCTCTTCAAGCAGGTCTTCTTCTATTAGGGCATTTGCTGAGGCTTTTTTCACTTGCGCCACAATACTTTTTTTGCGTTCTTCCTGATCCAAGATTACACCCAGCTTTGAAAGTTTCTTTTTAAATGCCTCCAAATCAGCGTTTGGAATTTGGGATTTGGAATTTAAATATCTGTGTCCCCTGGTAAAATTAGAAGCCTTAACCCCAGCAATATCAAACTTAATTATCTTTTTACCATAAATAGCCAGGGCCCAATGAATGGGCCTAATAAACTTGAAATCTTGATCTCCCCAGCGCATCGAGATCGGAAGATGCATTGAAGTGATGATTTTTGGCAATAAATCAACTAAAACTGAAGCGACTGGTTTTCCAGCTTTATAAACATTAGCCACAACATAGAGTTTTGGTCCAATCTGTTTCTTGCTAAGATCGGACAATTCTACCCCGGCCGACCTTGCAAAACCGATTGCTGCCGGGGTCGGTTTTCCATCTTTATATGCAATTTCTGCCGGCGGACCCTTTACTTCGTTTGAAATATCTTCTTGTTTTGGGGCAAGATTTTCAACATACAAAACCAGCCGCCGATAGGTTCCATAAGTCTCAATATTAGAATAAGATATTCGGGATGCCTTAAGCTCTTGTGCACTTTTGCTCTTAAGCTCTTTTAATAGCACAGACATAAACCGAGCCGGAATCTCTTCGCAGCCAATTTCAAGCAAAAGATTTTTTATTTTATTCTTATTTGTTTTCATCCTATTTCCTATCCCCTATCCCCCAAATAAACCTTCGCCGACCACCTTGCCAGTCTTCGAATCTTCAAGATATACTGCATCCTCTCAGAAACAGAAACCGCCCCCCGGGCATCCAGTATATTAAAAACGTGGGAACATTTCAGAACATAGTCATAGGCCGGTAAAACCAATCCTTTCTTTAAAACAGATTCTGCTTCTTTTGCAAAAATTGCGAACAGGGAGAGGAGACTTTCGATCGATGCCTCCTGAAAATTATATCTGGAGTGCTCTTTCTCTGCCCGAAGATAGACATCGCCGTATTTTACTCCGGGGGTCCACTCAATTTCATAAACCGATTTGACCTTTTGGATAAACATGGCTAAGCGCTCTAATCCGTAGGTCAACTCGCAGGATACCGGTTTGCAGGGAAACCCGCCGCACTCCTGAAAATAGGTAAACTGAGTAACTTCCATCCCCTCTGCCCAGACCTCCCAGCCGGTTCCCCAGGCTCCCAATGTTGGCGACTCCCAATTGTCTTCTACAAATCTAATATCATGTTCTGAGGGCTCTATCCCAATTGCCCGCAAAGAATCCAGGTATAAGTCCTGAACATTTAGAGGAGAAGGTTTAAGTAATACCTGATACTGAAAATAATGAAAAAGGCGGTTGGGGTTTTC
>JABMQY010000073.1 GCA_013202975.1 Candidatus Saganbacteria bacterium
AACTGCCTGCAAATTTACGGACTGCACCCACAACCAAGAACCCGGTTGTGCGATTTTGGCAGCAGTCGAATCTGGAAGGTTAGACAAAAGCAGGTATTTGAATTATTTGAAACTTAAAAAAGAAGCTGATTACTATGCAATGACAAAGCTTGAAAAAAGTCGTAAAGACTACAAGTTTGGTAAAATGGTTCACAAGGCAATGAAGTATAAGAAGAGTAATTTATAAGTTCAGATTTGGATTTACGCGTCCCGCTTTGAGCGGGACGAGATTGGGGGACAGGGACTCGAACCCCGATTATCGCCGTCAAAGGGCGATGTCCTGCCATTAGACGATCCCCCACCAAACTTCGTTCGAAATAATTATAGCATATGATCACCAGGCGGACCCGAGATTCCTGCGGAAGCGTGCGAAGTTATTTTTTTTCTGATACGTTGGGGTAAACTAATAAGGCAAACTCATTTTTGATGCTAGCCCAGCCCCTTATGTCGTTCCTGCGGGCCGCTTGCTGTAAATCATCCAGCAAATCTGCTGCTTTTTCGGGTTCTAAACTAAATAGAAATTCTCTCAGTTGTTCGATCGTATATATGGCACTTGCAATATCCTTGCCGCATAAATGCTTTAACTTATATCTCTTATCTGTTTTGGAGGCAAGCATGGCCTTTGTTGCTGCAGCAAAAGTCTGTTTTGGGGAGGGTTTTAACCAGCGCCAGAACCATTTTTGAGGACGAGTTCTGGGCATTGAAATGTTTCGAATCTCCTCTTCTGCTACGTCTTTGGCCCTGATTGCCCGATAGACCCCGGAGTGCCTGGTCGGATAAGCAAGTTCGAACTCTCTGGTTGCAACCGAAATAATTTTATATTTATGTGGTTTTCTTATTTTTACCGCAAATGATTTGCCTGCCTCAAGAAGCTGTGCATTTTGCAAAAGATAATTGTCTCCAGGTGACAGTACTGGAGATTCGTGTTCTACACCATCAACAATGATTAAAAGATAGACCTCCCCTTTTCCATTCCAACAAAAATCAATCCCCCCAAGCTCCTCTTTTAGTGATATCAGTAATCTGTTTGCTCCGCCAGAAACATTTTTATTCTTAATTTTTAATATTTGAGATGGGGGAGGGGTAACCTCACCAGGAGAAAATCCCCCATTTGAAGCGAAGATAGGAATATTGATATCTGCTGCAAAATTAAGGAAAACGGGATTTCTTTTTTGAGATAAATTTTTAATAAATCTTGCGCCATGCCGATAGGGGAAGAGCGTGTAGAGAAAAGATTTAATGATTTTCATATATTGCCCTTTCTATTTTATATTAATTGGAATCTGGGCAATAATACTTGCTCTAGTTTATGAGAAAAATGGACATTGAGTTTATACCAGAGTTGTTTCTTTAGCTTTTCAAAATCTTCTTCTGCCAGTTTATGCACCCTAAGCTCAATAAAGGTAAAAGGCCGAAGAAATGGTATATGTCTAAAGCGCAAATACGAGAGGGCCGGGACATGCCGCCTTATAAAGATAAACTTTTTTATTTCGTCCAGTTCGTTGCGAAGAGAAAATCTCCCGCGTACCATAAAGGTGTTGTCTTTGAGTTTGACTACCTTTACGCGGTCAAGGCTAAATAGTCTTTTAATTACAAATTGATTTAGCTGCATTAAACTTCTCCTATATATATATCTTCTATATTTATGAAAAATTTCAGGTTATTTTGAAAATTGGGTTTTTCCCCTAAATGGCTTCGGCAACGGAAAAATCCTGCATTTTGTTTTGAAGGTAGAGTGATAGCTTATACCAGAGGTTGTTTTTGATTTTGAGCATATCTTCTTTAGAAAATATTTGCATCTCAAGGTCTATTAATATATTTGGTCTCAGGAAGGTGATTTCTTTAAAGCGCAGGTAAGAGAGGTTTGGGATCTGGCGTTTTAGCAAGATAAAGCGTTTGGTGCTATCGACATTCGGACGGAGCAAGAAACTGCCTCTAACGATAAAAGCGCCATTTTTGAGCCGGATGACCTTTATCTTTTCCAGCAAATATAAGCTCTTTTCCAAACCCTGGTTTTCAAGCATATACCTCACCACCTTATACTATTATATCATGCATTATTGGCAAAAATTTCACTCAAAATAAGAATAACGGATAGTTACGAGAGGTTACAAAATATTTGTGGGTATTACAGCTGTATGGCTTACAATATCAAAAAAATCTCTGCTCAGCCACGGTCTCACCCAGCATCAAGCTCTTTGACGGCATCTTCTCCTAATTAGATTTCAGGGACATCCTTGTATTGGAAAATACTCTGTTTTTAATTAATTAATTAATTGATTGATTGATTGATCCAGCTCTTAATTACTATACTGTTATTGTTGAACCACCGCCACAATTGGCACTAGGAGTTGTTCCTGGTCCACCACAGGCATAGGCAGCAGTTGTTCCACTACCACAGTCGTCAGCAGCACTAATTCCCTCGATGCAATCTGTGGAATCAGCAGGGGCAGGAGAAGCACCCATAGCGCAAATTCCGGCTGGGTTGGTGTTGCCAATTGCGCAGACTGTTCCGCCAAAGGCTGAATCAGAATAGAAAGAGATTAGCTTGGGTAACTTGTATTCAATTTTGACGATGTTTTCCATCAAAGGGATTATAACAGATCTTAATCGCTGTGTAACTATCTTCTTTTCATACCACCATCCGTACAAAGAATATCTGACGCAGCTGAACCAGTGTTGTTACACTCGAACCCGCCATTTCCATTTCCACAGCCACTTCCAGCATCGCCACCTTCTTGATAAGAGGCTCCTGTGGGGCTAATTCTTCTTTACTACCATATTTGGTCATAACCCGCTGAAAAGAGGTCGTTATTGGGAAGCCCTACCCACTCAAAAAAATTTTTACTCAGTCACGGTCTCAACCAGGTACTCTAGCCCCAAAGAGAATAACAGGTCATTTCTTCTTATCCCGGAGGGGGGCTGGTTGGTATATTCGTCTTTTATAAGTATTTTTAGGGAGAAATTTTTGCTTAGGGGGCTTAAAAAAGTAGTTGTGCTGACCAGGCGAAAGCTATTCATATTTTCTGCATCAATATAGGCATAGAAATCTTCGGAGATTGTTTCGTCATCAAAAATCCTGGATTTGCCAAATCCCCTTATTTGCAAAAGGAAAGAATCCTGATAGGTATTATTTAGGAGGGTTTGTTTCTGATAGCCGAGGGCAATTTCGGCCAATAATTTATATTCTTTTAAGCTTGAAAACCAGTGCCCATAACCAATGGCCGGGATGGTTCGAAGTTTAATATCTTTAAAACGGTCGTGATCCAGATCAAGGCGGACAAAACTGTAATCCTGTTTTTGAATGCTTCCCGCATGTCGTGCCGAGAGGCTCCATTTGTTCATCGAAAGGATATCGTTTACGCTTTCCTGGTCAAATGATCCAATAAACGATGTTTCATCTTTCCACTTCCGGTTTCGGTTAAGTGAAAAATCAGCGTGCAGGTTACTTGAATTTGTATTGCCTGATGCAATTTTACCGCCCAGGGAGACCTTTCTGCTTATTGTTTGTAGAACAGGGTTAGCGAATGTGGGTGTATATAGTGCTAAGACGATAATGCAGCAGAATATTATTGTTTTCATAATATCTAGATTATACAATTATTTTTGAAAAAAGTGAAATTTTTTAACAAAGTGTTCGATATATATATAGCCATGAACCATTCGGTTCATGGCAAGGATATCAAGGGGACCAAGGGGATCTAGGGTATCAGGGAGAAAAAGGAAAGGCAATTTATGATTTTTTCAAAAGTAATATCTTTTAAAATAGAGAGTCTTTTCGAGAGAGATGATCTTCCAAGCGTCAACAATATCGATAACCTTTTGAGAACAGGAGATATTAAAGGCGACGCTAAGGTTGCTGCTGAGGGCTTGCGCTTTTACGGCTTTCCGGTAGCGCAGCGTCTACTTCAGCATAGGATTATTAAAGGGGGCAACTATCTTAATGGTATTAGATTTTTCCTTAATAGCGTTAGAGATGTAAAGAGGGCTGAGGCTGAGAGAATGGAGCGGAAACAGAGAGTTCTCAGGGAAGGAGAGGCAGTTGCCGTAGATATAAGTGAAATGATGAGCCGGCCGGAAAAACCTCCTATGACAACGGTTAGGTTGGATGAAGTTTTTGGGACGGAGAGAGGGAGGGAAGAGCCGAGAGCTCCTCAACGAGTAGTCCGGGATGTCCCTGTTTTTCAACCTGTCGGGATACCCCTACCCAATGATTATTATCGTATTGATCCAGTAATTTTTGAAGGAACCAGGCTTTCTGGGTTAACTCCGAGGCATATTGTTAGAGATTATAAGTATCATTTATCAAGTCACAATAGATCGTATAAAATTGGAAAGTGGTTATCCGGAATTGCAACGGTTGCTTCTACGTTAGGGGGGATAGGGAATGTTTTACTCTTTATTCCAGCGGCAGGATTTGCCGTATTGTTGATATCATTTGCTTTATTTGGATATTTTGGAAGGAGAACAATTGAGCTAGAAATATACAACGTATTAGGCCGGTTAGAATCACCTCATTATGATGAACTTTATGATTTATTGAATGAAAGAGAAGAGGATGATTTTTAGGCCGCTTTTTCCAGTCCATCATCAAGATCTGATTCAATATCTTTTGGATCCTCTCCTCCAGGAGCAAGCCTCATTCCGCCAGGCAGAAAACCCGATTGTATTAACTGATCTTCAGTGTAGGAACTGTGTGTCATAAGGGCGGGAGATTCGATCATTGTTTTCCACAGCCCCAGACTTACCCCAAGGGTGACCGCATAAGAATCGTCAGCTATAGAATCAAGGAAAAAGGCGGTTCTCGTCAGATAAGCTTCTCTTGATTCATCCTGCTTTCTTTTTAATTGAAAATAAATCATGTCTCCGGGTGCAAATTTTCTCGCAAGGCCATTAGACATTTGCTTTTGGGCTAATTCATATTGAGGAAATGATTCAAGGCCTGGAAAAACAACATTGCCCTTGCCAACCTGGGGATGTTCTTCAAGAAACCTTGCCAATCGCATTGCTGTCTCGGTCTTTTGCCGCATTCTTGGGATAAAAGTCGGGATGCTGTAGGTTAAAAAATCCCAGGCAACCTGATCCAGCATAACTGCACCGCCGTCTTTTAATTCCATATCAAGTTCGGTTAAAAATCTTTCCTGGTCATTGATTATTACTGCCCCTCCCATCCTTGTTCCAAAACCGTTTAGGTTTTTGGTTAAGCTATGTATTAGGATATCGATGCCAAGATTTAGCGGATTTTGGGAGTAGGGGGTGGCAAAGGTGCTGTCCAATATTAAAATTATTTGGTCTTGCGGGTCTCTGTTTTTATTTACATCATCAACAATATTTCTTAGCGCAAGCATATCAGTAAGCCTTAGTGCCGGGTTGGCCGGAGATTCAAAATAAATTACCCTGGTTTTATCATCCTTCCTGGTTATTACTTCGATTAATGAGTTAAGGTCGCTGGTGTTTACAGGATTAACCGTGATTCCCCGCTTTGGCAGCCCTCTTTGGCAAAGGCTAAAAGTACAGCCATAGAGCATGGTGTCTGCTATCATTGTATGTCCGCGCCTGGCATCAAGTACAGTAAAGAGACCGGCATTAATTGCCCCCATGCCGGTAGCAAAAACCCTTGCCGAGAAACCGTTTTCCATCGTTACCAGCTGATCTTGCAATAGAACTTTGTTGGGGCTGGTCAGTCTTTCATAGATTAGTTTAGGGGCATTATCGCCTTGCTCTACCTCAACGCTTCCAAATTCACAAAACGCCTGGTGTCCCCGGGCAGAACTTTCTAATCGATAGGTATTGCTTTGGACTACCGGCGGGTGGATCCCGTGTTGATAACTCAATCCCCTGGTCCTTTGTGGCCCGTGGATTAAGACCGATTGTACGGCGTATCTTTGTGCGGGTCGCATTGCTATTGGCATGTTTATCTCCTTCTGTTTCTTCGTGATCAAATCCAAAAAATTTCACACTATTTTAGGATATAGGCTATAGGATATAGGCGATAGGGTATAATGTATGTATGATTAAAAAGATTATTCTTCTTTTTGTGCTTTTGGATAATTTTGTTTCTACCAGATTAAAAGCTCTTTTTCCGACACAGTACAAAATTGCCGGCAAGTGTAAAATGTGCGGAAACTGCTGCAAAGAGATTAGGATGAAAATTGCTCCGGCTTTTTTCTCATCTAAATTCTTTACCGATCTGGTAATTCGCTGGATATCCTGGTTGTTTGATTTTTATCTGATTAAGATTGACTTTGAGCATCACGATTTAGTTTTTTCCTGTAATAATCGGGGTGAAGGCGGCAGGTGCAATAACTATTTCTGGCGTCCATCGATCTGTCGCAATTATCCGCTGCTCGACTACTTCAAAAGACCGGTTTTTCTTCCCGGGTGCGGGTACTGCTGTTTAGAAGAGGATCCAGCTTGACTTCACTTGCCGCATTGTATAGAATTACCCCAATACTTATTTAATAGGAGGAAGATATGTTTTGTCAAAAATGTGGAAACCAGATGGATGACGGCTCAAAATTTTGCACCAAATGCGGAAATCCGGTAGCCGGGGGTGCTCCAGGAGCGGCTGCTCCTGCGGCCAAGCCAGTGGTTGAGTCAAAGGATCCTGTTTTGGTACTTAAGCCAAAGTTTGTGCTAATGCTGGCACTTTTGTCGAATTTGGCAATGGTTTTTTATGTTCCTTTTGTTGCGGCTATATTTGTAGTGGCATTTATTGAAGGCTCCCATATTTTACTTGTTGCAGGGCTGGTTGTCCTGGTTGTTTTTGGTATTATTGCCGCTTTCCCTATTGTTATTAAAAAGATAACTTATGGGAAGACCTCTTATCGATTTTATAATACCAGATTGGATTATTTTGAGGGCTTCTGGACGGTTGAAGAGAAGACAATAGACTACAGAAAAGTCACAGAGGTCAATCTGCGTAAAGGATTTATACAAAAGATGTTTGGCCTTGGGACAATTATTCTATCAACTCCGGCGACCGGGGGATCTTATGGAATGGCCATGAGCGGGATTCATCTGAAGGATTTAGAAAACCCTGACCAGGTCTATAAAAAGCTTAAAGAGCTTGTACATAATTAATTAATCCTCCGTAGTTCTACGAAGCTTTAGCGAAGTAGAACGGAGGAGGAAGGAGGATCGATATGTTTTGTAAAAAATGCGGAAAAGAGATTAAAGACGGGGTTGATTTTTGTAACCACTGCGGAGCCCCTCTAAAAGGTCAGGCGGCCCCGGCAGCTGCAGCAGCTCCAAGGCCGGTGGTTGAAACAGGCAACCCGGTAATGGAGTTTAAGCCCAAGTTTATACCAAAGCTATTCCTTTTTCAGGGGTGGCCATATCTACTTGCTATAGTAGGAATGACCTTTTGGTCAATACTTTCAGTTTTGTTGGGAAGTTTCGATTTTGAGACCGTTATAGAGTTGGTTATTGTATTATGTGTGGCGACTGGATATTTTGTGCTTAAGAAAAATTCGTATGCAAAAACCGATTATAGATTTTATAATACCAGGCTTGATTACTATGAGGGTTTCTTGACGATTGACGAAAAAACTATTAAATATGATAAAATTACAGAAATCAATTTGCGCAAGGGTTTCTTTCAAAGAATGTTTGGGCTAGGGTCGATTATCCTGTCAACGCCGGCGACTGGTGGTGGGCATGGTGGTAATCCAATGGCTGGGATGTTGGGTGGTTTTTTTGGTGGAGGACGTATGGCAGGGAGAGGCGCCGGTATGGCGGCCAGCGGAATTCAGGTCTGGGATATTGAAAAACCGGACGAAAAATATAAAAAGATTAAAGAGCTTATATCAAAAGCCAATAAGGTTTGAAAAATATTGTTTGACTTTCGTTTTAAAAAATGTAAAATAGAACAAAGCTTCAAATTTTTTTAAAAGGTGGTGAGACAAAAATGGCAAAGAAAAAGAAGAAAGCTACAAAGAAGGCGAAGAAGAGAGTCGTAAAGAAAAAGAAGAAAGCTACCAAGAAAAAAAGAAGATAGATAGACTCAAACAGGCAGGTTAGGGTTATGCTCTTTTCTGCCTGTTTTTTATTGTAGAAGAAAAACGCAAAGCCGCTTTTTTGATCAATTCGAAATTATTAGAATCGATCCACTCCCTCTTAAAAACCGATCCGCCGACTGCCACTGCAGAAACCCCAGCCTTAAAATATTCATTAATGTTTTCTGGTCGAACGCCACCGCACGCTAGAAGTTTAATTTTATCAAAGGGGCCTTTTAATTCTTTTATATAATTAGGCCCGCCGAAATTTTTAACAGGAAAAACTTTTACCATTGTTGCCCCAAGTTTCCAGGCAGTATAAATTTCGTTTGGAGTAACGCCGCAGGGATAAACCGGGATATTATTCTCTTTGCAGTATTTGATTGTTGCTGGATCAATAATAGGGGAGACAATAAATTTTGCTCTGGCATCTAGCGCGGCTTTGCATTCTTTAAGACTTAAAATTGTTCCGGCGCCAACCTCGTATTTTTTTGAAACTAGTTTGATTTGTTTGAGTGCATCTTTTGAGTTTAGTGTGATTTCGATTTTGTCCAAACCGCCTTCAAGGCCGGCTTCAACTATTTTTTCGATGTTTTCTGGGGTTGCTCCGCGGATTATGCCAAGGATCATCTAGGCATCTTCTTCTTCTGCGGTAAGCTTGCGGTAAAAATCGGCAACCTTGTTTTTGTCTTTCGTTTGTCGAAGCGCCATGGCGGCCCTAGGGTGCTGATTTAGGATTCCGGTGATCATATATGGAAGAATATAGCCCCATTCGATCTTTTTGCGCAGCGGCAGGAATTCTTTTTCAATTACTTCTAGAATTGGTTCAAGATTGAACTTTGGGTTTTTTAGAAAAGCGAGCAATAATTCTAGAGGGCAGTTTCCTGCTGCTCTTCCAATTCCATATATTGTTGCGTCGACATAATTTGCCCCCTTGCGGATAGCCTCTATCGTGTTTCCAAAACCGAGCTGCTGGTTGTTGTGCCCGTGATAACCGACCTCGATTCCTTTTGGGTGCAAATATTTTTTATAAAGATTTACTAAAAAATGTACTTGTTCAGAAAAGAGCGATCCAAAACTATCTACAACATAAACAGCGTTTAGTGGAGCCTCTGCCAGTTGTGCGAGTCCTTCTTCAATATCTGGCTGAAGTGCGGTTGAGACTGCCATGATATTCACAGTGGTCTTATATCCCTTGTCAGCGACATGTTTTACCAGTTCAATTGCCTTGTCAACATCTTTGATATAGCAGGCTACTCTCATTATATCTATTACACTATCTTTTTTCTTTGGGATTTCGTCGTTCTTGATGCGGCCGATATCAAGCATGGCAGAAAACTCGGCCTTGGTTTCGATTCCCTCAAGAATCTTTTTAATATGAGACTCTTTGCAGAATTTCCATTTTCCAAATTTATCGGGAGAGAGGATTTTATCCGAAGCCTTGTAGCCTAATTCGATGATATCAACGCCGGCATCCGAGAGTGCTTTAAAAATAGCGTGAACAAACTTATCTTCAAACTGGTGGTCGTTGATAAGTCCTCCGTCTCGAATTGTGCAGTCAAGCACCTTAATTTGTGGTCTGTACATTATGTCTAATTATAACATAAAGTTACGGGAGGTTACGAGAGGTTACGGAATGTTACGAAGGGTTACAAATGGAGTGACTATTTTTAGCTTATTCTTCCTCACTATCGCCAGAGAGTGCCCTAAAAGCCGATGCTATGCTTCTTTCTGTTCTTTCCTGTTCTCTAACTAACTCTTCCCTATTGATTGGTTCTCCCGACCCTATCCTTCCTGGAGGGACTGTGTTAAGAACAACCCTCACGTTTCTACCTCGTCCACCTGCCGATGCGGGTATTTCTATTGTATCAAATGATTCTGTGTCAAATCCGAATCTTGCTAAGGATGAGAATGTTCCTAAATCGCGCATCGATCTTTCCAATATGTTTTGAGGAAGGCGCCTTGGGGTAATGTCATTTTCAAAAACGATCTCCCCTTCTTCATCAAAAATAACATAACCTCCATTCTTCAAATCAAGTTGAATCTTGCTGTTGTTGTCAACCAACTTAATTCTTTGAACCAATCCATAGTGCGGGTATTTGCATTTTTCTCTACCAGTTTGAGGATCAAGCATGTAATAATTCTTCTCATCAAACAGAAATAAGTTACCGTTTGTAATATATGGATTACCGGCAATTTTATATTCGGTTCTAAAAGACCAGCTGTTTTGTCCGCTGTTTATGCTGGTAGCGTCCAGTACATTCCCATCTGCTGTATCATTATTAATAGTATATGAGAGCCCTTCTTTTGCATATGCGTTTTCAGGAGGAGAATAAGTTGGTTCAAAATAAAGCTGGAGTAATTCCTCTGCCTTTCCATTTCCAATTAATCTATCTATCAGTACTTGGGCCAAAGGAATTCCTGCTGCCCGCAGCTCAGGAGGGGTAATTGTTTGTCCCTCGGAAGCCCGGTCCAATAATTCCCCTATTTTTAAATTGGAGTTATCTATTGTGTTCTCTAGGTTAAACGAAATCATTTTGCGATTAAACATTTGCTTTGTCCTCCTGCTTTACTCTTATGTTTATCGCTAGTTATTTGAAGAAATTTCAGGTGATTTAGTTTTCCAGCAGCTCGGCAATCTTTGCAGCTATATCCTTTGCCCTAAGTAAGCTCTCCCCAACCAAAATAGCAGAAACTCCGGCCTGATGAAGTTGTTTTACATGCTTGGTATGTTTAATTCCACTTTCGCTGACCAGGATTCTATCTTTTAGATCTGGGTATTTATTAATTAAATTCAGGGTGTTTTTGAAATCAACCCGAAAAACTTTTAAATCTCGGTTGTTGACTCCAATAATCTCCGCGCCGGCCATAAAGGCAAATTCAACTTCATCAGAATTGTGGGTTTCAACCAAAGCGTCCATTCCTAATTCTCTTGTAATCTTTAGAAATTCGATAGTCTTTTCAAGTCCCAATACTTTTACAATTAAAAGGATTGCGTCTGCCCCGGCAGCCTTGGCCTGATGAATTTGTTTTTCATCAATAATAAAATCTTTTTGTATGACCGGGAGAGAGCAGGCTGCTTTGACCTTTTTTAGATCTTCAATTGATCCGCCAAAAAACTTTTGGTCTGTTAGAACAGAGATGGCCGAGGCACCGGCTTTTTCGTAAGTTTTTGCAAGTTCGGCCGGATCAAAATCTGCTCGAATAATACCGGCTGATGGTGATTGTTTTTTTATTTCGGCGATTAATTTGATTTTGTCGGAACGGAGGAGGGCCTGTCGGAAGGATACGGGGGAATTCTGCCGTAGAGACATGCCATGGCA
>JABMQY010000074.1 GCA_013202975.1 Candidatus Saganbacteria bacterium
AGGCGGGGCTAAAAGGTTCTCCCACTCAAGTTGTAAAGATATTTTCACCTCCTCCAAAAGGTGGCGGCGAAATGTTAGAGGGTGAGCCAGCAGAAATTGTTGCTAAAATTGTTTCCAAGATTAAGGAGCGCAAGATTATCTAATGGGAATAAAGGTACTCGAAGAAAAATGTATCGGTTGTGGACTTTGTTTAAAGGTTTGTCCGTTTGCGGTTATTCGGCTAGAAAATAAAAAAGCGATTATTGACGAAGCTGGCTGTAACCTTTGTGGTGCCTGTGTTGAGGCCTGCAAAAAATTTGAGGCAATTGAGATCAAACGCGAGGAACAAACCTCTCAGACTAAAGATCTTTCTGCATACAAGGGAATCTGGGTCTTTGCCGAGCATCGTGAAGAAAAGATACAGAATGTTACTTATGAGCTGCTTGGTGAAGCACAGCAGCTGGCAAAAGAGCTAAAATGCGAAATTTCTGCGGTTCTTTGCGGTGATTCTAATATTGAAGAAGAAGCGGATCATCTTTTTGCACACGGAGCGCAAAAGGTTTATCTTGTAACAGATCCGGAGCTTAAGAATTACAAAACAGCTACCTATACGCGGGTAATAACTGAATTAATCAATAAATATAAGCCAGAGATCATGCTAATTGGGGCAACAACAACCGGGCGTGATCTGGCGGCTCGTTTGGCAATTCGAGTTAATTGCGGTTTAACTGCCGATTGTACCGGTTTGGCAATTGATCCAGAGAAGAAGATACTGCTTCAAACCCGTCCTGCTTTTGGCGGCAATATCATGGCAACTATTATTTCTCCAAACCACAGACCTCAAATGGCAACCGTAAGACCGAAGGTCTTCCGGAAATCCAAAATCCAAAATCCAAAATCCAAAAATATTATTAGACATAAAACAGATCTTAAGCCTGAAGATTTAGTTGTTAAATTATTAGAAATAATAAAAGATGAGTCAGTAAAAGTTAATTTAGCTGACGCGGAGATTATTGTTTCGGGTGGGCGTGGAATAGGGGAGGCCAAGAATTTTCAACTAATAAAAGATTTAGCCAAGGTTTTAGGCGGCGCAGTCGGTGCATCACGTGCAACGGTTGATGCTGGCTGGATTTCTGCTCATCATCAGGTAGGCCAGACTGGCAAAACCGTTGCTCCAAAGCTCTATATTGCCTGTGGAATTTCTGGAAAGATCCAGCATTTAGTAGGGATGCAGGGCTCTGATACAATTATTGCGATTAATAAAGATGCTGATGCCCCGATTTTTAAAGTTGCCACCTACGGTATTGTCGCCGACCTCTTTGATATTGTCCCGGCTTTAACGAAGAAACTTCAAGAGATCCGCGGATAATATAATCACCTGAAATTTTCTAGTAAGCACTCCGATAATAATTTATGACTGATATTCGTCGAGTTCAACCAAGGCAATTTGCGGGACGTTCAAGGCAGCTGGCAAGGCTGAAACATAACGCCCTGCAACATGCCTGGCAAAGAAATGCCATAAGGGCTAATTCTCCTCAATTTGTAAGAAGATCTGTTTTGAATTCACTTTATTCCTCTTTGGTTGAGGGTAAAGATATAATTATTGCTGGTTCTTTTAGAACAGGAAAATCCACAATGCTTTTCTCTTTGTTGAATAAGGTAGAAAATAATGCTCGTGTTGTATATTCGCCTGTTTTTCACGATTGTTTTATGAAGGATATTCAATCGGATATTAGCTGCAAATATCAGATAGATGTGGAAGAGGATGATCCATTGGGGGGACTGCTAAATAAAGTGTCGGGCCCAGTTTATCTTTTTCTAGAAGAGGGGATCCGTTTTCATGGCGGATGTTTTCAATTAAGCAGCTACTTGAATGATGTTAAGAAACGATTTCCTTCCCGGATAAGAGTTGCAATTGTTTTTCATACTAATCCTATAGGAGAGTTTATGCTAAGACGAGACTTTTCTGATTTTAGAATCGAACGCCTTAAACCCTTGGATATTAATGAAACTATGAAAATGATTACTTTAAATGGAAGGATAGATATTTTTAATTCTTATGCAAATGAAATTTTTAAAATCAGCGGGGGAATTCCTTTTTTGATTTCCATTGTTTGCAAAAAACTTACTGAAATAATTTCCGAGCAAGGCGATTTGTACGAGGTTTCCGATAACATAAGACGTTTTTTTGAAAATGATAACCTCAGTAATCTATCTCGTGGAATTATGGGAATGGAAGGATTGGTTTATAATTGTTTATCGGACGATGAACAAAGAGTAATCCAATCAATTGCACTTGGAAA
>JABMQY010000075.1 GCA_013202975.1 Candidatus Saganbacteria bacterium
CGACCGAAATCTGCACTCAAATTGCCAAGGAGACCGGCCGGCAATTGGGAATCCTGCACGGAGCAGGAGGACATGCCGGAGGACACGTATATATTCACCAGTTTGGAGAAGTGACCCTTACTCTAGAGCACAAGCAGACCAAAAAGCAGATTATTCTTAAGGTGAGGGCAAACTCCACGGAACAAGAGCTTGACTTACACGATTATGAGATTAGTCAGATAGAAGCAGAACAATTTGGCAGGCACGAATTTGGAGCAGTCGGCGGTGGGAGCACCAGACCGAATAACCTAGGATTTGGACTTCGCGACCTGATCAGTATCTCTTCCTCCCCTCAAAAAAGTGGAACAAATAAACTTGCTGAATTATTTCCCCCGGAGGTCGGCGGTTTATTTATTAGAGGGGCCCTAAAATATTTTTATCTCAAAATGGTCCAGCAGGCCGATCTGGATATGTTGTTTGTCTGCCGCATGCGGAAAGAGGTCGCCCAGGCGGGCAACTTAGGAGATATGGCCGGGAGCTTACCTCTTCTGGTTCAAGCCTTAGGCGGAAATTTGCAGGCCTTTGAATCAGCAAAGGCGGCTTTTTTCGAAAGCTATCAAAAATTCTACAGCCTCTCTTTAAATAAAAAAGTGCGTCCTAGTTTTTTTGAATCCTGGGATTCGAGTAAAAATAGGCCAAAACTTATCTATAAGAGCCCCTCGGAAGACGGAGGAGAAGAAGAAGTTATTAACGGAATGTTCCCTAAGTCGGCTTCCGTGAAACGTGCTGCCTAAAGACTGACGCAAGGTCAGGATTGTAAGGATCCATCCTGTAAGCGGTATTAAAATCACGCTTTGCCCAAACATAATTCCCTCTGTCCAAATAAAAGAGTGCCCTATTAACGTAATAATAAGAGCAGCTCGAATCCCGCACAATAGCACAATTAAAGTGTCTCTCAGCACCATCAAAATCCTTCATTGCCCAAAGCAAACCGGCAAAGTTGTTGTGAATTGTTGAGTAGTCGGGACAAATGGACAGGGCAGCTTCAAAAGCCTTCTTTGCATAATCATAAAAACCACGGGAGGCAAAGTCATTGCCCCGACAATTAAAGGCACAGGCAATTAAGGCAAAAGAATTATAAACATTACCCTCTAATCTTTTTCCTTTATGCCTGCGGGTAGCAGCAGAAAAATCAGAAACGGTATTCTCTATTGTCGCCCCACCCGAAGTTATCGAGTAGACATGAGAGCTTTCCAGGACAACCCCGATCGGAATTTCAAACATTTGCAAGACAATATTATCAATAGTAGTTAGAGTTACACAGTCTCCGACCGGTCCGGAAGAATAATTTTCAAGTGCTGCTCCTATATCAAAAAGTGCCTTATTTGGTTTTGCGTATCTGTCCGGGGCAATGCGCCAAAGAGCATCCTTAATCCTCCCAATCCTCGCCATTTCTGTCCAGGCCCTCTTTGGCCTGGCAATTGCATTAATATCATAGACCAATTGATCAATTGCTCCCCCTAATCTTATGAGTCTAATAGGCTCATCTACTCCAAAAGCACGCAAAACACTAAAAGCAAAAGCATTGGCCGGTCCGCTGTCACCAACAGATCCCGACTTAATTATTCCTGAAAAAGCCTGCTTACAAGATATTGTTCTTTGGGGTTTTAAGCCAATTGTTTTCACGTTTAACGAAGAGCCAACCCAAGGATTAGAATTTATTCTAATAGACATAATATTAATACTCCTTACTACATACTCTTCCTCAATTTACATAGAAAATTTCACTCTATTTTTAGAATTACAAAAAAATGAGGAGTTTGCGTCACAGAATGTTAGATTTTCAAAAAACCCACTTCACCTTAGCTTGAAGCGCAGTAGAACCGACAATTAAAATAAGTTCGAGGTTATCATTTATAAAATAATCGGCAACGCCAGCCAAGACCCAGCTAGAATCATTTAAATTAATCAGGCCAAATCCAGTTAAAGAAAGTTTTTCTGATACAGAAACAGAACAAGATGGGATCAAATAATCCCGGCCCATTAGACGACCGCGAAGCAAGAGTGTTGCATCATAACCTGCCAAATTATGGCTGCCAAATCCATTTCTATAATACTCAAAGGCGGGATGCCAATCACCAAAATAGTAATCTACCCCTAAAACAGCCTCATTAACCCTAGAATCCATATAGCGGGCAGCCTCGATCCAATATCCCCAGTCAATTTCCGGAATGGTTCCGGCCATTTCAATTCCAAAAACTTTATCAGCTGCCTCAATAATTCCAGAAAAACGTCTCAGCCCCTTATCAATGTAACTAATTGCAAAATCAGATTCGAATAAACGAGTTTTTATCTTGGCGGCATAATCTCGATCAAAATGCTGAACGGTCTGATCAAAGTTGCCTGCGTAAACCAATTCAACTTTCGATTGTGAATCAAGATAACGGGTTACAACAAGCGCATCGCGGCCATCGCGCACAAAGGTTGGATCAAAACTAGATCCGATCGGTTTTGGGTTTATAATATCAATCGGATTAACGGTTAATCCAACCCCCCACCCTGTTTGTTGTCTACCAATAATAATGTCAGTTGATGGAAGTAAAATCTTAGCCTGCGCTACATTTATTTTTGAAAGATTGACTGCAGCATAATAATCAAAATCAAATTTAATATTTTCCAGATCATGCCATTTTAGCCAGATATCAGCCTGGGTTGTTGTCGAAAATTGAGCCTTCTCCGAAAG
>JABMQY010000076.1 GCA_013202975.1 Candidatus Saganbacteria bacterium
CTCCTAGAATTATTCGAATTCCCCGAGGCAAAAAACCTTAAAAGTTCCATGGGCAGCATTTCCCATTTAGCCCTCTCTGTCGGCAATCGGGAAGAAATTGCAGAAAAACTAAGAACCACCGGAGTGGAAGTAAAAATATTCACAAAAGACGATGGCGGAAAGGTTTATTTTGCAGTCGATCCGGATGGCGTGATGGTTGAACTAAAGGATTAAATCCCCCAAAGCAGCCGGCGATGGACCCAGCCAACCTGTCCAGTATTTGGATCGCTCACTTTGACTTTTGCCCAGTATTTAGTAGTTCTCAAAACACGAAGAACGTTTCCCTGAAAAAGCTTACCTATATTTCTATATCCGCGTCCGGGACCGGAGCGAAAATTTATTTTTCTGCGAGATACAACACAGCCAGGAACATTCTTTAGTTGACTTTTTTTAACCCAACCCCGAAGCCGCATCCAGTCAACAACCTTATACCAATTACCAGAGCTTGCAACAATCTTAAGAGGAAAGTTTATTGGATAATCAAAGAGTTCATATGAAGATGTGTCCGGATTTTTGTAAAGTTTTACTCCATCATATCTAGTTGACCAAACCGCAGCTACTGCTGAAGTTGAAAAAAACAAAAGAAGAAGAAAAACAATAGTCAGAAATTTACGCATAGTTTTATTGTACTGGTTATTGGAGAGTTGTCAAATTTCTATCCCCAAAAAACCACCCAAGTTCCGACTAACACAAAAACCACCCCGGCAATCTTTGGAAAATATTGTGAAACCTTTGCCAAGTTCCGCACTTTTATGCCGGCCTGAGCAGCCCCGGTCGAGATTCCTACCGCCAATATAATTGCAGAAGAGCCCAGTGCATAGGCAAAAAGCAAACTACTGCCATAAAAAATATTTTGACGCGATGCAACAAAGGTAAGAACCACCCCTAAAATCGGGGTAGAGCAGGCAGAAGCGGTCACACCAAAAAGCAGACCCAACAACAGTGCGCCGGCCGGCCCCTTTTGTTTTATGGGTAGGCCTTTAATCCCCGGCATTTTAAGGTGAATGATTCCCAAAAGATCCAGTCCCATAATTATCGCAACAGACCCTAAAACATATTTCCAATAGCCGCCAATATTTCCAATCAATTTTCCACTTAAAGCCGCAATGGTTCCCAAAACCGAATAAGTAATTGCCAATCCGATTACAAAAAATATCGAGCTCCAAAAAGCCCTTTTTATATTCCCCTCGGAATATCCTCCGACATACCCGATTATTAGAGGATAAGTTACAACAACACAAGGGTTGACCGAAGCAACTACTCCGGCAAAGAAAACGGCAAGATATGCCAAAACGGGATTTGCAAAACCAATCATCCCTTTTGAGCTTTGATTATCACAGCAGAGCACTCGTTTTTTAAGCTAAGATATCTGTCGTATAAGTTCAGGAAAAGAAAGGTAATAACCATAAAAACAAGCGCCCCGATAACCCCGACGTACTCTGCACTTGAAAACTTGGTTCCGATAAAATAACCAAAAAGCAGTCCTATGATCGGAAAGATAAAAACAATAAAAGCCGCCCGGATCCCCTCCGCCTCCTCAACCTCAACCTCTACCCCGTCTCCAACCTTTGCCCGCATATTATTTTTTGCCTTAAGAATAATTTCGCCGGATGATGACATTGAACAGCCTTTGCACTTTTCGCAGGCAGAATTTGGTTCGCAGATAACCTCGACAATATCATCCGAAAGGAGTTTTGATATTTTCCCTTTAGTCTTCACCTTTTAAACACCGGCGCCCCGCATCTTTTATGCTCCGAAACGCTGATGCGCTCCTGTACCATTTTAACTTTTTTTGAATCAATCCCGTCGGTTTTGCCTAAAACAATATTATCCAGCTCATCATAAGTTATTCCCATCTCCCCCTCATCGGTCTGGCCGGGCCAGAGTCCGGCTGATGGAGGACGATTTATGATCGATTCTGCAATTTTTAATTCTTTGGCCAATTGACGAACTTCGGATTTCAAAAGATCTCCCAACGGCAAAAGATCTACTCCCCCATCCCCATACTTTGTAAAATATCCCATCATCAGCTCAGATTTATTCCCGGTCCCTATTACCATATAATTCATATTGTTGGCATAATAATATAATGTCATCATACGCAGACGGGGTTTTATGTTTGCGGTTGCTAAATCCCGAAACCTGTCGGAATATGTTTTTCCTTCAAAAGTCATATAGGCTGATTCAAAAAGAAGAGTAAGGTCAACCAGTTGAGTCTCTATGTCAAATGCCCGGGCCAATTCTGTCGCGTGTTTTAAATCTTCTTTATGGGAATGACAGGGCATTAAAATTCCAATAATATTTTTTGGAAAAACCTTCTTGCACAGTACGGCAACAACCGCAGAATCAATTCCCCCGGATAATCCGACGACACATCCCCGGCAGCCGGCCGCGCTCACCCGATCTTTAATCCACGAACTTATGTTATCTTTAAGTGCCATATTGAAAATAATACTCTTTTAAGTGAAATTTTTCAATAGAAGTGTCGATACTTATTTGACATATAATAGAATATTCTGATACGCTAAGAGGCTGTATGGTAAAGAAGCAAAAGAATTTAGTAATCGTCGAATCACCGGCAAAGGCCCGGACACTTGAGAAGTTCCTTGGTCCGGACTTTAAAGTCGCCGCCTGCGGAGGGCACATCCGCGATCTACCAGCATCCAGACTGGGTGTTGATGTTGAAAAAAATTTCACCCCAACCTATGTAACCATAAAAGGGAAAAACAAGATTCTAAAAAATCTAAAGAAACTTGCAGCTGATTCAAAAACAATCTTTTTGGCCCCAGATCCTGACCGCGAAGGAGAAGCAATTGCCTGGCACCTAAAATATTTATTAGATCAGGAAAGCAAGATAAAAAGGATAGAATTTCATGAAATAACAAAAGAGGCCATTCTGCGCGCAGTAAAACACCCCCGCAAAATTGATTTAAAAAGGGTAGATGCCCAGCAGGGCCGCCGCATTCTTGACCGTTTAGTCGGTTACAAGCTAAGTCCGCTCTTATGGAAGAAAGTCCGCAAGGGGCTTTCGGCCGGACGAGTCCAGTCAATTGCAGTCAGGCTGATTTGCGAGCGCGAAAAAGAAATCCGCGAATTTAAACCAGAGGAGTACTGGTCAATCCTGGCTGATCTGAAGAAAGAGGAAAAGTCATTTCAGGCAAAACTAGTTCTAAAAGAGGTTCTCCCAAACAAACTTGCAGCAGATACAATCTATAATTCCTGCAAAGATGCCCAGTATGTCGTTAAAAAGGTTGTCAGGAAGGAACAAAAAAGAAATCCGGCATCACCCTTTATAACCTCTACCCTGCAGCAGGAAGCTTCGAGACGCCTAGGTTTCTCCGCCCGCAAAACCATGACCATCGCCCAGCAGCTATATGAAGGCGTTGACCTAAAAGACGAAGGGCATGTCGGTCTGATTTCCTACATGAGAACCGATTCTGTTCGAATTGCCCAAAGCGCGATTTTGGAAGTAAGAAAATATATTGAGCAGACCTTTGGAGCAAATTATCTTCCTGAAAAGCCCCGGGTTTTTAGAACCAAAAAATCAGCCCAGGATGCCCACGAAGCTATCCGCCCGACCTCTTCCGTCCGAGATCCGAATACGATAAAGGACTTACTGGAACCAGATCAGCTCAAACTTTATTCGCTAATCTGGAAAAGGTTTGTAGCCTGTCAGATGGCATCCGCAATCCTGGACAAAACGGCAGTTGATATCACTGCCTCAAAATACAATTTCAAGGCCAACGGATCAATTATTAAGTTTAAAGGATTCATTGAGCTTTATACCGAAGCAAAAGAGGACCACGAAGGGAAAGAGGCCCCGCAGGAACAGGACGAAACACTCCCTGATCTTGCTGAAGGTGATATTCTTGGCCTGGAAAAACTGACACCAAGACAACACTTTACCGAACCGCCTCCGCGCTTTAATGAAGCCAGTATTATCAGAGAATTAGAAGCCAAAGGGATCGGCCGCCCCTCCACCTATGCCCCGATCATAGCCACCATTGACGGCCGCGGATATATTATCCGGGAAGGACGGGTTTTTAAACCGACCGAGCTTGGAATTGCAACCAACGGACTTCTGGTAAAGTTTTTTCCACAAGTTTTAGACGTTCAGTTTACCGCTCACATGGAAGAACAATTGGACGAAATTTTAGCCGGAAAAACAGATTACATTACTATTTTAACAGAATTCTATGGGCCTTTCGCAAAAAACCTGGCAAATGCTTACGATAATATGGAGACAATAAAAAAAGAGATCCAGACCGACGAAATATGCCCGGAATGCAAAAAGAACCTGGTAATCCGATCCGGAAGATATGGCGATTTTTTTGCCTGCTCCGGATTTCCGGAATGCAGGTTCACCAGGGCAATCATCAAACCCTCCGGAGTAAAATGCCCCAAATGCGGAGGAGACATCTTGGAAAGACGCAGCCGTCGTGGTAAAATATTTTACGGCTGCGGTAGTTACCCAAAGTGCAAAGAGGCGTATTGGTATAAGCCGGTAGGAAAATCATGCCCTAGCTGCGGCAGTATGCTTCTGACTAAAATGCTAAAAAGCGGAGAGGTTACTTTTTGCAGCAAAAAAGAGTGTCCAAACGCTAAAGGGATAAACGAACAGGCATCGTGATAAAAGACTTTTTTACAAAAAATATCGGAATCAAATTATTATCGATTGTACTGTCGGTATTGCTCTGGATTTTAGCCCGGGGCGGATTTAAGCCATGAAGCAGATAACCTCACTAAAAGAGATGTCCCAGCATTCCAGAAAGATAAAAGACCGCGGCCAGTCAATCGGTTTTGTCCCGACCATGGGAACGCTGCACGAAGGCCACCTATCCTTAATTGATGCTGCAAAAAAGAAATGCGATGTAGTAATTATTTCGATCTTCATTAACCCGCTGCAATTCAGCCAAAGTGAAGACCTAAAAAAATACCCCCGCAATTTGAAGAAAGACAAAAACACCTTAAAATCATTTGATCCGATTATTCTGTTTACTCCGTCAGAGAAAGACCTTCTCCCTCACAATAGTTCTGCCGTAGTTGATGTAGAAGGCCTTTCAAAAAAACTGTGCGGCAAGTCAAGGCCGGGACACTTTCGCGGAGTGGCCACTATCATTACCAAGCTCTTTAACATCATTCGTCCCGACCATGTCTTTTTGGGAGAAAAAGATTTTCAACAGCAGATAATAATAAAGAAGCTGGTAAAAGACCTTAATTATAATATTGAAGTGACCAGTGTTAAAACCCTGCGCGAATATGACGGATTGGCCTTCAGCTCGCGCAACACTTATTTTAATGAAAGAGAAAGAAAAGCCGCTCCCATACTTTATAAAACGCTCCTTCGGGCAAAAGAGGCGATTGAAGCAGGCGAACGGGATCCCCGCCGACTTCATTATATTATGGCCCAGCACGTAGGTCGTGAACCGATCGCAAAAATTGATTACGTCGGACTCTGCGACCCCTCGACACTTGACGATGTTAAAACAATAAAAGGAGACATTCTTCTGGCCGTAGCAGCGCACATCGGCCATACCCGCTTAATCGATAACATGGTTGTTCATGCAAAATAAAAAGTCCCGCTCCGCCTTTACTCTTATAGAAATCTTAATCATTATTGCAATCATCGGAACACTGCTTGGGTATTCTTTTCTTTCTTACTCGGGCTATATTGAATCAGCCAGGCTGAATGCAGCAGCCAAAAAAGTTGCCTCTGACCTTAGGGCGGCCCAAAACACGGCAAAGAATGAACACAGCACTAAAAGTATCATCTTTTCTAACAAATTCTATTCTCTCCCCAGTGGAATCTCAATTAACAATAAAACCATCAAATTCGCTGCTTCTGGCAATTGTCCTCCCGGATTTTCGGGTACATTGATACTTCAGGGTAAAAATAGGTCAAAAAAAGTTATTGTCTCCCCGAATGGGAGGGTTAGGGTTGAGTAATTTAGGGGATAGGGAAAAGGCATTTACCTTAATAGAAGTACTGGTTTCCGCTTCGCTCTTAACAATTATTGCGACCTCTTTCTTCTATATTTTTAAAACTAGTGCCGGGTTTCAAAAAAAAGCGGAGCAAAAGCTCGAGGCAGCCTACTCAATGCAGGCAAAGATGGAGGAGCTTAGAGGTTTGTCATATGCCGATCTTCTTTTACAAAATGGGAAAGACGGAGTTAAAATATTACCAATCGACTCGGATCTTGTGGAAGTTCGAGTTGGCCAAATTTATACCATGAGGGCAAAATGATCCTCCTTCGCCCTTTGTGGCTTCGGAGGATTTGGAAATAATATGAAGAAACGTTTATTTGAGAAACAAGGGTTTACACTAATAGAAATCTTAATAGCAACGAGTTTGTCAGTCGTAATAATCACGGCCGGCTTCTACCTGCTATCCAGCCATACAAAGCTTTCGAGCCAAATCAACAAAAAGGTAGCGGAGCAGCAAATCAGCAGCAACATTATTGATATAATCACAAAAGATATTCAAAATGCACAAAGTGTTTCGAGTTCATCAACCACAACAAAGCTTATTCTCAACTATCCTGCCGGAATAATGGCATATGAGTATAAAAATGGAAAAGTAAAAAGAAAAAATCGCTATTTGACAGATGCAGGGGATGTTTCAAGTCTAGCTTTCAAATATCAAGGAAAGCTGGTCGAAATTAAATTGGATAACTATACAACCAAGGCATTATGTCGAAATTAAACAAACGAGGAATTAGTTTAGTAACAGTAATCTTCATAATAACCATCCTGCTCCTTTTGAGCGCAGTCTTAACACGAGTGGTCTTAAACAGCATGACTGTGGCAGAAAACAAGGTTTCAAGCCTTAAAGCATTTTATCTGGCCGAGGCTGGGATTGAGAAGATAAAGTACGAGCTAAAGAAGAATCCCAATTGGTACACAGATCTCCCCCACTCCCCACCGGATGATATCAACTGGCTCATGAGTAAAAGTATTGTGCGGGAGCAAAACAAGCTGCGCGCCTACGCAATTGGTAAATCAAAAAAATCGGTGAGAATAATTAAGATAGAATTTGAGCTGAGTCCGTTTAAGCAAAAGAGTTGGACAATTCTTTAATTATAATAAATGAATCGGATCAGAATGGAATTATTGCTCACTCTACATTCTGCACTCCAGATTTTCCGCTACACTATTTTCCCTTCTTAATCGCAACATCCTGTTCCACTCCATAATTTTGGATAAAAGATATAACACTTTGCAAAAGCCTCCACAACTCTATGTCTTTCGCAAGAGAAAAATATTTGAATACCTCAGGATCACCTATTTCTGCTAATCGCCCGATTAATCTTATTCTTGACCACCAGTCTTTATTTGGATCCAAATTCATTCTTATCAATCTATCGGCTTCCCCCATCCTGGATCGATCTCCATGCTTCCAAAAACTACTTAATATAAAACTCTGCGATAAGAACCCATCCGGAACTTGCTCCAATAAACTCCCCAAAAGCTCAAAAGCTTTTTCTTTTAACCCAATCTGACTCAAAACATCTACCACTCGCAAATTAATATTCCAATTTCCAGACAAAGGCTCTAGTGCTTTCTCTGCTGCAGCAAGATCTCCCAACAATCCGACAATTTTTGCGGCAATCAGCCGGGCCTCTGGTCCATCGTAATTAATAATAGACTTTCCTCCACCCATTGAACGATTTTTGATATTATTATTTAATAATGGCCTGGCTACTTCCAAAGCTTCTTCCATCCAACCAAACCTTCTCATTGCATCAGCAGCAGAAATTCTAATTTTTTCATCTGTGTCTTCTAGAAAGGGGGTTACAAGAGGAGAGGCAGCACTATTTTCAAGATTGGTCAGAATCCCTAAATAATCAAGCAGTTGCGAGTTTCTATTCTCACTATACTCATCCTTTTGCATTGCTAACTCATGGACCTTTAGCGCCAAGTTTTTAATCCTATCAAAATATATAACCGCGATATCCGGTATTTGAGATATGCGAGTAACTGCACTAATTAACCAATACTCATCCACATCGCCTCTTTTGCCAGAAATCACATTTTCGATAACACTCAAGGCTCTATCAATTTCTCCATATCTTGCCACAGCAATAGCAGCCTGTGGAATTACTTCCGTATCAGTTCCGTCTAAAAACGGATACAAATCATTTATTTTTGACGGATCACCCAGTAAAAGTTGTACAGAATAAGCAAAAGTCCTCTCTAAATCATCAATATCAGGACCTTTATCCATTTGTACTGCATATAAGAACTCTAGTATTGTAGCCTTCAAAGATTCGGGGATATTTGAAGGCAGAACACCCTTAAAAAAAGCCCTTAAAACTCCATCCTGGATTTTCTTTTTACCCATTCTTGGAATAAGCGGACCAGCAATTGGCAATCCGACAGATCGCAGGTAGGTTGTAATTACTTTTGGGTCTCCCTCAAAAGACTGGATCCTATTCAGAACATCTCCAACTAAAGCAGATGACCCTTGCAACAAATGCGGCTCTGCATCAAACGATATTAGTTTAAATTCCATGAAATTATATCGTAAGCTATAATAGAAAATTTCAGCTAAATTAGCCTTTGACCGCTCCAGCCAAATAATCCGCCTTGAGATAGCGTTGGAGTAAAAGTGTAACAATTAACACCGGGATAGCAATTATAGTAGAAAATGTAGCAGCACCAAACCAACCGGCCCGGTTGACATAATAGTAAACCATTAAAGGCAGCGTTTTGTTCCCCAAACACAGATACATTGCATAAATAAACTCATCCCAGGAAAATAAAAAGGCAAAAATGGCAGAAACGATTATTCCCGGCATTGCCAGTGGCAGAGCGATTCTCTTTATTATCTGAAAACGACCGGCGCCATCAATCTCTGCCTGCTCCTCGATATCGATTGGGATAGTTTTAAAGACCGAAAGAAGAATCCAGGTCACAATTGGCAGGACACGGATTAAATGAGCAAGAATTAAACCAAGATTTGCATCAAGCAGTCCCAAGCGGATAAAATAAACCGAAACCGGCATGGCCATCTGCACATCCGGCAGCATCCTGGCAAAAAAGATAAATAGGATAATTCCAATTGCTAGTCTGTACGAAATTCTGGACAATGCGTATGCTGCCGGAGCAGCAATTAATAAGGCCAAGATCATTACTGAAAAGGCAACGGTTAAGCTTTTTGTAAGCGGCTGCCACAAGTTTCCTGACTGAAAAACATCCTTCCAGTGATCTAGCGTTACTGAATGGATCAGGAGCGGCGGGTTTTGAGACATTATCTCCTCTGCCGGCGAGAAAGAGACCTTCAACATCAAATAGATTGGAAGAAATGTCCAAAACAACACTATCGCTATAAACAAAAATCTAAGTAGTCTCTTCATTTGGTAATCCTACTAGTTTTAAATATATAAAAATTGCGATTAATATAAGGACAAACAATACGGTAGAGGCAGCAGCAGCAGTGTGCGGATTGTTGTAATTGCGATATTCAAAAAAGGCGAACGAGGAGAGGACCGGAAAGCTCTCACCGGCCAAAGCCAAGGGGAGCTCAAAAATACGGAAGGTATCAATCCCGCGAATGATCAGGGCCATAGTAATAAATGGCTTTAATAGGGGTAAAATTATATAGCGAAGCCTTTGCCAAAATCCTACCCCATCTATCGCCGCAGCCTCAAAAAGCTCTTTTGGTATCCGCTCAATTCCGGCTAACAATATCAACATCATTAAAGGGGTAACCTTCCACATATCCGAAATAACAACAGAGAAGAGGGTCAATGCCCCTCCACCCAACCAATCTATCGGAATACCCACAACACCCAAGCGGGTCAATATTGTATTTATGAAGCCGTTTGTATCAAAGAGATAACGCATATTAGAGGCAACCACAATCGTTGGGATTCCAAGCGGGATCAAGATTAGAGCCTGAATAATCCGCCGCCGCCCTCCCCCACTAATAAACAATGCTATTGCTAAGGCAAAGAGGAATTCAAATAAGAGGGCGAAAATAGTTATGAGAATGGTATTTACAAGAGATTCTCGAAACCGAAAATGAGAGAAGAGCCAAGCATAGTTATTGCCACCCTCAAAACTCATTAAGATAGATCTGATTACCGGAACAAGGGTAAAAATAGCCAGATAAAGAAGGAGTGGAAGTAAAAAAAAGAACTTCCAGCTATCTTTTTTTAACTTGATCCATTTGTTTTGCATAAAAGTTAAGGGTCTCCTTAACCGGCTCGCCTTTTATTACAATCCGAACAAAGGCTTCGTTCATATAACGATCAAAATCGGCCCAATAAGAGACATGTTTTCTAAATATACCATGCTTGAGCGCATTTTTGACCGATTCAAAGTGCAGAGGAACTATTATGTCGGTTCGAATCGAAGGCCAGCTTAATTCTCGAACAAATTTTTCTTGAACTTCCTTTGATTGAAGATATTTTATAAACACCAATGCAAGCTTTATATTTTTTGAACCCCTTGGAATTCCCAAAACTTCTCCACCAATAACATGGGCTTCTCGTGCAGGGCCGGCAAACCCAGAATATGTCGCAATATTCTTCTTTTTGTATTTTTTGTTAATAATATTAATTCCAAAGGGCCAGTTTTGCATAAGATAAACCGATTCACGGGCAATATAATCATTAGATGTATTCCATTTTGCTTTTAGAGAATCGCGCGAAACATAGGGCCAAAGCTTTTGCAGAAATTCGAATGTTTTTATACAACCGGGATCATTAAAAGAAAAGGGATCGCCTCCGGCTGAGACAATAAATTCATATAACTGGGTAACGGTTGGGCCGCTGCCGCAGGCTTTCAAAAGTACGCGACCGACTTTTTCTTTTTCTTTGAAGATTTTTGCCGCTGCCAAAAGCTCGTCCCAGTTTTTGGGCGGTTTTAAATTATATTTTTCAAAAGCATCTTTATTATAATAAACAATCTGGACGTTGGGACGGTATGGCATGAAATACAATATATTCTCGAAGATCCCGACACCAATTAGATTTTTCTGAACCTCTTTTGGTATATCTTTTTTATATCGAGATAAATCCTCGACTAATCCCCGATCAACCAATTGGGCCAGATTCATATTGTCCTGGGCAAAAAGATCGAGCTCCATTCTTTTTGCAGATGACATTGCCTCAAGCATTTGGGGAAGATCCCCCGCCTCAATCTGCATGGTCTCTATTTTACAGTTATTGGCTTTTTCAAACGGCGGAATGATCTCCCGCCGCAGCACACCCCATTCGGAATCGGAAAGGCTCATAGATATTTTGAGAGTATTTATTTTGGGGCCAGAACATGAAGATAATAATAAAGCACATACGACAAATAATACTAAGCGCACTTATGCAGTCTCTCAACCTGAAGGCAAAATGCCTCAATCCGCGCTTCGACAATTTGAGGAAATGGATTGCCATCTAACTCCAGCGCCAAAAAGGGTAATTGCTCAGATGGCGTAAGCTTCAAATATTTATCGTCTTTTTCAAGCATAACTTTATTATTAACATTCGATTCCTGAGACAAAATGGACTCAACCACACGGGAGGGAAGGCAGGCAAAAGGACCGACCGATACCGCGCCGTGTACATGCCCGATAATTTCTTTGAAAAAAGCTCCCACAACCAAAATCGGCTCGCCGGCAAGCTCTAAATTTATAAAAGGGCTCCCCATTTCAACCAGTTTTTCCACATTAAC
>JABMQY010000077.1 GCA_013202975.1 Candidatus Saganbacteria bacterium
CAACCGATCCGGTCCCCAATTGCGATTCGATCGCACTTACCAGTTCCGGACTAATTGTAACATGATACTTCGAGCTTGCTGCCAGCATTTTTCCGTCATAAATAATTTCAACCGGATCCAGGCCTCTATTTGTTTCCAGCAAATCCTTCACTTTGTGCAAAAGGGATTTATCTGCTACATCAACAATATCAAGATGAAGCACCCGCTCTTTTTTTACCGCTGCAAGGGGTTGGATTTTTTCGGCTACAACATTAAGTTCATCAGTCCTTATATCACGATTAACCTTTCCCCTGACAATCAGTATCGCATCGTCCATTATAATTTCTGAACACTCTTTATAGGTCCGGGGAAAAACCACCACACCAATACTGCCTGATAGATCTTCAATGGTCGCTATCAGCATTAAGTCCCCTTTTTTTGTAGTTATCCTGCGACAGCCCAAAACCAGGCCGCCAATTAAAACAGCATCCCCCTCTTTTTTTTCCGCAATATCTGCAATCTGATCCTTAACCTGCGACTCAAGCGAATCCTTAATATGGGTTAATGGATGATCCGAAATATAAAACCCCAAAAGATCTTTTTCCATACGAAGTTTTATATCCGGAGCAAACTCCGGGATATCAACCCCCTCCCCTGCATCATGAACAACCGGAGTTGAAATTTCTTCATAACCAAATAATAGGCTCTGCCCGTTTGCTTTAGTTTTTAATTCAGCTGAAGCACAACTTAAGGTCTTTGGCAGGACTTCTAAAAGACCGGCTCTGCTCTGGCCATAAGAATCAAATGCGCCGGTCTTGATCAGGCTCTCAATTACTTTTTTATTCACTGCGCGGGTTTCCACCCGCCTGCAAAAATCAAGGAGAGAATTATACGGCCCGTCCTTTCTTTTTTCTAATATTGAATCAATAGCTGCAATTCCAACATTTTTAATTGCAGTCAAACCAAAACGAATATCCAATCCCGAGACCGAAAAATTGCGTTGGCTTTGATTTACATCCGGAGATAAAATCTTAATCCCCATCTTTTGTGCCTCTGACAAATAGGCCGATGTCTTGTCGGTATTCCCCATAACCGAGGTCAGCAAGGCAGCCATAAATTCAACCGGGTAATTTGCCTTAAGGTAAGCGGTATGATAAGAAATAAAGGCATAAGAGGTAGAATGTGATTTGTTAAACCCGTATCCGGCAAATTTAGCACAAAGATTAAAGAGATGCGCAGCCTTATTCTTTGGAACTCCCCGTTTGACCGCCCCATCAACAAAAAGGGTCTTTTGCGTTTCCATCTCTTTTACTTTTTTCTTACCCATGGCACGCCGCAGAATATCGGCCTGCCCCAGACTAAATCCGGCAATTTTTGAAGCAATCCCCATTACCTGCTCCTGATAAAGGATAACTCCGTAGGTGGATGACAAAATCGGCCTAAGCTCTGCAAGATCATACTTTACAGGTATTTCTTTGTGCTTTCTTTTAACATAATCGGATACCATGCCTGATTCCAAAGGGCCGGGACGGTAAAGCGCCAAAAGAGCAATTATCTCCTCAAAACTATCCGGTCTCAGATCCTTGATAAGTGCCCTCATTCCGCGGGATTCCAGCTGAAAGATCCCCATTGTTTCACCCGCAGACAAAATCGAAAAGGTTTTTGGATCATCAAAAGGGATGGCATTCAGATCAAGATCAATATTTGTATTTTCTTTGATTATATCAACAGCATAAGCGATCATAGTTAAATTGCGCAGCCCCAAAAAATCCATCTTAAGAAGACCAATCTTTTCCAGATCCCCCATCGGCGCCTGAGTAACAACCACCCCTTTATCAATCTTCTGCAGGGCTACATAATCGGTTAAAGGCTCTTTTGAAATTACCACCCCGGCAGCATGCATAGAGGCATGACGGGAAAACCCTTCTAGTTTCCGGGCAGTATCAATTAAATCCCTGATCACATCATCCTTATCATATCGCTCCTTAAACTCCTTACTCTGTTCCAGGGCTTTTTCAAGGGTCATGTCCGGAGCAAAGGGAACCATTTTTGCCAGTCGATCAACATCCCCTAACGGAATTTGTTTAACCCGGCCGACATCCCGCAATACCCCCCGCGCTGCCATCGTCCCAAAGGTAACAATCTGAGCCACATGGTCCTGCCCATATTTTTTTGAAACATATTCAATGACTTCCACACGCCGTTCGATACAAAAGTCAATATCAATATCAGGCATTGAGACTCTTTCCATATTCAGGAAACGCTCAAAGAGAAGTCCGTATTTCATCGGATCGACATTTGTAATTCCCAAAACGTACGAAACAATACTTCCGGCAGCAGACCCCCTTCCCGGACCAACCTGAATACCTTTTGACTTTGCAAAGTTGATAAAGTCCTGGACAATTAAAAAATATCCGGCATAGCCCATTTTTTCGATTGTAAATAACTCAAGTTTTACCCTGTCATTTATTTCCGGAGGAACCTTTATTTGCCCGTCTACTTCTACCCCATACTTTATGTTTATGCCCTGCCAGACCAAATGCTCCAGATAACTATCTAAAGTATATTCATCCGGAACAGGAAAATGGGGTAAACGCAGGGTTCCTAATTCTAGTTCTACATTGCATTTATCTGCAATTTCTAGGGTATTTGCAATTGCATCGCTAAAATCGGGAAGGCCCTCACTCATCTCTTTACCTGACTTCAAGAAAAGCTCCTGGCTGTCAAACCTCATGCGTTTTTCCTGATTAAGGGAAGCACCTGTCTGAATACACATCAAAACATCCTGCATTACAGAATCTTCTTGCTTAAGATAATGCGCATCATTGGTTGCGACTAATTTAATTTTTAATTCATCAGAAATTTTGCGCATAACCGGATTCACTACCCGATTTTGATCCATACCGATCTCCATTACCTCCAAATAAAAGTCGTCCCCAAATATCTTTTTAAACCATTTCGCTGCCTCTTTTGCTTTATCAAATTGATCTTCTAATATATATTGGGAAATTTCACCTTTGAGACAGCCGGAGAGAACAACCAGTCCCTCCTTATACTTTTCAAGCAGCTCTTTATCTATCCGGGGTTTTGAATAGAATCCCTCTATTGAAGCAAGGGAAACCAACTTAAGAAGATTACGGTAGCCGGCATTATTTTTTGCCAATACTGTTAAATGATAAGGGGAACGGTCTTTTTTCGTCTCTTTGTCAAAACGGGTGCGGGGTGCCTGATAAAATTCACAGCCTAAAAGGGGCTTAATCCCGGCCTCCTTGGCTTTTATATAAAAATTGATAAGGGCATAAGTATACCCATGATCCGTAATAGCCACTGCAGGCATATTTAGTTCTTGACAATGATTGATCAAACCGGAAATCCGCGAGGCACCATCTAGAAGACTAAACTCTGAATGGACATGTAAATGGACAAAATCAGCTTTTTTAGAAGCCATGGCTTCCTATTATAGCAGATTTTGCGCTAAGTAGAAATCTTGGAATTATCCTTATTTTAGCCGCCGATCCTAAACATTTTTGTTCCGCAAGCTGGGCAGACTCCCTTTGTTGCTTTGCGGCCATTTTTTAAAGTAACCGCTTTAGAATCCTTCATTTCCTGTTTCTTTTTACATTTTACACAATATCCTGATACCATTATTCTTCACCCCCTCTACATGATATTTGAAAGTATGACAAGGGTAATTTGATTTGTCAAGCCAAAAACCCCTAATCCAAGATAACCAGATGACCGGAACCGATAACCTTATTCTGACTAATGAGCTTAATCATATAAACACCATTAGGCAAATATCCATTTGTTATAAAGGAATTCCCATTAACACTTATCTCATTATACCCTGCCTGACCACCCTCGGCACCTGCAGCTGCGGAATAGGCCGTATGCACCCGGCCATATTTACTAATTAAAAGTATCTTTATGTCAGCCTGCGTGCTCAGATGATAAGCAATCTTTGTCGTTTCTCCCTGCATCGGACGAATCTTGATTGGATATGTCATAACAGCGCCAAGTAACCGCACATTTTTTGAACTAATAGTAAAATCAGAGTCAGACTCATCTGACGAAGTACTACTTGGACTATTTGCCACAACTTTTACCCTTGCCTGGGTAGAATCGGCCTTGGGGAGCGTCCAGGAATAAGATCCTGAATTACTTAAACCGGTTGTTATAGCGGTATAGTTTGAACCCCCATCGGTTGAATAAGAAAGATCGATCGATGTTATATCAGAAGATTCAGAAGAGGCATTCCAAGTTATGGTTTGAGAAGATTCTTCCTGCCAGTTCTCACTTCCATTTGGAGAAATAACCCTAACCTCAGGAGTTGACCCGGTATACTGATAAGCCCCCATATCACTCCCCTCAGGAGTTCCGGTATTAATACAGGGTGAGTTATAATTTAGATGATAGTCATTATTATCAGAATCAGCAAACAAAGCCAAAGCATGGATTGTAGCTGTAGTCGTCAGCGTACCGTCATCGACCTCATAATTAATATTGTTGCCATAAAGATCCGAATAACTAACCAAAACCGTACCTCCGGTTAACTGTATCCCGACACTACTGTCACTTGAAGCTATTCCGGTCGTATTTGTTGCAACAATACAATTTGATATATTAACCGTTCCAGAACTTACCCAAATCCCGACCCCATTCCCTGTTGAATTGTTGTTTTTTACAACTGTACTATGATTAATATTTAAAGTCGCCTCAGTTGAAATCGACACGTCAATCCCCGTATTAAAACCTCTTACCTCATTGCTGCTTACGACTGCGGTACCAGCTTCTCCCCCATCCAACAGAAACAGCCCCTTACTATTAGTAACCTCCTCTCCAATGATCACATTATTAGAAACCTCATAACCACTAGATCCATTAGCAAAATTAATAGCAACCAAACTATCTCTGATTCTATTAGAAAACACCTTATTATACTTTGTATCAGAATCATAAAATAATCCATTGTTAGTATTTTCCAGCCCAGTCCCGTAAGCACCATTAGCATCCGTCCCGATATAATTATTATTAACCTCATTAGAATTTGTATCGGTCCCGGTCATCTCAATACCACTGTCTCCATTTGCCGAGATAATATTGCGTCCATCAGATGTTCCATCTCCAATATTGTTATAGCTAGAATTGTCGCCAAAGAAAATTCCATTCACTCCATTTCCTATTGCATTTGCGCCGGAAGCGTCGATTCCAACATAATTTCCCAATATCTGACAATAACTCCCTGCATCAAGTTGTATTCCATTTTCAGTGTTCCCGGAAACCACATTTCCATCTCCGGATCCGGTTCCTCCAACTTCATGAGAAGCCCCGTCAGCAAGATAGATTCCAATTGTCCCATTTGCCAAAGCAGAGGTTCCGGCTGCATTCACCCCCACATAATTACCCTTTATCAGAAGACTGTCTACGCCACTCCCAACGCTTCTAATCCCGGCTTCAGTGTTTCCCGAGATAATATTTCGTCCGGCGGTGCTCCCATTACCAATAACATTACTTGCAGAACCCTCCAGCAGAAATATTCCATTTTCTCCATTTGGAACACTGCTGGCACCATCAGAACTTGTTCCAATTAAATTTCCTAATATAGTATTGCTAACCGAGACATCTAAATTAATCCCATTACTAGTATTCCCGGATATTATATTTCCCTCTCCACTATTTATTCCACCAACCTCATTAGTCTGCGAACCATTGCCTAAATTTATTCCTGAACCCCCATTTGCTAAAGCAGCTCCCCCTCCCCTGTTTACCCCAATGTAATTTCCAAAAATCTTGTTCCCAGATGATATGGTCGATGCAAGAACATCACTTGATATTTCTATCCCACTATTCGTATTTCCTGAAATAATATTTCTGTTGGAGCTCTCACTGCTTCCTACTATATTGTCCTGGGCTCCGCTAGTAATAGCTATCCCCAGGCCGTTTGCCTGGGAAGCTTCTCCCGTCGCATCGGTCCCGATATAGCACCCATAAATAGCATTGCCGCTGGCACCACTTATTCCAAGTCCGTCACCACCAAAATTGTTTATTATGATCCCCTGAATTACACAATTAGCTGTTGAGATAGCAATTCCGCTATCATCCGCCCCGACAGAAGTTCCATCAATCATTATCTCTGGTCCAAACGGATTGGTATCCCCCTGGTTAGTCGTCTGCGATGTTCCATCAATCGAGGTGGCAACCGAATCTCCGGAAGGGTCAGGATCAAGGGCAGGCAAAACAGAAGTAGGCCTGATTCTCCAATAACTAGCTCTACCAGCAGTTATGTAGTTTGTATCTGTATCCGGAATATTGAATTCAACCGTGTCTGCCCCAATGTTAGCAACCGCATCATTAATAGCCTGGCGCAAAGATCCGGCTCCGGAATCATTGGTATTTGTAACTGTATAGGTTGCAGCACCAGCAGGAACGCCCAACGCCCAAATTCCAACTACCAGACAAATCCCAATTACTAAATTCCAAATCCTTTGTAATTTATTTGGACGTTGGACGTTGGATGTTGGACGTTTCATTTTGTTCTCCTCTCCCATTCTTTAAACAACATCATAATAACAAATAAGACAAATAAGAACAGAACAACTTTTAAAGCAAGCACCAATAAATTTGTGGCAATTTGTGGAATAATCCTTCCTAACTCACTAAGCGGTATTTCTCCCCTGATTACTTTTCTTAGTTCTACAAACG
>JABMQY010000005.1 GCA_013202975.1 Candidatus Saganbacteria bacterium
GCTTCGCACCTTTTTCCTGATTTTATAGTAAATTCTCTATATCCTATAGCCTATATCCTATCCCCTAAACATGGGCGGGAAAATTGCTAGTAATAGTACAAATACTTACAAAAGGAGGTGATAAAGAATGAACGTAAACAAGATAATGCTTACAGGAAGATTGGTTGCAGACCCGGAAGTCCGCCATACCAAAGACTCAAAGCCTGTTGTTAGCTTCCGCTTAGCAGTAAACCGCTATGTGAAAAAAGGCGAAGAATCAAAAGCTGATTTCTTCCGCTGTGTAGCTTTCAACGGTCTGGCTAAAGTCTGCGAAGATTACCTAAAAAAGGGTAAATTGATCGCAATAGTCGGAAAACTGCGAACCAGTCAGTATGAGAGCAAGGGCCAAAAAAAATCCTCAACAGAAATCATCATCGATGATATGCAAATGATGGATAAAAAAGCCAGCTCAAAAGAAACTGAATTAATCAATGTAGGTTAATTTCGGGTCCCGGCGAGAGCCTCCCCGTCTCTCGTCCGGGACTTTCTTTTATGCTATAATTCCTCCATGAGAAAACTTCTCATCGGTCTGTTTATATTATCATTGGCTGGAGCCTCTTTTGCAGTGCCAAAAGAGATAAAACTTCCGCCGCCAAAATATTCGGGAAAAACCTCTGTCGAAGAAACACTGCTTAGACGAAGGTCCTACCGAAGCTACCATCCCAACCAGCTGACAAAAGAACAAATATCGCAAATTCTCTGGGCCGGACAGGGAATAACCGAAAGCACATGGGAATGGAGAACCGCACCCTCCGCCGGAGCGATCTATCCGCTCACGCTGTATTTGGTGAATAAGGACGGTGTTTATGAATATTTCCCAAAACTGCACAAATTAGTTTTGGTAACAAAAAGCGATAAACGCCCAGAGCTGGTCCGCTGCTCCCTGGGACAAAGTTTTATAGGAGAAGCCCCGGTAGTTATTGTAATAGCAGCCGATTTTCAAAAAAACAAACCAAAGTACGGAAGCTCCCGCGGGATTCGTTACGTTTATATGGAAGCGGGCCATGCTGCACAAAACATCCACCTGCAGGCAGTCGCCCTTGGCCTGGGCTCCATTCCGGTTGGTGCTTTCTGGGATGCAGTGGCACAAAGCGCCCTGGGCATTTCAAAAGATATGGACCCGATATATTTAATTCCGGTTGGATACCCCAACGAATAGGTTATAGGCAGTGAAAAAAAGGAAACACAAGATAGATCTTCTGAGGATCATTGTTATATTTTTCATTATTGCCTGGATACTATTTTTCTATATTAATCTTCTGACTCCATCAAGACTCCCCCCCATGCTTCGTTTTGGAATACTGGACAAACCATTAAATGTTTTGATTTTGGGAACAGATCTTTACTTTGATGCGGAAACCAGAAAAACCAAACCGGGCCGCACCGATAGTATGCTGCTTTTGCGCTATTCTCCCAAAAAACAAAAATTTATTTTTGTTTCCATTCCAAGAGATTCATACGTTAACATTTCCGGGCACGGCATGAATAAAATAAACAGCGCATTTGTAATGGGCGGGATTCCACTGGTAAAAAATACACTGGAAGATCTGACCGGCAAAGAAATTGACCGCTATATTATATTAAACACAACTCTTTTAATAAAAATTGTAGATTTGCTGGGAGGAGTTGACCTTTATGTCGACAAAGACATGAAATATAGCGACCGGGCACAAAATTTACATATAGACCTAAAAAAAGGCTCTCAAAAATTAAACGGCAAACAGGTCAACCAGTTTATCCGTTATCGTCTTGATCCGATGGGCGACATTACCAGGGTAAAACGGCAGCAGCAGTTCTTAAAAGCCCTGTTAAAGAAAATGGCCCGCCCTGTTCAAATAATAAAGGCACCATTAATACTTAATCTTCTAAAAGAAAACATTCAGACTGATTTATCGATAAAAGAAATTATCCTGCTGCTAAACTCTGCGCGCATGATGGGTAAAGATGACATTCAGAGCTTTATGCTGCCCGGCAATACAAAAGACGAAGAACCAGGAAACTGGTTTATAAACAGAGAGGAGATTGACAAACTTTTTCTCAAACACTTCTAGTTTTATTCAAACAGTCTGACCAATTTATGATTTGCAGTCTCTACTAACCCATGGTCGGTTATTCTAAGCTCTGGAATAACCGGAAGAGCCAGAAAAGACAAGACTAAAAAGGGATCCTTAATTTTACTTCCCAGTTTGGCGGCAGTATCAACTAATTTTTCCATATCTCTAGAAATATCATCGGCATTTAATTCGGACATTAAACCTGCAATCGGCAGTGCTATTTGGGCCAAAACCAGTCCACCGGCAACTATTGCAATTCCACCTTTCATCTTTATTACCTGACGAACAGCAGAGGCCATGTCCTCGTCATCTGCTCCAATACAAATAATATTATGAGAGTCATGCGAGATACTCTGGGCAATTGCACCTTTATTAAGGCCAAATCCGGAAACCAGTCCCAACCCGATTTTCCCCGAAGCCTTGTGGCGTTCAACTACTGCAATTTTAATAATATCTTTTGCAATATCAGGAATTACAAGTCCGTCCTGCACTCTTACCTCTTCAACTCGTTTTTGCGTAATAAGCTGGTTCGAAACAATCTGTATTATCTTTGCATTTTTTACCTGACTGCCCTCTGCCTTAATTCTAAAAGCCTCAGTCTTAAAGGGTTTAACATTTATTGTCTCTTTTACAATCTTTTTCTTCTTAAGCAATACAGATGCGATCATTCTATTGCGCCAAAAGACCACTCTGCCGCGCTTATAGACCATTTTAATTTTAAATTCGTGCAAATCACCCAAAACAACCAGGTCGGCAAAATAGCCCGGCGCAACTGCACCAACGCTCTTTAGGCCATAGTGCAGAGCAGGATTGAAGCTGGCCAGCCTGACCGCCATAACCGGATCCATTCCCAGCTCAACCGCTTTTTTGACCATAAGATTAATATGCCCCTTTGATAAATCATCCGCTGCAATATCATCGGTGCAAAAAGAAAAGGCATAAGAATTTTTTTGGTTTACCAGCGGAAGCAGGGTTGTAAGGTTTTTAGCAGAGGTACCCTCCCTGATTTTTATAAACATACCCAACTTAAGCTTCTCTCTGGCCTCCTCAAGCGAAATACATTCGTGGTCGTTTGAAATTCCGGCCGCAATATAGGCCTGGAGATTCTTTCCACTCAAACCCGGCGCATGTCCGTCAATTACCTTTGAGCCGGCCATTTCAATCTTTTTGAGTACATTGATATTTTGTGAAATTACTCCGGGAAAGTTCATCATCTCGGCCAATCCCACAACCCGCTTATTTTTCATTAGAGGGGCCAGTGTATTTGCTTCCAATCTTGCTCCGGAGGTCTCCAGGATCGAAGAAGGGACACATGATGATAAAGTAAAATAAAAATCAATCGGGAGGAATTCTGTCACAGAAAGCATATATTTTATACCGGCTATTCCTAAAACATTTGCGATTTCATGAGGATCGGCAATTACCGCTCCGGTGCCATGAGGAATGACGGTCTTTGCAAATTCTGCCGGATTAAGCATGCTGGATTCAATATGGATATGGGAATCGATAAAGGATGGAGCAACATACTGGCCGTTTAGGTCAATTACCTCTTCTGCCTCATATTCTCCAAAACCAGCTATTTTGTCCTTATAGATCGCAACTGAAGTTGGGGTTATTTCCCCGTTAATTACGTTGATAACCTGGCAGTTTTTTAGAAGCAGGCTGGCCTTCTTCTTTCCCTTCGCAACCTCTATCAAGTCTCGTAGCATGGACAGAATTATAGCATAATAAAGTTGCTATCCCAATCCTTAAATACCGGCTCATAGCCTTTGGCAGTAATCGCGGCGGCAACTTCGGAAAGAGTGCGCAGATCGGAAACTGGAAACTGGGAACTGGAGGGGGCATCAATCGAATAAGCTCCGGGAGAAGTGCGGGAGGCTGCACTCATTTGGGTAATTCCTAACGGAATAAGATTATCGCGCAGTTCGGCCTGTTCGCGAGTGGATAAGACTAAGCCTGCTTTGGGCAAAAAGATGCGCAGGGCACAGATCATTTGGGTTAATTGCAGGTCTGACACCGAAGACCCTTTAAGTCGGGGGAAAGAGATAGAAACCTGCGATTGCCAGAATTTTTTTTGAAGATACTCTGCATGTTTGGCTAATGCCAGTGTTTCGGAAAACCAATCACCCAAACCCAGAAGATAGCCGATATTAATCCGATAGAAACCGGCCGTCCCTCCCCTCTCAGGAGTATCAAATCTAAAATCATAATCACTCTTTGGTCCGGCTGGATGGACCTTTTTATAAATTTCTCGATCATAAACTTCCTGATAAATAGTTAACCCATCCACTCCGGCAGCAAAAAGCTCTATATACTCTTCTTCGGTCATTGGATAGATTTCAATTGAGATAGAAGAAAATAATCCTCGAAGTTTTGAAACCAATTTTTTTAAATAATCGACCGAGATTGTTTCTTTTTTTTCTCCGGAGACTAAAAGAATATGCTTAAAGCCCATTTTTGACAGTACCTTTGCCTCATCATATGCCTGATCAACAGTTAGGCTAATACGTTTTTCAGAAACCTTACTATTAAACCCGCAATAAACACACTGGTTATTGCATTCGTTTGATAGATAAATTGGAGCATAAAGTTGGATGGTTTTTCCAAAGTGTTTTTTGGTTAATTGATGGGATCTTTGGGCCAAAGCTTCGATATTATCGGCGCCCTCTTTAGATAAAAGCCTTTTAAAATCATCGAAAGTGATTGGGTTTTTGTTTAGAATATCAAGAAAAGTCATAATTAATTATAACATTATCTCAATATCCAGAACGGCCCATAAGACCTGCTTACTTCTTCACAAAAACATAATAACAAAAACCGGTCTTACGATTTTTAGATAATAACCTTCCCTTACCAAAAACCGCTTCAAATGAAGGGATAAAGTCCTCTAACCCCCCAAAATAAACACTCCCTCCAGACTTCAATTTTTTATGGATCTTATGAACAGCCAAATCCCCTCTCCTCCCCAAATAACGATGAACATTGGTATAGACTACTGCATCAACAGAATTATCTAAAATAACAGATTTCTCCAAGGTAATGTCGTCGTAATTAAAGCTAATTTTCGATTCATCTCTACTCGAAATAAAAAGTTTACCCAGAGAACCTTCCTTAAGACTAAAAAAACTACTTAACACATTACCTGGATCCCATTTCTGTTCTCTTGCATAATGAAAAAAATGATCCAGATGCGTTTGATCACTCTCAAAGTCAGTCTTATATGTTCCAATAAGTACCGGCGCAGTCAGTAAGTATTTTGCTCTTCTGGAATAATTAAGTGCATATGGACTAATATCTGTTCCAATTACCCTGATATCCGGCCGAAGGGCCATACGAAGACTCTCGGTTGAAAGCCCAATAGAACAACCGGCATCCCAAACTACGGAATTGGGTCTGAGCACCTTGGCAAGATCAGAATAAATAACAGGATGGCGAAAGAAAAGGGTTTGGTAGACTCGAAGAGGAAATCCGCTAAATGAACCGGCATGTTCTTTTCTTTGTTTTTGAATCAGCATCCCAATACTTCTTTCCCAACCCTCTCTACTACCTATCATCCTTTGAATAGTTACATCTGTTTCTCCTAAATTAGACATAACAAATGATTCAATGGCATGAAAATACTGAGCAAAGGTCCCCTCTTGCAATATCAGACGCAAATAATAAGCCCCATTTTTTATTCGACCCAGTTGCGATATTGCATAATGCGATTCAGCAGAACCACTCTTAATAATTAAAGGATATAACCCTTTAATTCTAGGATGAGCAGTAACAAACGGGTTGTGATATGTAAATATATCAGAAACAGGAGAACTATATAATAATGTTGTTTCAACAGCCGCAGCAGCACCAGCCACTTTAAGAAAAGTTCTTCTGGAAACAGAGGGTAAAGTTATCATTGTATCTTTTTATCTGGTTGTTATAAGAAAAATTTCAGGCTATTTCCACAATTTCAAAAATCAGCTGAAATTAATTAAAACTATATCCGATATAGAAACATGATTGGAAGACTGCAAAACGCGATTAAAATATATTCAAAAATAGACCAACAGGTTAATCCTAAAACCAAAATGCCGCTTACGCAAAGCCTGTCTAGAGAAAAACAGGAGAAACTTGCAGCACATATTGAAGCAATATCCGACTTTGGCTATATTCTTGGTGAAAACCTTGCTATCCATGAAGCTATAAGAAGTTATACAGGCTATAAACCCTCCCTCCTAAATGAATGTTTAGATCAAGCAAAAGAGATATTAACAGGTTCTTCAGAGATTAATAATGTTTTAAGTACTCTGGAAGCACTTGGCCTAGATTTAGCAAAACGCTCTACTCTTTTTCTTGGCATCAAAGAGCTAGGTGAAGCAGTAAATGAAATAGATTGGAACAAGATAGAAAATACAATCTTAGTAGCTTCTATTGCATTTAGCAATAACTGCCCACACCTTTGCCCTTACTGTGCAAATGCTGGAAAATGGGATAGAAGAACAAGTACTCTCGAAGAATTTAGAGAATGGCTCCCCAAAATCCGTTTTCCACTAAACCTTCCAGTCTCTCTAAGCTACAATGAGCCTTTTACTACCCCTTTTCTAACTGACATCGTAAAAATGATGATCGAACATGGAGCAAAAAAGGTTAGAATAATAACCTCTGCTTCGGGTGGACCAGAAACAATAATAGATGATCTCCTCAAAACAGCAGAGCAGTATCCAAACAAAATCGAGGTGGGCTTAAGTCTTGATCCATCACATCCTCTTTCGCTAGAAGAAGCCAAAAGAGTTCTAATAAAACTTAATCCGATCTTTAGAGGTCTTTTGTTACACAGCTTAGAAAGAAATAGAGTGCAAACAGTACTTTTTCTAACAAAATTAATGGAAGGTTTAGGAGAAGAAATGAAAGCAACTCAAAAATCAATAGGAAAACAAATTCAAACATTAATAAAAAGACCAAAGGAGGGAAGGATTTTCCCTTCGGGAAATGCCATTAAATTACTATTAGAAAATGGGGAATTTGAATACAATTTATTCCGCACAATAAATTCATACTTTTGGCTAGAGACCCCTTTCTCCCCTTACATGATGCCTTCTATGCTCTTTGCTGGAGGAGATATTGTCCCTTTTTGTTCCAGCCTTAGTGCTCTTATTAGAACCAACGGAAATATTACGATGTCGCCACAACAAATCAGAAAAATGCAAAGCTCTTTTGCAAAAGATTACAGACAAATCAGAATCCAAGGATTTCTATCTCATCCAGCGGTTTTATTAACAGAAGCAAAAAGAAGGGAAACCATCGACGGCCCATGGCCTATGTTCACAAACTATCATTTATTAGCAGAACAAGTTGGTATAGAAAACCGACCAGCCTCTTCTGCTTCTAAACTGAGAGATTTGATCCTAAGAGTAGATAGACATTTTATACAGGATTAAGCATTATTTCAAAAATCCAGTCAGAGGACTCGATGCAGACGCTTTCTCAGAAGGGGAGGCTAAGCCAGAAAGATATCCCTCTCTCCCCGCCTCTACAGCCTTACAAAAGGCCTGCGCCATCAATTTCGGATTTGGTGAAATCGCAATGGCAGTATTTACTAAAACAGCGTCAGCCCCTAATTCCATTGCCTGGGCAGCATGAGATGGAGCACCAAGTCCTGCATCAACAACAACTGGAACTCGAGCTTGTTCGATTATTATCTTAATTGCATCGGCAGTTCTTAGCCCTTTATGTGATCCGATCGGAGATCCAAGCGGCATAACCGTAGAACATCCGACATCTTGTAGCTTCAGAGCCAAAACAGGATCGGCATTAATATATGGCAGAACGACAAATCCTTCTTTGACTAATATTTCAGCAGCTTTTAATGTCTCAATCGGATCCGGAAGCAGATAATTTGGATCTGGGGTTACTTCTAGCTTTACCCAATTAGTTAAACCTTTAGCTAAACGGGCAATACGAACGGCCTCGTCCGCAGTTCTGGCTCCGGAGGTATTGGGAAGAAACAAATATTTCTTTCGATCAATCGCTTCGATTAAATTATCTTGGGGATTATCAATATCTACCCGACGCAGGGCAACGGTTACAATTTCTGCTCCTGAAGCCTCAATGGCTTCAAGCATGATTTTTGTACTTGGAAATTTACCGGTACCTATGAAAAGGCGAGATTTAATTTCGCGACCAGCAATTTTAAGCACTGCCTTTTTCCCAGCGGGCCTTTAATCCCGGATTATCTATCCACGATAGTAGATAATTGACATATTCTTCACCAGTAACCCCGGTATCGCGTCCGGTGATTTTGATCTTCTTCTCATACTGCCCGCAAACCTCGAGCGCCATTTCAACATTGGCAGCACGATCTGGATATCCGATATGACGCAAAAGCATTGCAGAGGCCCGAACCATTGAACACGGATCGGCATACTTTGCCCTTCCCTCTTTAACCATGCGGGGAGCACTGCCATGAATTGCTTCAAACATTGACCATTTCTTCCCAATATTGGCAGAACCAGCAGTTCCAACCCCGCCCTGAAGCTGAGCGGCCTCGTCAGTTAAAATGTCTCCGTACAGATTAGGCATAACCATAACCTTGAATTCGCTGCGACGAGCAGGATCAATCAACTTGGCTGTCATAATATCGATATACCACTCGTCTAATTTAATCCCGGGATATTCCTTTGCAATTCGAAAGGCTACTTTTGAAAAACGGCCGTCAGTAGTTTTTACAACATTTGATTTTGTAATAACAGTTACCCGATCAATGCTATTTTTCTTGGCATATTCAAAAGCCATGCGGACAATACGCTCTGCTCCCTGCTCAGTTATTACTTTAAAATCAAAACTAATATCATCTGAAACGTTTATCCCCTTTGACCCTAGAACATAAGCCCCTTCGGTATTTTCGCGGAAGAAACACCAGTCTATTCCATCAGATGGAATTCGAACCGGACGGACATTGGCAAATAAATCCAAATATCGACGCATGGCAACATTGGCACTCTCAATATTTGGCCATTGGTCTCCGGCCTGAGGAGTAGTTGTCGGTCCTTTTAAAATAACATGGCAAGATTTTAACTCGGCCAATACATCATCCGGAATTGCTTTTTTATGTTTAGCCCGGTTTTCAATGGTAAGCCCGGCAATATCTTTAAATTCTACTTTTTTAGAGGCCACTTCACTCTTTAACATGTGTTTTAAAACTGTCTCGGCATGTTTTGAAATAACCTCTCCAATTCCGTCTCCAAAACAGACTCCGATAATAATAGGTTTTAATTTAGAAAAATCGGTCTCATCCATCCCTTTCTTCAGAACCTCAACCCGCGCCAACTGCTCCTCAACAATCTTTCCAAACTTCTCTTTTGCCTGATTAACTATATCTTTAGACATTTAAAAACTCCTTTATTTTACGCGCCGCCACTTTTCCATCCCCCATTGCAGAGATAACAGTTGCAGCACCGCGGACAATGTCGCCGCCGGCGAAAACTCCCGGAATAGAGGACATTTGCGTAGCTGGGTCAACAATAATCCCGCCCCACTTCTCGGTCTTTAAATCAGAGGCCGATTGTGGAATAAGCGGATTCGGTTTATTTCCAATCGCAATAACAGCAGTATCAATGGAAACTCGAAACTCGGAATTGGGAACTGGTACCGGACGTCTTCTTCCAGACTTATCTGGTTCACCCAACTCCATCTTTAAACACTCTGCTTCTTTAATCCAGCCATTTTCATTGCCGAAAAGTTCGGTCGGAGCGGTTAAAAGATGAAAGTCTATCCCCTCTTCTTCTGCCCGCTCAATCTCTTCAATCCTAGCCGGCATCTGCTCTCGAGCGCGACGATAAATGATCTTTACTTCGTCTGCTCCAAGGCGCAAAGCACAGCGAGCAGCATCCATTGCAACATTTCCCGCTCCAAACACAGCAACTTTCTTTCCAATTTTGATTGGAGTTAAATATTTTGGGAATTTATAGGCCTTCATCATATTTATTCGGCATAAAAATTCATTGGCAGAATAAACTCCCAACAAATTCTCCCCGGGAATTCTCATAAAATTAGGAAGCCCGGCTCCGGAACCGACAAAGATGGCTTTATATCCATCTTTAAACAGATCTTCTATCGTTAGAGTCTTTCCAATCAAGACATCATTTAAAAGCTCTACTCCGAGTGATTTTACATATTCAATTTCTGTTCGAACAATTTTCTTAGGAAGACGAAATTCTGGGATTCCATAGATCAAAACCCCACCAGAATCAGACAATGATTCAAACATAGTAACTTTGTATCCCATATGCGCCAAATCCGCCGCACATGTTATCCCCGCCGGCCCCGAGCCAACAACGGCAACCTTGACTTTTGTACTTCCCTCTCCCTCTGGGAGAGGGATTGAGGGTGAGGGCTGCTCCGACGCAAACCTCTCAAGCGCACCAATAGCTACAGGCTTCCCCTTAATCCCGAGTATACACAGCTTCTCACACTGATCTTCTTGGGGACAAACGCGTCCGCAAACAGCCGGAAGGGCATTTTTTTCTTTTATTTTAGCAAGCGCCTCATCTTGTTTACCTTCGGCGACAAGCTTAATAAAGGCAGGAATGTCGATCTCAACAGGACAACCATCAACACATTTTGGTTTCTTACATTGTATGCAGCGCTTGGCCTCGGCTTTAGCTGATTCAAGGTCAAACGGAAGGGCAACCTCTTCAAAGTCTTTAATGCGATCAGCTACTGGTCTTTCGGGTATTTTATGTCTATCAGCAGGCATTATTATTATATTATAACATAACAAAAAACAAGAACAAAAATCAGTTAGCAGGTTTTTCCAAACAAAAGCGGAAAAATCACATTAAATTCTCGGCGCAGCAAAACAAAGTTACCACCGGCTCTCAATATTTCAAAATTATTTTGAGCCCCACTCGACATTCCAATAATAATATGATCTTTTTGGCTCTCGCCACGGATATCGGCTGTGATAGTTTCACCGGTTATCTTTTGATAACCCAGATTTCCATCCATAAATACCAAATATCTCTTTCCATCTTGCACAACTTGTGCAACCTTCCCAAAACCCGCTTCTTTACTAGCAGTTAATACAACAAAATCCTGATCTTCCCAAATAGAAGTTTGATCTAAATTCACAAATTCAGGATAAATGTCTATCCCGGCTAAATAAGTCCTTAACTGGGTTTTAAGCAAACCAAGTAAGTCTCTATCGTTTTCAACCACAATTATTCCATCAAATTCACAAGGAAGGCTGCAAGATAAATCTTTGACTCCATACAAAGCAATTAGAGGATACCATTCAAAAAAAGACCTTTGCTCACTGGTGCGACCCCTAAATTCTTGACTTCGAAATACCAGCTTAGCAACAACTTCAGGATGAAGTTTTAGGGCCTTAAAAGGTTTTCGCGACCCACCAGAAACATTATCTGGAGCAAAAAACTTTCCTCCTCCCCTAATTGGATTAATAGCCATCGGATTCTCCTTTATATCATATCGGCAGGAAAAAGAGAAAATTTCAGCAGAAAACTATAAATGAGCTAATTTACAGACATGGTCCGAGGCAATCTTTTCTTTATCTTTGTAGGCAGATAGGCGGGCTTTTAACTCTTTGAAGTCAACTAAGTGGCCGTCAAACTCCGGACCATCAACACATCCAAATTTCGTCTGCCCACCAACCGTAACACGGCAAACACCGCACATTCCGGTTGCATCAAGCATAATTGGGTTTAAACTGACAATTGTTTTAATCTTTGCCGGGGCTGTTACATGGCAGACCGCTTCCATCATCGGGACCGGACCGACCGCATAGACCAGATTAATCTCAATTGAGGAGTCTTCAAGCATCTCTTTAAGAATCTCGGTGACAAAACCCTTGCGCCCGCACGACCCATCATCAGTAGTTATCAAAAGTTCGTCAGTAATAGATTTAATTTTGGCTTCCGAAAGAAGAAGGTCTTTACAACGGGCTCCAATAATAGTTGTTACTTTATTCCCAGCATCTTTGTAAGCTTTGATAGCAGGATAAATTTCGGCGATCCCAACTCCGCCGCCAATCACAACCACATGGCCAACCTTATTTATATGGGCCGGGGTTCCAAGAGGACCGAGGATATTCTTAATTTCTGAACCAACTTCCAGGCTGCCCAGATAGCAGGTTGATGCTCCGGCCTCCTGGAATATAATCGTAACTTTTCCGGATTCAGGATCCTTGTCGGCGATAGTTAATGGAATTCGCTCTCCCTCTTCATTAATACGCAAGACCACAAACTGTCCAGCCTTGGCAGACCTCGCAATCATTGGCGCATCTACCTCAATCTGGACAATATTTTGCGCTAAGCGCTCTTTTGACAGAATCTTTGGCATTAATAATTATAACATAAAACCATTATTACCCAGCCTAAAGATCAACCCCGTGGTGTAAGTTTAAAAGATTCAACCTCACTGTTTTGAAATAAGTCTGTTCCATGAACTAAGGATGATCCATGGTCTTCTCGACTATCAAGTAGAATATGGAATCCAAATACTTCACTTTCAATCTCAGCTACCCTTCCAAAGGCAGCAGAAAAAGCATATGCTTCAAGAAATCTATTGTCATCCATATCTTCAATAAGCCCCGGGCCCATACGATCCTCAACAAGACGCACTGAAGCTGCACCAAAATCTCTAACCCTTGCACTAAAATTATTCCAACGAATCGGCGCTGGTGTCGCAGAAATTCTTCCTAAATTTTTCATTAATATTCACCTCCTTTTTCTTTCAGGATGTTACATATATTTATCGACCATTCTACCAAAAAATTTCACTTTTTAGAGGAATTATTTTGGGGCGGCAAGCAAACGGGGGGGAGACAATAATCGGCTAAAATAGAACTCTTCTGGATTTTTTGTATCTAGCCTGCCATCACGATTTAACTGCCTAACATAATAGACTAAATTTCTAGAAAAATCCTCAAACAGGCCCTCATACTCTACACCATGTAAATTCTTTAAATTTATATATTCTTGCTTTTGTTTATCAGTCAACTGATGCTCCCAAATTAGACGTGCTAAGCCTAAACAAAAAACCCCAAAAATTCTGGCACTCTGCTTAGATTCTCTAAATCTCATCATCGTCTGATCCCAGTAGTTTAATACCAGGGATCCCTGTGATGAATAAAAATCAAAAGCACTGCTCTCTTCCAGCGTTTTGCTGACTGCCTCGCGCAAAGAGAGCTTGGCAGACCCCCGTGGAATATGGCGGCTTTTTTGCACCGAACGAATAAAATTGAGCAGGTGTCTTGGGAAAAACTCAAAAAGCTCGGCTAATGACTCAAGCTCTTCCTGGCAAAAGACATAGTTGACACTATTCCATAAGTTGACAGCATAGTCTTCTTTTATTTTTTTCCTTAAGCTGGCAAAGCGGGACAAATCACGAGGATCATCTCTCTCCCACTCATTCTTTAATATTCTATCCATTAATAATCGATAATCGGCCTCCGGTAAGGGCATCATTGATCCGTTTGTCTTTACATGTCCACCTATGCTCTTTCTTATTCTATCCATTACTTTTTGGGCAAACGATTCTGGGTACGGGACCATCTCATAATCGCCGCTTTCTGAATCATAAATTAACAGCCCTTTCTCGTTAAAAATAAAATGCAAAAACATCGGATCCGTTGATAAAAGCATCTGCGGCACCTGTCCAATTAAACCGACAAACTCTATAACATCCTCAATTTTAAGATACTCTTTTTGGTGTATATTCCAAAATATCTTGTTTTTAAATAATTCATTAAGATTATTCCCCTTATCTTTTTCCTCCTTGAGCAGTGCCAGCCCTAGTCTTAAATAGATACTCTTTGTAAATCTACTATCATCCTTAAGATATTTGCGCCTTGTGCCCTTATTAATTTGAGCATTAATAAAATCATTTACCCGGGTCAAAACCCTAGAATAAACATTTTGTTGCCGCAGACTAAAAAATGAAAGCTGGGCAAAAAGTATAGTTGCTTGCGGAGTGAAGGGAATAAAGAGCTCTTCGCGCGGCTCATCTGCCCCAATTATTTCCCGATTTTCTACCCAGAACAAAATTCCGCCATAGGCTATTTTTTTTAAGTAGGTCCAGGGTTTAATCCGCGGAGGATATTCTAATAAACTGATCATAGCAATCCGCTGAAAATTCATTTTTGGGTTTACCGCTCTCACCTCATCCATACTAGAAAAACCGGTCATATCCAGGCCGCGTCTAACCGATGCCATTTTGGCCAATTCGGCTATTATCGGACCATTTAATCCGGCACTCGGATCAAGATGGTTTTTATAATAAGTTGACACCAGATTACCCCGAAAGCTTTGCGCCGCCTCAACCATTTGATCAGATGGAATCATCATTTCAACAGCAGAAACATAGCTTTTTCTCTTCCTGGAACCAGTTAATTTCCCTAAAAACTCTTTTAGTCCCGGAGCCAATTCAGCCTTTTCTTCCTGTCTGATCTTACGAATAGCTGCCTGCAAAATTAAATCCACCTGATACTGCGGTAGAAAAAAGGCATCCTGCCCTTTAGTCTTATCAGAAAAAAATTGCAGAAATTCCTTTATCTCAATATATCCAGGTTTTTTTCTCATTTTGGGGGATTTTAATTCTAAAGTAACCAGAAACATCAAAATATCTCTTAGCTGATCCGGAGAAAAATTATCAATTAAGAGATCAATCCGGCCGGGAATCATACTAAGCTCTCTCTGCTCAAAACAAAGACTAATCTTATTAGAATAAAGGCTGTCAATAACTAAGCCAACAGAAGAAGCCAGGGAGCGCACAATCATCTCCTCTTCATTCCGCTCAACCTTTAAATCATGTCTGCTATGGGCATTTACAATATTCCCTAATCCCTTATTCAAAAAAGAGGTTACCCTTTGCAAGACCTCGTCATTTGAAAGAACACTTTCAATATCAGGGCGGGAAAACAAATTAAGTGCAGCCAGATTTGCTTTTGGAAGCATTTTGGGGGCAAACTTTAACCTATTCCATCTTTGGATTGTTTTTATCTTCATTTTTTTCTTCCCCATCTTCTTCTTTTTCGCCCTTTTTGGGGACTTGGAGATGGTTTTATCTCAACACTGTTTTTATCAGGATAACTGACCGCTTCTACCATCTTTGCCGAATCATCATTCCATAATCCATCAAACGGCCGCTCCACTCCTCCTCGATACTGTCTATTAACTCCATCTTGATTCCCCTCCAAAGCATTAGACACATAGTCACTCTCTCCAAGTTTTTTCTTTTTCCCCGCTGCCTCCTCCTCGCTATCATCATCTTCTTCAAAGAATTTCTCAGTCAAAAAAAGCTTCTGGCCTTTATACTCTTCTCCCAACACCTCTCGAAGCATCCAATCAGGCACTACCGCTAAAAGGACTTTAATAAATCGACTATCCCGATCAAACATATTTAGGTGAGCACGAAGAATTTCTAACAATTTAATAAGCACCTTTTTATCACGGGGAGACTTTTTCTTATAAAGCAGTCCGACAAAGATCTCTTTGAGTTTTTCTTGGGGCATTATGAGAGAGAGCAATTCAAGTATCTGAAGCATACTAAGCAGGGCATCTTCATATTCTCGGTTAGACCACTTAATCTTATGCATTCTTCTAAAGGTAAGATCGATCATCCCTTTGGAGGCAGTTACAAACTTATCTGTCGGAACTATCTCACAAACCTTCTCCAAAAGCCCAAGATATTTTTCATCATGAGCCAGCAAGACACTATTCAACAATGCACCACTGACATATTTCTCGATAGTCTCCTCATCATCAAGCAGTGATGAGGCTTGCAATACCATTGCCCGCAAATTGGGGTCATCAAATTTGGTAATTATATCCCTTTGTAAATTTGGGGCATGGCTTCTTACCATTTTGGCTAAAACTTCTGGGTCAATCTTATACAAAAGAATCCCCCATTTAGCGTAACATAGTGCGATCCCGCGGTGTTTTAAGCCTTGCATGCTTTTCTGTACAAGTTGGACCGCATCTGCACTGGTTAAAGGAACCAATGCCTTCACCTTTTTCTTCTGAGAGACCTGGGCCTTCTTTTCTACATACTCCTCTTCTATTTTTGCCTTTAATTCATCCTCAGTCAAAGAATCATCCAGCAATAATATTTCCATCTTTTTAAGGACACTATCCTTCTTTTCCAATCCCAGAACAATCTCTCTTACCAGATTCAAGAAGCCAATCTCTACCTCGCACTCAAGTGCCTTGGCAATTAAGGAGGCCATTTTCATATCTTTAATCTTCTCCCCATCAAAAGTTATATCCGTTTTTAATTCTAAAAATGGATTGTTAATCGCAGAAGTTTTTTTCTTGACAGCCGTCGCTGCTTTTTTCTTTTTTACTGGAACCAAATCTTTAGCAGGTTCCGCTTCAGGAGTTGAAACATCAAACTCAGCAAAAGAACCTCTTATCGATTTTTTGACTAGAGTAAAAAGCTTGGGAAGCTGATCAAGACCGCCGCTCTTCTCTCTGACTCTGCCATAAAGGTCCTCTCCAGCTTCAACTAAGGTATCGGGAAAGATAAAAGACTCAATACCGGCAAATTGCTCTTTATGTTCTTGCACAACTTGCGCAACTCTTCCGCAGGCAATAAATAAGACAGGATCAGACGCTAAAGCCGTAGAAAGAGCAAGTATATTAGAAATATCATCGGAGTCGATCTCTCCACAAACAGCCTTGGTGGTTGTCTCAAGCTGCGCCGCAAGCTTTGCAGCATCCCTGGTCGCAGCGTGATGGGAAAAAGCACGATTTATCCCTTTAGTTGTAATACGTAGTTTTAGCATGTATATTTATCTTGAAGAAAAGAAGAAAATTTCAGGTTATTTTAGTCAGACAGCTTTCGCTTCAGATCAGCTAGCACTTCAAGAGCCTCCGATCTATCCTCATCCCTTTGATCCCCGGAAAATTGACCATATAGCTCATCAGCCCCAATCTCCCCCATCCCATCCCGCCATACCCCCTCCGGCGTTAATAATCCTATTCTGCTCTGATCTGAAAGAGCTCTACTTTCTACTGGAAGCAGATCGGTTAATATTTCCAAAAGCCGGGAATCCTCATCAAACTCCTCCCTGTTATCATAAATAAAATGAATCAGCATTCGATGCGAATTATAGTTCTTTTGAAACAATAACTCAAATACTTCAGTTGTTTTGGCAGAAGCCATACACCTATCAAGCCAGCTTAAAACAGTAATCATCATTTCTTCAAGCGACAGCAACCTATCCAGAAGCCCTCTCATTCCAATCATTGATACCCCGCCCCATTCTTTTTTTGCCCTACCCCGGTTTTGGAGACGCATTTTGATTTTATAAGAAGATAATTTGCGCACCATCCGCTTATACGAAAAAATATTTTGGGCAAGGGCAATTGCAATTCTCTCAGCCGGAAGCAGATCAAAAAGCTTTTCAAATACAGCATAGCCCTCCTCGCAATCTGCTCTTATAACATGCTTCATAATATTTCCACTGATATATTTTTCAATATTTTCCGGATCCAATAAATCCGAGAGAGAAAGAATTACTACCTTTGTATTTGGATCACGAACCTGTGATATTAAACTAAGCTGTTGATAGGGTCCCATGCTTTTTACCAGGTCAGAAAGCTGCCCCCGGTCAAATTTAAGCAGTTTTGGGCCGAGTGAGGAAATAGCCCTCACCATCTCTTGCTTTTTCATTTTTCCAATGAGCTTAGTCAAACCCCCAAATGATATTTCTGAAGAGACTTGCACTACTACAGGAGACTGCCTTTTTTCACCACTCATTTTGTCAGAAAAATACTGGGCCAGATTATCTTCACTTAAGCCGGGATCAAGCTTGGTTATATCTATCGAAAACATCTCTCTATCACCAAGCCGCATTCTATTGGCCACAATTGAAAGGGTTCTTAAAAATTGAGCAGGTATCCCTATTTTTTGCACTTCCTGGATTAATTGAACCGCAGAAAAGCTCTTTATATGCCGGCCTTTTATAAAAAGAGGAAGAGAGCAATTTGCAAATGGATTAGTCAAAACTGCAATCGAAGCTGTGCTAATCGCCGGCCTTGGCACCAGAGCAGCTGGAACAGGAAGGGCTTTTCCTAAATCTATCTCTTCTTGAATAGACCTCTCAATCAGCTCAAATAGCTCTGGTAAATCCGCGAAGTTTGGCGGAGGGGTTTGAGTCATAAAGAGACAAACCTTTTTAGCAACTGACAGAATCTGTTCTGGCAGCTCATCCTCTGTGGTGGATCCTTTTATCTGGTTTTTAATCATCTTGACTACCTGTGTTATCTTGACACAGGCATCTACCAAGAGCGGGGAAGTAATAAAGCCCGGATCACTCATTGCTTGATCAATCGCCTTATCAGAAAGACGATCACAAACAGCAATAACTGCACTGCTCAACTCGGCTTTGATCCTATAAGCAGCATCTACTCTTGGACTATCGCGAAAAGCCCGATTAATTTGCTGCGGCGTAATTTTAATTCTTCTTACTCCATTCATAGCTGTCACAATTTCTCCTCAAGTAATCTTGGAGGGGTCAACAATTTTGCAAAAAACCCTTCTTCGTCATCTTCTTGCCCCAATAAAACCCCCTTGTTCTTCTGTTGTAAATAATAAACAAAGGACCTTGAAAACTGCTCCTGGATCCCTTCTGTTTCTGGATTTTCAAAACCTATTATCACAGCATATTCGGTCTTTATGGTATCAGAAAAAAAATAGCTCCAAATCAACCTGGCCAGATTAATCTGCATTAAAAGCAGGTTATCATAAATCAAAGAGCTATCGCCAGAATTTATTAGTTCCTGGGCCCAATAATCAAACATAAAGGCGGCAGGGTGCTTATCAAACGAAAAGAAAAATGGCTTTCTTTTCCTGTAGATTTTAAGCATATTCTTAAGAGTAGATTGCCTGGCGCTTGCGGGAAGCCTGGTCGGCTTATCAATAAAGCGGATAGGGCCAAGCAAGTGTTTTGGGAAGAATTCAAAAAACTGAATTAGAAACTCCAGTTCCTTTGCAGTAAATTGGGCCAGAATGTTATTTCTGACTGTCATCCCAAACTGCTCTTTTATTCTTCTTTTTAAAACTGACAAATTAGAATCATTTGATCTCAAAACTCCATTTTTTGATAAAATATTTTCGAGTTTTGACAAATGAGACGGAGATATACTATTTCCCATTTTACCCTTAATTCCGGAGCGCATCTTGGCCTTCAACCGGCTAAAAACAATTGTCCTGCTCTCCTCTACATAAGGAGCAAACTCAACCTTGCTTGACTCAGAATCATAAATTATCATGCCAAGCTCATTAAATAGGACATGGCAGAGCATTGGGTTTTCACCAAACAACCCAGCAGGGACTCTGCCGACAAACCCAAAAAGCTCAAGCATCTCTTCTATTTCCAGATACCTGGCCTGTACCGTATCCCAGAAAATCTTATTTTGAAAACACTTTTCCGGGTTTTTACCGGCATCCAAAAGAAGGTTCAGCCCTTCCACCAAATAGCGGCTGGTCGTAACACTTTTACTTTCTCTCCAGATCCGCTTTTGTCCCTTCATGACTGCAGCAGCAACCGCTTCTCTGGCCGCAGAAATATTTTTCCCATACAGCTGCGGATCCGCCTGCCGGACAACTAACAACTGCTCAAACAAGGGAGCCGCAAAAGAAGAAAAAGGGATAAATATTTCATCATCTTTATCAGATGCACCAACAATTTTGCTAAGATCCGGCTTAAAAACCGCTCCCGAATATGTAACTCTTAATAATTTTGAAGGAAGCTGAGGAGCCTGATCCAGCAGGCTGATAAAACCGGTCATCTCCACAGAAAGATCCGGGTACCTCCCGTGCTCAGGCGAAACCAATTGGGCAATTTCATTCATTATTGAATCTTGTGTACTGTCAAGAGAGGCACCTACAACCTCATCAAGTTTATCTTCCAAAGTCTCGTGCAATGATTCAGAAACTCTCCCCATCGCTTCGGGCTGTACCAGCACGGCAAGGCTCTGACAATAATCACGCCGCACTGAATCACCAACTAAAGAATCAAACAATTTAATCCGATCCCGCCCTCTCTTCTCTTTTGCCTGCTCAATTTGCTTTATTTGATCAATTGTTTCAAAAAGGATAGAATCCATCTCTTGATCAGTAAGATAAAAAGCCTCTCGGCCTGCTAATTTTATTTGGATAATTCTAAAAAAATCTTCAAGCGCAAAATTCTTTGGCAATTTTTTAAAAGCCGAGATATTATCTTTAAAATTGACCAGCATTACCAGGAGGCTGACCAGATTTTCTATCCCGCATAATTCAACCATAGGAGCAATATATTTGTTGACACCGGCAATAGCCATATCATGAAAAGAGACCCTGATATTATGCTTTCTATATAAGGTTCTGCAGCAATCAGCAACAGCTACCGGCAGAGCCCTTGCAAGCAGCTCCGACCTCTTTGCATCGCTAGCCCGGCTTATGTCTCCAACCCTATTAGACACCCTGGCCAGGCCAAGATTTAAGTAATGCAGCGTATCCTCCAGCACCGGGTCATTCGAAAAGATAGAGGTTATATCCGGCCGGGTAAAAATATTAAGCGAAGAAAGGTTTGAATATGGCAATACGCTTGGAGCATTAAAAAACTGCCTTTTGTAGGAAATTTTCCAGGACAAGTTTTTTCCTTTTTGGACTATTTTCATGGAAAACCTTATCCCTTTTTGCCTTTTTCGTCCCGGTCTTCCTCATGATCCGGATCCCAAAGGCTCAATGCACTAGTCCCGTTTAAGCTAGAATCACGCCGAAGCTCGGCTAAATGCTCGTGCGACGAAAACTGGGCAAATAACGCTTCCGGCCCATCCCCATCGGGCAGCCCGCCTAACTGAGCAATCTCGCGGGCAAACATTTCAAGAGGCTCCAGACTCATGACTTGAGCCAACTCCTGATCAGAATGCATCCCCAATAAGACACTTAAGAGCTTTGAATCGTCTTCAAAGACCGCTCTGTTCTCAAGAACCAGTTTTAACACAATTTCACAAGAAGTTTTTTTATCATCTGAAAGTTTCTCAAAAACAGCTGCCAGCTTTTCTTCAGACAAATGATTATCAAGCCAAAGCATGACCCACAAAAATGATTCTTTCTGCAAATTAAACCTGATCTCTTCATCATCTCGACGCTTCTCGTCAAATTTTATGTTCTTTCTAATGCGTCCAGCGATTCTATAATTCTGATAACATTTTCTCTTTAGTTTAAAGAAATTACCCATTCTTCTGGTATAAACAAAAACATGCTGTTTAATAGCTTTAACAATAACCTCAGACGAAACCCTATTTAAAACATCAGAAAGCACCCGTCCTGATTTTTCTGAAAAAGCAGCAACAAGAAACTTAGCCAATAGATTTCCACTAATAAAAGATATATTTTCCGAACCAAGAAGATCGGTCAAATCCAGCAGCCGCAGTTGTAAATCAGGGTTCGGCAACTGGCAAATAAAACGATGCTGCATTGTTGGTTTCATCGCTCTTATAGCCCGACCCAACTGATCCCGATCAAGCGACAAAAGGCCAAACCCATAAGCGGCAAGATTGGTAACCTTTCCTGAATCGTTCAATCCAGCTACACTTGTCAATATATGTTCAGTCAGCCGAAGTTGATTATGCTCAGGTTGAGGGGACGGCTCAGCTTTTGGCTCTGCTGCTAAAACTTCCCTGAGCAAACCCTCTATGCGCTCCTGAGATAAGGACGGATCAATCCATTCAACCTCAATAGACGGAAGTCTTCCCCCTTTGATACCAACCGCACGCAACGCCCTTGAAAGTTTAATAAAGAATTCCGGGCGATAATCGCTTTGCCTAATTAATTCAACCATTCTTAAGGCAGAAAGTTGACCAATGTTCTGGCCGTTTAAAACAATTGGCATATTAAATCCTGAAAATGGATTAATTAAGACATCCGAAACAGTTAAACCGGAAACAGGCACTGCTATATCAAACGATATTATCTTACATTCTAGTCTCACAATACATCACCTCTCAGTTTATATTTGCTGCTTATGTATCGAGTATATATATAGAAAATTTCAGGCTATTTTACAATACTGAGGCTAAGAGGCGACTGGTGTATTCTTTTTGAGGTGACTCAAATATCTGCTCACGACTGCCGCTTTCAATAATCCGCCCCTTATACATCACCAAAATCCTATCGCAGATATATTTGACAACCGATAAGTCATGGGCAATAAAAAGATAAGTCAGTTTTAGTTTTTCTTTTAAATCTTTTAAAAGATTTAATATTTGAACCTGAGTTTTTAAATCCAACGCCGAAACCGGCTCATCCAGTATTAAAAATTTGGGTCGGACAGCCAGGGCCCGGGCAATCCCAACCCTCTGCCGCTCCCCTCCGGACAAGGCATGCGGATAGCGGCTGGCAAAATCGGCCGGAAGTCCGACTAATTGCAAAAGCTCATCAACTTTCGCATCGGTTTTATGAATCCTAATCGGCTCAAGTATTGCCTCACCGATTTTAATTCTTGGATTTAATGAGGTCTGCGGATCTTGAAAGACGATCTGCGCCGTTTTCGAAAGCCGAGAGCTGTTAGCCGAAAGCCGTAAGCCGCCTGAGTCCGGCTTTAATAATCCTAATAATAAACGTGATAGCGTTGTCTTTCCCGATCCAGACTCCCCCACCAAACCAACCGAATCCCCTTCATCAATTGAGAACGAAACTCGGTCAACAGCCTTTACCTTTCCAAAAGATTTTGATAGATTTTTTACTTCAAGCAGCATTCAGCACCTTCAAACTATCAATCAACTCTCTGGTATACGGGTGCTTCGGATTATTAAACAAATCCCCGGTCTTTGCTTCTTCCACAATTTCCCCTTTTTGCATTACCAATACACGAGAACACATTTTGCGGATGATTCCAAAATTGTGGGTTATAAAAATTATCGAAAATCCCAATTTATTTTTTAATTCATCAAAAAGATCCAGAATTTCTTTTTGAATAGTGGTATCCAATGCAGTTGTCGGCTCATCTGCAATTAAAATCTCCGGATTGCAGGCCAGGGCCATTGCAATCATTGCCCGCTGTTTCATGCCGCCAGAAAACTGATGGGGATAATTATTAATCCGCTCATCCGGATTATCTATATGGACTAAATCGAGCATCTCAACAGCCTTGTCCCTCGCCTGTTTACGATTTAAACCCTGATGCAAACAGAGTGTTTCAATAATCTGATCACCGATTGTAAAAACCGGATTAAGTGAAGTAAAGGGATCCTGAAAAATCATAGAAATCTTGGCGCCACGGATCTTCATTAGCTCTTTATCTGAAACCCCCATCAAATCACGACCATTTAAGATTATCTTTCCAGAAATAATTTTTCCGGGAGGAGTTATTAATCGAAGTAAAGCTAGTGCTAAAGTTGATTTCCCGGAACCTGATTCACCTAATATTCCAAGCGACTCTCTATTTTCCAATACAAAAGAGACATTTCTTACCGCTTCTACAAATTTGAAATTTACTGAGAGATTCTTGACTTCGAGCATGAAAGTTACATAGCTCTCAACGCTTTAACGCGTTCTTCAATTGGGGGGTGAGTATCAAAAAGCCCGGCCAAAGAACTTCTCTTCTTCTTTTTATCCACTTTTTTGGGTGATGAGATATAAAGATGGGCTGTAGCACGGGATGCCTTCTCCATTGGCAGGGGATCTGCAGATATTTTCTCCAGGGCTTTGGCTAATCCCTCCGGATATCTGGTAATTAATGCGGCCGAAGCATCTGCCAATAACTCCCTTTTGCGGGATATCGACATTTTAATAATTTGAGCAAAAATCGGGGCCAAAATTGCCAGGACAATTGCAAGGACAAACATAACCATCTGCAACTGACCCCCCTTACCGCTGCTCCTACTTCTTCCACCGCCCCAAAAACTCCAGCGCAGAAAAAGGTCCGAAAGAATTAAAACCGTTCCAACCAAAACAGAAACAACTGTCATCAAACGAATGTCATAATTTTGGATATGCGATAGCTCGTGAGCAATCACTCCCTCAAGCTCCGCTTTCTCAAGTTTATCCAGCAAACCGCGGGTAACTGCTACCACGGCATGCTTAGGATCTCGTCCGGTTGCAAAGGCATTGGGGGCATCATCGTCTATAATATAAATCTTTGGCTTGGGAAGCCCGCAGCCCATACAGAGATTTTCTACTGTGCGGTAAAGCTCTTTATTGTCTTCAAACTTTATCTCTTTTGCGCCAGAAACAGCCAAAACCATTTTATCGCTATAATAATAACTGCCCAGACTCAAAAAAATTGCAATTACACCGGCAATAAAAAGAGGGCCATAGCCATAATCGAGCGCCTGGCCTATCACATAGCCAAGGACAGCAATAAGGATTATAAATCCGATCAGAAAAAACCAGGTCCTTCTTTTATTTGAGGAAATTTGATCGTAGATTGTCATCTACTAAAATTGCACCTTGGGCACTTCTCGAACAGATGCTTCTTTAACTTCAAACATATCCATTCGCTTAAAGCCAAACATATTGGCGATTAGGTTTGCAGGGAAGACCTGTACTTTAATATTTAAATCACGGACATTGGCATTATAGAACCTACGGGAATACTCGATCTTATTTTCTGTGTCCGAAAGTTCACGCTGTAACTCCATGAAATTTTGATTAGCCTTTAAATCAGGATATGCTTCGGCCACTGCAAAAAGGGATTTTAGGGTAGAGGTAAGCATATTGTCGGTTTTGGCTTTATCTCCGACTGTCCCTGCCTGCATAGAGGCAGATCGGGCTTTTGTTACATTTTCAAAGACCGAGCTTTCATGCTTGGCGTAGCCTTTTACCGTATTGATCAGGTTTGGGATAAGGTTAAACCTTCTCTTTAGCTGGATATCAATATCAGACCAGGCTTCACGGGCACGGGTGCGCAAAACAATCAGACCATTGTATGTCGCAATAATAAAAACCACGATAAGAGCAATGACACCTAAGACAATTAACAAAATCATGTTCATAATTAAATACCCCCTAATGGCTTCATTATATCCTTAGATTGTTTGCCTTTCAAGGTAATTTATTTTATAATAATTATAGAAGAGAGGTGAAAAAAATGGCAATAACGAAGATAACAATAGAAGATGGCTGCACCGGATGCGGGTTGTGTGAACAGATCGCAGAGGGTATTTTTGAGATCCCGTCTGACGTTGCAGTGGTCAAAGCCGGCGCTGATCTAAATGCTAATGAAGCAAAGATCAAAGAGGCGGCTGATTCATGTCCCGTGACCTGCATTAAAGTAGCGTAATTAATTAAGCCTGCGAGGATCTAAGGCTTCTCGCAGGCCTTCTCCTACAAAATACAGCGAAAGAACAGTCAAAAGAATCAATACTCCAGGAATTATAGCCATCCACGGGGCATCGCGCATATAGGCCTGCGCATCCATTAGCATATTCCCCCAAGACGGAGTTGGAGGCTGTACCCCTAAACCGAGAAAAGACAGAGCTGATTCGGTTAAAATAGCCCCTGCCATCCCTAAAGTCGCCGCAACAATGATAGGAGCCTGCGCATTTGGAAGAATATGTCGGAAAATTATTCGAAAATCCGAACAGCCGATAGCTCGAGCTGCCTCAACATATTGCCGCTCACGCAAAGTTAAAAATTCACCGCGAACTAAACGAGATACTCCCATCCAGGAAGTTAATCCTATGACTATCATTACATTATAGATACTTGGCGTTAGCATTACCTGGATTGTTAATATTAAAAAGATAGAAGGGAAAGCGAGCATTATATCGACAAAGCGCATTATAATCGTATCAACCCACCCGCCATAGTAGCCGGAAAGTGCCCCCAGCAGGGTTCCTATTAATATTGCAATAGTAACTGCAACTATTCCGACTGATAGAGATATTCTTGCTCCATACAAAGCGCGGGAAAAGAGATCACGCCCCAGATCATCGGTTCCAAACCAATGTTTCAACGATGGCCCTTGTATTTCTTCTTCAATTATCTCCGAGGGATCGTATGGCGCAATTACTGGCGCAAAAATAGCCATAACAACAAAAAGCAATAAAACCAATGCCCCAAATATTGTCAATTTATTTTTTAGCATATCGAATCCTCGGGTCAACAATCGCATAACCTATATCAGCCAATAAATTTCCCAAAATAATCAACACGGCTGACATGATCACAATTCCCATAATAAGAGGATAATTGCGGGCAAAGATAGCCTGAACCCCAAGCCGCCCCATCCCGGGCCAGGCAAAGATAGTTTCAATTATAAATGCTCCGCCAAAAAGACCGGGCAGGGATAATCCTAAAATAGTTACAATTGGAATCAAAGCATTGCGCAAAGCATGCCTAAAAACAACAACGCGTTCAGACAACCCCTTGGCGCGGGCAACTTTTATAAAATCCTTATTTAAAACTTCAAGCATTGCTGCCCGTTGATATCGGGTTATTCCGGCTAAAGATAAAATTGTCATAGTAGTGACAGGCAGAACCATGTGCCAGGCAATATTAATTGAGCGGACAAAAATATTTGCATCTCGAACAGAAAAAGATATCATTCCAATGGCCGGAAACCAATCAAGTTGAACTGAGAACAAAAGCATAAGCATTAGTCCCAGCCAAAAACTTGGGATAGCCATACCCATAAACGAAAAAATCGTAACCGCATTATCAAACAAGGTCCCCTTTTTAACTGCAGAGAGAACACCAAGGGGAATTGCGATAAGCATTGTCAGGATATATGACGCGATCATAAGCAAAAGTGTAGCCGGAAGTCTTTCCATGATCTCGTTTATAACCGGCTGACCGGTTATATAGCTTCGACCAAAATCAAGACGCAGCGCACTCCAAAGCCACTTTGCGTATTGAATATAAATTGGTTGATCGAGTCCAAAATTAGCGCGGACTCGAGCAAGCTCCTGCGGTTCTACGTTTGGGTTGATAAATAAAGCGGTCGGATCACCAGGAGCCAAGTGCATGACAAAAAAAGAAATAAGTGAAACCCCAATCAAAATGGGTATTAAGTGCAATAATCGGCGAAGAATATATTTTTGCATCCTTTCGACATTTTATCTTATAGGGTAAAGATAGGCAAATTATTGCCCGGCAATAGTAACCACTTCTATCTTCCCAGCGCTATATTCAACTACTTTCAGCGGAACGTCTCTGTAATCATAGCAGGCTTGCAGCGTCCAGTGATTAGGAAAGGGTTCATAAATAGAATCAGTTTCCGCTGGATGTTCGGTGTGCCCAGAAAGAATAATGGCATTCTTATCCAAACCCATAATCTCTCTCATTGCAACAACATCAGCAGCCTTATATCTGAATGGTCCCTCTCCAGGTCTATTCCAGCGCAACTGATTTCTAATCGTTTCAAGGTTAAAACGTCGGCTGGCCATATCTTGACAAGCATTAATAATATCTTCTTCATCAGAAAACGGATAATCAGGAGTATCTTTTACAACTGCACTGTGGGCAACAAAAAGAGCAGTCCCAAGCTTCATTGCATAGGGAAGTCCCTCCCTAAACAAGTCCATCTTATTAATATAGCGACGGCCTAAATGTTGTTCTAAAAAATCTTCATGGGCAACTCCTTGTATCACCAGGGTCCCTTCTGGATCTTTTTCTCCAAAATAATCTGCGAAACAATCGTGATTTCCTTGCAAATAATAGAAATGACCTGGATGGCGTCCTATTGCTTGAAATATCTTATCCATAATTACAACAGAAGATCTCATCGATCCTACCATTGCCGGATCTTTTGGATGAACCGCATCTCCCAACAAAACAATATCCCGTCTACCCTCATACCTATCTAATACTATTTCAAGGTTTTCAATGTTACCATGTAAATCACCGACAAAGACAAAATTTTGGGTAGGATCAACCATAAGCAAAGCACCCAGCCGCACAGCATGAGCATAGCCCCTATCAAGATGAGAGATTGCTCGATCAATGTTTTGAAAATATTTCACCTCTAATGGTTCTAGATACTTTGCCCCTGCAAGTCTTGCTTTTGTAATTGCATGACGATATACCCCCATCCCCTTTAACGGACGATGCGCCAAGGCATCATGAGTAGCAATTATATTTCCCATTATTTTTTTTCAACAATCCGGCACAATCTGCGGCTTAAATCATCAAGCTCTCCGCAGGCTTCAAGATTAGCAAGCCAAGGTTTAGGAATCCCCTGTATTGAATTAAAAGCCCCGCTTATTGCGCCGGTCATTGAGGCATTGCTGTCTGCATCCCCACCCGCATTTGCAGCGTTAACAACTGATTCAAAAAAATTATCAGGAGTCCTTAAAAATGCGTAAAAAGTAGCGCCGACAGATTCCAAAATATACCCTCTTGTTCCAATTTCAAGAAATCCTTCTTCAAGCGATAAACCGGGTCTCTTTAAAATACCCTCAACCTCTAAGAGTTTATGCCCCATATCTGAAGTAGCACCAATAAAATCAACTGTTTGCTGAATAAGTCTATCTGGTTTGAGCTCAGAACGCACCGCAGAAGCAATTGCAAAAGCAACTGCCAAAGCCCCATTAACTGCTTCGGGATGAGTGTGGGTAATAGATATAATACTGGTTATATCTCCTCTAAACTTCTCAAGATCAGAATAGAAAGAGGCAAAAAGGGCGGCCGGACCTATCCTCATTGCAGCACCACAACCGGCACTCTCTGAATCAGGAGTCCCTCTTTCAAATGTTTTTTCTGTCGGTTTACCAAAACCTCGATGAGAATCAACCAAATAATCTTCATATAGTTTTTTCTTTAGTGCAACAATATCAATTCTTTCGTATTCCACAAGACATTTCAGGGTCGCTCTAGAAAAGACCGTATCATCTGTCCACTGCCCCGGAGCAAGACCAAGCCGTGGGGTCTCTTGAAATTCTTCTACCCTATTTTTAAATGTTTGTCTGACCGGATGTGAGGGGGCTTGTTCTAGAGAAGCGCCAAGAGTATCTCCTGATGCAGCTCCCAAAACAGAACCCCTAAACCTTGCTGATAGACGATAGCTATTAGATGATGCTTTCATATCACTTCTTCTTATTCAAAACACTCAAGAGCAGATCTTCTACCTGACTAGATATCATCATATTGTTATAATCGGATACCCGGCTTGAAATAGCAGAAATGATTTTTTTTGTTCTAAGATTAACTATATGCGAACTAAAATTAGAATGATGATAAGGAAAGACTTGGCAGACTTCAAGTTGACGTGGAAATCCTTTAATTGTCTGCTTTATTGCAACCTGCATAGTACCCAAATTCACCTTTCCTTGCGGCAAGCTATAGGTTAATTCTAGTTTAGCCTTTCGTCTTTTGTTATAGAGGACAATACTAACTTCTTTATCTTTTTTCTTTGGATCGGGCTGTGTTACACTGTAAGTTATTTGATTATCCTTGGCCACCAAGACAGCTATCATTTTATTAACCGAAAGCGTACTTGCCTGGTCTACTTTTGTCTTTGCCGTAAAGGTTGAACCAGAAATTAATGAGACCAATCCTGACATGTTATTCCCTCCAAATATATATCGCACAGTCCTCTAGGAAATTTCACTCTTTTTCCATACCCTATCCCCTATCCCCTATCCCCTAAAATAACCTGAAATTTCCCAGTTTCCTTACCGATAATATAGTATGGATCTATACTTAAATATACTAGCCGCGCCAATAAATTGGATTGGCGCATTTCTTGACGGTCAAAAGAGCGGCAAGGAGATAACCCTTGATAACTCAATGATCGAAAAGGGAAAATTAACCTTCAAGCTGCCTCCAAAAACCAAAATAGCACAAATCTATCTATACAAAGGAAGATCTCTGCTCAAGCAATCCTTTCTTGTCCCCAACGAAAAAAACGAAATCGAAATCAGCGCCAAAGACCTATTAAAGGTAATTCCATTTGGAGCAAAAACCACCCTGACTATTATTGCCAAGGTTGGCAGACGAAAAAAGGTTTTAAGAATACAAATAAAAAGAAAGGACATTCCTCAACTAAAAGATCCGGGGAGATCAAGAAAGAGCATCCAGCCGCTTTATGACCGGATTGCACGAGACGTAAAGGCGGGAAAACCGATTGTAATTAGCTCATATGTTGCACTGTGGGATAAGTCCTTTTGTATATACGATAATCCCAAAAAATGTAATTACAGCTGGGCTGACGGTGGAAATGCAAAAACCAACCTATATTGGGGGGGAGGATTCGGCATACGTTCTGGATTTAGGAAATTTGGATGGAAAATAGAACAAGAAAAAAAGGGAGAGATGGTCGTATTTGGCAAGAGATTCTACCCAAATAGATTCTGGAGAAAACAGGGAGTAAAGAAGCCGTTTAACATCTATGCCGCCTTTTGGGCCTATAAAACCGATTATGACAAAGATAACTCGCATGATATTCTTTTTGCATACAAAGCCTATGCCAATAGCCTCTTTTCAAACAAAAACCATCAGATTTTACTCAAAAACGGCAAAACCATAAACGCCGGCGGACAGAGCCATGTTGTCGGCTATGTGGGGCACATGGTCCCGGGAGGGAGATGGCAAATTAAGCAGGCAAAACAAGCCAGTAACATAGCAAAGGGTGCCTACATGACCTCCTGCCTTTCTGCCCAGGCCTTTTCCCCTTATGTCCTAGACAAGAATATTTACGGTCTATTATTTACCACCAAGCTTATGGCCCCTGAAGCCTATAACCAAAATGCCCTCTTTCGGGCTGTTGCACGAGGGGCAAACGGCAGAGGTATTATTATGGATGTTGCCAAAGCCTACGATAAATACCACAAATCAATAACATCTCCCCCAACCTGGCTCTACGTTAACTCAGAATCGCCATCTATTGAAAAATACACCCTTCCTTATGTTGGAGACTACGACAAAGACGGGATTCCGAACCGCACTGATCCAAAACCTCTAAAATAGTGCAAGTTTTTTTCATATTAATACGATAAATTACTAGAGGGGGACCTATGAGTCCAAATACAACGCCCGTTAATAGAGGCAGTGCTCAGACCCGCTTTAATGGCGGACTGAATCTGGCTAAGTTCAAGCAGCTCTTAAAAGATAATCCTGCCAAGCTCACTTTATGGATTCATAATCTTCTAACAAAGAAAAAGAATCCCAGACAGGTTATAAATCTATTACTCTCTTATGTCAGCTCTTTCAAATCCAGGCAGGAAAATAGAGACGCCAGAGATCAGATAGGAAATCTGCTAATCCAGCTGCCAAATGAGGAACGCAGCACTATAATTAACTCGCTGCATGCAGAGAACATTCTTATTGCAAGTGCCCTGGCACATCCCATTCTTAAATCTCAAAGTGCGGACCTTATTAGCAAACAACAGACAATTTATACTCTTTTAGCAGCGCTTGACAAAGAGACACACAAAAATGAGAGAAAAGAGGTTTTTAGGCATTTTGGTGGAGACACAAATTGCAACGGTGTTATAGACAAGAGGGATCGAGGCTGGAAACAAGTCGCAGCCTATGACAAAGACAGAAACGGCAGATTGGACTACGAAGAATTATATCAAAAAGCAAAAACCGGAAATATTGAAGAACGATTTTATACAAAACATAAAGTTTTGAAACATCTATATCAGAGTATCCTCCGGAGGATGCAAATAGGGGTGGTTATTCAATCAGACCTGGACCAGCTAAAAAGCCTGTCAAAAATACCAAAGACCGGTATTCACGCCGCTGTATACCTGGCAGATGTCCGGGCCCGCTTACTGGAGAAAAAGGGTCAATACCGTTTAGCATATCAACAATATCAATTACATAAAAACTATAGCGGTCCAAGTCTGGTTGAAAACAGCCTAAGGATACTCCTAAAAGTACACAAAAATCATCTTGAACTGCTGGAAGGCTTAGCTGCAGCTGCCCCCTATCTGCTCAAAAACAAGAGAGCACTACCCAAAAGGGTTTATCCTGATCTAGAAAACCTCAATCTTTCTCATGCTGACTCAATTCTTGCAAAAACTATCGGCGCATTTACCCACAGAAACATAAAAGCAATCATCGGATCAATCCCATCAAATGCCAACGCAAAAGCATTGGCTTTTAAAAAGAAATTAGAGGGTTTTCTTGCCGCTTATAAAAGCAGTCGCTTCAAGCTTTCTCTTGATCAAAAACCGGTCAATGGTCTTTCAAATAAAGACTGCGGTAAAAACCTGGTAATCCTTGTCCCCAAACCAAACAGAACAGGAGATACTTACCATATCAGCTTAAAAACTGGAAACTACAAAATTTATATCACAGGAAATGCTAAACCAAATTATTCAAACCCCCTTTTCCTGAGATTTGAAATCCCGGCCTGGCAGATCCTGCAGCATGTTCGACCAGGGGATAAATTTTCAATTGTACTCGAAAAAAGCAATCCGGATAGAAAGATTAAACCAAAAGCGATCCGCCAGTTTAATCTGACCCGGCTTGAGGGAAAGCATTCTAAGCACAAAGTCGCTAACGTAACACTAGATGATTATTATAACAATGTTCTAAAACAACCGGTTGTCAATAGTGTAATAATAGTGGCAGCAGATAAGGACCATCCAGAAACATATCCCAGAGGGTTTTTAGGGAAAATGATTAAGACATTAAGAGGATTTCCTTATCCACACCTTATCGGCAGCCGGGAAGAGAGAGTAGCCTTGGCAAAATTCTTAATGAGATACAAAAGGGATAAAAAAATGGAAGAAATAGATATCCCCAAAAAAGTTCAGTCGGCCTTTTGGCGCCTGAACATGCTGCAGGATATGTATTTTCAACAGACCACAAAAGTAATACATAATATGTTAAGAAAAGGTTGGAAGCTTCAAGGCAAACCGTGGCAGCCCAAAAGAGAGCAAGAAATCCAAAAATATGCAGAAAGCGGAACAGATGCAACCTGGCCCCGCATGGTATTTACCCTAACCAGAGAGGTCAATATTAAAGAAGTAAAAAGTCCTGAACTAAGAAAAAAAATGCGGGCTGCCGGAAAAAGCAGGATTAAATTAAAAGTAAAGGTAGTATATTATACTGATACAGCCAGCGCCACCCGTGCCTTAGTTAAAGCAGCCCAAAACGACAAAGTTCAATTTGTTGCATATCAGGGGCATCGTTATGGCGGATTTAAGAGAATATTAGGCGAACATTTGAGCAAAAACAAAAATCCAAGAAAGACAAATTTTGCCTTTGTCGGAATCCATTGTAATTCCTATCACACGTCAACAAAAGATATTGTTGCTGCTTTTTCCGGCAAGGCCTATGTCCCCTTTGGTACTACCTCGTCAGTCTACCCCCCACCAGAAGTAACCTTTGGTTCAATAACAAGCCTATTTATACATGGCCAGGCTCCGACAGCAAAGGTAGCCCACAAACTTTATCAAAAGGTCTTTGGTAAGAAGAAGGTAAATCCGGCAGTTATGAAAGACCTTCCCAAAAAGGTATACCGAATGGGTGACAGGGATAAAGATGGTATCCTAGACCATATTGATCCAGATCCAGATAAACAAAATAAGCATGTTTATGATGTTAAAAAGCAGGAATTAGAAATTGATCGGGCTGGTAAAAAAGTATATATCAGAAAGATATCAAAACACTATCTGAATGGATTAGTTTTAAAGCATAAACAAAAAGTAATAAATGCCCCTAAAAAGGGTAAAAAAATGATCTTTGCTCCAATTATAGTAGCCAGAAACCCATAATCCCCGCAAATACAAAAAGAGTGAAATTTCCGACCGTTTTTGACGATATATATATAGAAGGAGCCTAGAGCTCGGGGGGAAAGAGATGTCTTTGAACATTCGAAACATAGGAGGCCCAAAGGGCCCGGCTAGAGTAGAAAGGAACCCCGTAGGACAAAGACTAACGCTTGAAAGCATAATCACAGCCAGATCAGACGCAGCTTTCAGAGATCAACTGGATTCATACAACGCTTTTCTAAGACTGCTGCCACCTGCAAATACACTGCTTGAGATGATGGGCATGCAGCAAACACCAATCCACGGAGGAATGGATCCCCTGATTCATACCTTTAATGCTCTGGAATGCCTGGAAACAGATGAAATAGCAAAAGAGATAAAAACAGCAGATGGTATTGAAAGGCCTTTGGCTGAGTTGGTCCGAATCGCAGTACTCTACCACGACATTGGAAAAGTTAATGACCCCTTTAATCCAGACCACGCTGCTGATTCTGCAGAAATTGCAGAATCCCTATTAGCAAATCCGGAACTCTCCGGAGTGGGGGCACTAAATGATAATGAAATAGAACTGGTGCTGCTGCTGATAAGATCTCACGACCTCCTGGGCAACATAGTCAGAAATTACAAAATTAAAGCTGGATCAAACCCTCCACTTAGAATAATTCAGCAGGAACTAGGTTCCTACAATAACAAATCTTTAACCTTGAAAGACCTTTTTCTACTGCATTCAGCCGTTGCTCTGGCAGACATTGGTTCAATTCCTGGGCTGCTGTCCAAAATTCAAAGAATTACAAAATCATGCAAAATAATAATTGGGAGGCTGGTGGATGTAAACTTGTCCCCGGCCCCTTCTTCGGTCAAGGTCAAGAGAATACATGAGCAAGCAGGCAGTGCAATGACTCTAAAAAATCAGATGTGGCGCCAGAACCGCTTTATTGCCGGACTGATGAGCAAAATCAGACAAAATGTTCTCCAAACTGTTATCTCCTTCAACACAGATTCAATAGTATTAGAAACAATGGGATCCGAAATTGAATATGAGGACGGCAAACACATCGGCCGCACTTTTCTCCGCGCAGGGATCAGCCGGATTGTATTTTCTGATTTAATAGATTCCAATGCCCTAAGTGCTGTGGCAAACCTTATGGCATTTGGTCTGGAGTCAAGATCAGGTGATCTTGACCCTCAAGAACTGATGAAACTTCCTTTTGTTGAAGAAGTTAATCTCCATACTGATGATGATCTTGTAATGGATGATATCCCCGGAAAATACAAACACTACACCAGTGAGACAAATTTTGATTCAATCACCAGCAACAGGACAATTGAGGCCAGAGCACACTCAAAAAACGGAACAATCCTAACGGGGGTATATCTTTCTACCTTATCGCTCACTCCGGCAGAAGCATTTGACACCCTTTTTGCAAACGAACCCCACTATGCGGACTGTGTTACTCATGTAATTGGATTTAATATCATTGACCCGGAATTAGAAAGAAGGATAAAAAAGAGGGGAATAGAACTATTATTCGAAGAAGATATTTCGTTTGACGACCCAAGGATAAAAATAAGATACAAGGGTAAAAATAGGATTCAAAACCAAAAAGAGGCGGTGGCCTAACCGACCAACTGCTCCAATCGACAGCTTAATTCATCCAGATGATTCCTATCCTCAAGATTACTAAGCCATCTGCCTGGTATAGCTGTAATTCCGTTAAAAGCCCCGCTCAGGTCTCCGGTTAGAGATGCAATTGTGTCAGTATCTCCACCGGAATTTACGGCACTGATCAGGGATTGCGATAAATCAAATGGAGATTTTAAAAACAGATAAAATGCGCTTCCTACAGAATCCAGTGCAAATGAGCGGGTCCCTATATATTCGACTGCCTCCTCAACAGAAACAGAGTCGTCTGCCAACAACCTATCAACTTCAGAAAGTTGGCTGGCCATATTAGTAACTCTTCCGATAAAATCGATTGTCTCCTGGATAATTGAATTTGGTCTTAGCTGACCCCGCGCGGCTTTTGCAATTGCAAAGGCGATCGACATTGCGCCACCAATAGAATCCTGATGCTGATGGGTTATTCGGCTGACCGCGTTAACATCTGTCCTTAATTTTTCTAAGTCAAGACAATTAAACAGAGCCACCGGACCAATGCGCATCGCTGCCCCATTGCTTGGAACATGCCTGCGGACTCGATCTCCATTTAAGGCTTTTCTGGTAGTAATTCCGTACCCGCGTTTTGGCTCAAATGTAAAGGCGGACAACATCCGAAAGCGAATATCATCAACATCAATCCTGTTTTCTTTAACAATGCTTATTAGAGTAGCTTTTTTAAAGGCAGTATCATCGGTCCACTGACCTGGTCCCAGCGGCTTCTTCGGATTATTAACATATCTGTCTACCCTGCCATGCAAATCCATTATCTGGGAAGGAGTTTTGCCTTCTAGCGGCTGCCCCAAAGCATCTCCGGATGCCCCGGCTAATACAGATCCCCTAAATCTCTCGATTCGTTGGGGAATCCTACTCATATTTACGGGAAGTGTTTTCATTATTTATATTAATTCCTTCATATTTATATCGTACATAAAAAAATAAAATTTCACCTTATTTTATTTTACAGACATACCATGGTATGTCTCTACGTATTAATTGTTTCTCTCAAAACTAATAAAATCAGCCGAAGTCTTAATCTTAACAGCCGGCACCTCGATTCCTGCAATCTCAACCTTTTTGGCCTCTTTGTAATCAATAAGCCCACCCACATTATCCCAATATTTATATTGATTCGGCCCCTCCATTGCTAAAATAGTACAATCTTCCCTTTTAATCCCGGTTGGAATAATCCGCTCTTTTCTGACTAAGGCTCCATCACGATTTTTTATCTCAACAATAATTTCCTGACCAAGTATCCCTTCAAATGCTTCAGCCAACGAAACCATAGAAAATCGACTAAAACATTCGCTTAATACTCCGACCCGATTGCTCCCACTTTGTCCTGCTGCTTTTAGAGCCCCAACTAATATAGTCTGAATCATTTTGGCAAATTTCGGATCATTTTTATCTTTGTGATCAATTTGTGGAATATATACTGCCGGAAGAAGCAGATCCCATTCTACCTGATCCCCTACTTTAACCGGCGTCGGCATCAATAAAGTTCGGCTCTGCTTACTTTTGTTCTCACCGGTAAAGGCAAGTTTGTCCAGAGAAAAGATCGGACCGCCCAGGGATTTATTCCAATAAGGAACGCCATCATATCTTTGACACGAACCGCCGCAAACCTTTCCCATGGTCAGCCAGTCATACAATTCATCAGTCGTCCAAAAAGAATCTGATTCTATATCATTCTGCCAGGCTTCCAAATAAACTGGATCATTTACTAAAGCTTCTGCAACCTTTAGCTGAAGTTCGATCTGAGTAGTCCCGCCATATTTTAGTCCCTTAATGTCCCCCCGCTCTACATAGTGTTGATATCCCCTCTTTAATAGATGAATCCCTTTATCATTCTCACTCTTCCAGCCGGCCTGAAGGGTTAAAAATATCTTGGTGAGGTCAAAGAAATGGGGTCGGGCCATGACCTCGGCCGATAAAGGGATATCCAGCAGGGTCGATCCGACCTCCTGCACTCGGACTCCAAGTCTCTCTCGAAAAAGAGCAATATTTGGAGCCTCTTTAACATCTGTATAGGGTATTTTCAACCTCTCTTTGGCAGCTTTTGCCCGCGCTAAAAGATCCTTTTGCGGCGGAGCCAGCTGTAACCGTTGTACAAGTTGCATTTGTAGCGGCATTATCTATCCTCCCCTTTAGCAATCTCTTCAACACTCTCAATAAAGTCCCCAAATTGGCTCAAACTCTCAATCCAAAGCAAGGAATCCATAAAAGGGCCCTGCTGTGACTTAGTAAATCCTGCCTCAACCAATTTCAATAAGTCCCCTACTGCCCCAATATTATTATCTGATTTTGAAAGATAGATGTTGGTTAAGGCATTACGAATATTTAATTTATTATTTTTATTTGTCCTTATTTTTTTAGCTGAAAAGACTGTATTGAAAATACCCAAGAGCCGGTCAATCCCCATTCCATTTACAAAACAGAGACACTGGCAGATTGTATCAAATGGAATAGCCGTATATTGCTCTCTAATATCCGAAAGTTTTCTCCCTTTAGGAAGAGTTGAAACTGCCTTGTTCACTATATTTAGAACCCTGAGTTTCTTTCTTGACGGGATCTTCATTAATCCTTCTACAAACCCAAATGCTTCCGCAAAGCTTATTCCTGTCTGTTCTGAAAAACGAAGATGAGTTCTAAGATAGCGATAGAGCCGCTTTTCGTCCGACTCGGCAAATCTAGAAACAATTCCAATAAAACGAGATTTTTCTTCACCTTCCAAACCGGCCAGATCAGCAGCATCTTCAACTGTCTTCTTCGAATGCCAATTCCAATTATGCTTTTTGGTTATCTCTCTAAGCAACCCGCCGGCATAGTGTTTTTTTTCTGCCTTACGCAGAGCGACACTAAGCTTTACCCTATTGTAGCGATCGTTATCCTTATCTCGAAGATATCTTCTACAATCGAGCAAAAATCCGGCCGCAGCACTCCTGTTTTTAAAACTCAACAATTGAGACAATAAGCTATCATCGTCACCCCGGAGAGCCTCAGTAATAATACAGCACCGCATTTTCCAGCTATTACTACGGCCTTTACTAAAAAACCAGAAACTCCAAGAAGCCTGCATTATCATTTTGACATCGTGATGCCCAAAAAATCTTTCAAAAGAGACAAACTCATTAAAAAGAATCTGCCTAACCTTTTGGTGAATTTTTTTCTCCCCTCTTCCATAATGTTCTTTTTGATCCCAAAAGAGGTGTAATTCTATTTTGTTATGCAATGGAAGATCTTTTGCAGCACAAAAATTCTGACAGATTAGAACATCTTGCTTTGCTGCCTCTACAAAGCGGTTAACCGCAGCATATCTTGGATCTAAAAAGCGGGGCATTACCCTCACTAATTTTTTTGGCAGCTGAGACATTCTAACTCCATGCTCATCGTCACCCTCCAAAATACTAAAAGAGGCGGTCAGCTCCCGTGCATCCTCTTTTGATTTAACCAAAACAGGTAAACAGGGATAAGCAAAATTCTTATAAAATCCTGTGTTCGCAGTAGCAATCAGGAGAGAATATAACTCATCATCACTAAGCGATACTACTTCTAACTTTTTAACTGCACCTATTATGGAATCAACAAGATTTACAACCAGCTCTTTGTCCTGATGGGGACCAGCACCAATAAAAGCATTTTCCATAATGGACAAAACTTTCTCCGGAGGAAGGCTCAACAAATCAAGTAATTGCTCGAGACGCCCAAACATAGCCTTTTTAAGAAATCCATAATTCGATCCCCCGGCATTAGATATACCGGTTTGAAAAGAAATCATTGACTTAATGTCCGTAACTCCAAGCTTAATCAATTTTTCTAAAAGCCCAGGCTGAGCTTGCGCAGTTTCTTCGCTTGAAATACGCAAAATGTCCTCTTGTGAATTAAGATACAAAAAAACATCTTCTTTTGAATACTCGGCATCCCTTAAAAAAGACACCGTATCTAGGAGCGGCACTAAATAATTGTATACATTTGCATAGTCAATTTTTGTTAATTTCCCGATTCTTATAGCCAAAATTGTAAAGATAGAAATAATCTCCTCTGAGTTAAAACCACAATCAAGTAGAGATTCGAGCTTTGAGGAAATTACTTTTTTCATTCCTGCTATAAAATAATCTCTATGGTCAAATGATCTAAATTGAATTCCCAACTCTGTGCTAATAAAAATTTCTCCAAGCATCTCCAATTCGTTTGCTGAGAAGGCTTCTTTTACTTTCACAGATAAGTCTGCATCCTTAATAAAGCGATTATATAAATTATTATCTTTGAACAAACCGGTAACTTGCTGTTCTGTCGCACCACCAGCACCTAATCCCCTTATCATAGTCGGAAATTCACCGAAACCGATGTGACGAAAACGATAGTCTCGAAAAAGTGAGGGGATTTTTTGGGTAGGCATTTTAATACGTTTCAACTCATAAACTGTCTCTAAAACCATCTCCCGATTAGGCCCTTTCAGGAACTCTGATATAGAGCTCAAAAGGGTATCAATCCCTTTTGGCTGCATTCTGAGCTGCCGTAGAGATTGGATATATCTATTGCTTACAGGCCCTGTAACTTGTGTTTTCATATTATTTTTGATCCCTTAATACTACGACTCCCTTTCCAGCTGCTCAAGTTTTTTAATCAATGCAACCATCCCTTCATATCGCTGCATTGCCTCCTGATTATCTCTGGCCAATATTGGAACAATCTCCTGACTGTATTTTACTATCTTTCTTAAAACATACAGAAGCCTTCCAAATTCCGAAACAGCATAAGATTCTTTTAATTGCTTAAGGACCCACTCCATATCTGATAGATACGGCAGCTTTTTAGCATAGGATTCCTTCTCTACCTCCGGACGAGCAAAAAGATTATAAAATGATAAGAGGGTGTCAACCGCCCCTATCAAGGACTGTTCTTCTTCTGTCAAGGAACACTGCAACTTTTCATCCGGAACAGAATTGGTATAAAAAAGCATTTCATCAAAAATCGTATCTGCTAAAGCGCGCGCCAAGCCCCCTTCTATTCTGGCTTCAGAGAGTGACAACGAGAGGGTCTTATAAGAACCGGATAAAATCTCTTTTCCAGTTAGATCGACAAAAACGCTTCTTGTTGTATTTATTTTCCGTACAACCCCTCTCCAACTTTGATTTTTAAATTGTGCCTTAACCTTCTTACCTGTAACCCGCTTTCCTTCAATAGTAATCCTCTCCAAATAATGCGAGGTATCCGCAAGCAGAGACCCGTCCTGCAATCTTTCGCTGATCTCGGCAAAGTTAATCGGGCAGTCAAGGCCGACCACAACCCTTTCTTCGTGAGGAACGAATAAAACATAACTTACATGGGAAGGGAGATGCTCTGATTTAAGCCGATATTCCGGCTTACCCTTTACTTTAGAGCGCTTTGTTCTGACCAAAACAGACTGCCCTTTTCCCATTAGATCAGCATCAAAATCACTGACGATATTATCAAACAGCCCGCTCAAAACTTCTCGACTTGGTTCTCCGGTAGATATAGCCCTGATCAAAGAGGTAAACTCGTGATAACAGATGATTTTTCCGGCGATAAATGGTCTGGTATTATGCATTTTTGAAACAAGCTCTACTATAAAATCCAGGCCCAGGCTAAATCGCTCACTAGAATCAGCAGCCAATCCGGTATAGGGAAATTTTACGGTATAAGATGTTATACTCAAAAACTCATTACCCTTATAGAAGTATTGGACAATTTTTCCTCCACCCCGGAGAATCCCCTCCCTCTTTTCCAAAATGATACCCTTAAAATTATTTTGAATAATAGAATCCATCTTCTGACAATCCAGCATGTTCTTGAAAGAAAAAACCAGGTGATTGGAATTAATTACCACGGCCCTTAGATGAAAAAGATCGGGCAGGGTATTTGCAAGCTTCGTAAGTAAGTTTGAAGCAGGATAAGTTGACGGCTTTAAAAGGGGAGATTCTTCCCCGGTTTGGTCTAATTTATATTTTTCTGCCATCATGGTAAGCAAAACCTCACGCAGACCAGAAAGATTATGTTCGGTCTCCTCTGTGCTCAGGCTCATACCAAATGTATCGGGCATTTCTGGCGGGGCAACAAATATATGGGGCTCATATATGTTTGCATCTGCACCAAGCAACTGCTCCGCATAAAACTGAAACCTTGGATCCTTTAACATTCGCTCAAACGCTGGAGACAGAACAGGCTCTGCAGCATTAGGGACAGCTGAGCTCCCAAAATTTGCAGGGACAGCTAGTACACGTCTTCCTACGAGATGCTTACTTCCTGTCTGAACAGTTTTAATAGGACCGGTTCCATTACCAATTGATGTCATAATATATTCCCTCCACACAAGTACCATACGGTACTGTGTCCATATATTTATCGTCCCTTTGTAAGAAAAATTTCACCTTCTTTGCCCCTCCCCTATCTCCCTCTGCCACCGGTTCCCAACCCTTCTGCCTCGTATTTCAACAACTTGACCTGTCTCCATATTATCTACCCCTAAAACAAAATTCGGCGGGACACGACCTCCTTCTGATTGCATCATCTGATAAACATGATGCAGGGCATCACGGACCTCTTCGTCATCCGCTCCGCGAGCTTCAAGTAACGATTCATATACAAAATTCAAAAATATTCTTTGCTCACTACTAACTTGTGGATTATTTAGTAATACTTCTGCTCTTGTTTGTACCCTTTGGGGCAAAGGACCAGGAACAGGTGCAGGGGAAGTAGCAGGTAAGGATTCAGGAACAGGAAGAGCTGCCTCCCTCTGAGCTAATAACGCTTGGGGATCAACCTCTACAATTTCAATCTCTTCTTCTGCTCGCCAGATCAAACGCAGCGGCAAAACCTGTCTTTCTGCATTAGGATTACCAGGCGAATTGGTCTCCAAATATTCATTGCGCCAGCTACTACTATTCCAAAGGGCTAAATCGCGAAGATGTCTGAACCCGCCGACCTTTTCAACCTCAAGCAGCCTTTCAGGATATCTTCCATCCAAATAATAATAATTCGAAGAGCGATTAGAAATAAATTTGCTCATATCTAACTCGGAAAAACCATGCTCCTCGGAATAATTCTGCATTTGCTCAATAATATTATCCAGGATTGCACCACGAGAGGCTAAATAGCGGTGATTGGTCTGAAACTGAATCGCATCAATAACCAGAACCGGCTCTCCCTCACTCTCCTCGACCAACAAATAAACATTGCCAACCCAGTCATTATTCTCGTATAGACGAAAACTCAAAAATCCCGGATCAAAAAAGTGCTGAGGCACGGTTTCGTGAAAAGCAAAGTCAGAACGAATATCAGTACAATCAGAGCTAATCCCGCCCCGCGCAAGCTCATCTGCATCTTTTGCAGATAAAACCATACGATAATTATTTACCCCTACCCCTTCCCCCTCTTCATGCGCATCTTCCACAACCGACCTTCGTGTCATCTCAGAAACTATTGCAGTTCGCTCTCTTAACTCGTTTTTCAATCCCTCTCTCAAATCTAAATTATCTTCCCGATTAATTAATTCATTCCCCAGATTATCCCTATATAATTCTTCCAGTTTTAGCAGACAATCCATCTGTCTATTTTGTTCATAAGCAGTTAAAAGATCATCCCAGGTACGGCCGCTCATTGTGATTAAAAGAAGCAGATTATTTACATACTCTCTTAGCAAATCAGCTGCATCAGCCTTAACCTCTATCCTTTCTATTAACACTGCTCTCTGTTGCTCTAACAATTCAACCAATTGAGGCAAATCTAACTTTGATTCTTGTTTTCTATCACCTAAAGCCGTAACCTGAGCAGATAAAATTTCAGAAGTCCCGGAACCTAAAAGCAGCACATCTTCTTCCGGCTCTATTTCACCATTCAAAGTGAAACCATATTCCTGGCCAGGCCGGTCAAAATCCTCCTCCAGCCCCAGCTCCCTGGTCCTCTCTTTAAATGTTGTGTAATACTCCTGAGTTTGATTAAAGGCATGCACTGTGTCATGGTCTCGTAATACAGAAAAGAGCCTTTCGGTAGCCTGCGTTCTCCTAACCCTTGTATCAGCAGATAAATATCGGGTTCGTAAACCAGGATCCATTTTATCCAAAACCGGCTCAACTGAGTCATTTTCCAAATACGCTCTTTGTGGCGTAAACCAGAAACGATCAGATGCCACAGGTGCAGGGGCAATATCTTTTACTTCGGCAGCCACTTCAGCTTGTTCAAGTCTTACCCTGATTTCATCAAAGCGACCAGACTTTTTTAATTCATTATAATATTTACTTACAGTCCTGCGTGCAACATCATAATTTCTTTCTTCTAATATTTCTGTCATTCTTGGTGCAGAAATTTTAGGATCTCCCATCTTCAATTCAACAATTATCTCCTCAATCCTCTCTCTTTGATTTGGAGGGATTTCTCCACTCTTCTTACACTCTTCGATTATCTCTCTTGAAACCTTTTTACTCATAACCCTGGAAATTGTGGTGCCCTCGATCTTTAGATTCTCACCGATCTCCGACTGGTTTAAATTCGGATCCTTTGCCAGCTCTTCAATTATTCTCTCAAGCAGGGAATATTGTGCTGCAGAGAGTCCTCTGGTTTTTTTATGCTTTTTGTCATCCTTATATATTTTGGATAAATCAAGCATTGTGCGGGGAAATTTCAAGCGATCAAACTTGCCGTCCATCTCCCTAAGATAGGCGCGCATAAACACTGCACTCAACTCCGGATTTCGCACAAAGACCCCTATTTCTTCACCAAAGTCTACAAGATTTTTTCTTCTCTCATCATCGCTTAGCGGCTTATCATGCACTTTGGTATCTTCGTGGTCAAGAAGGATAAATTCAATCTCGTCCCCTAATCTGATCATTATATTTCTAGGAGCAAGTCCGTTGAACTCAACCCCCTCTTTATGCAGAGTTGCTACCAAAGAACCAAGCTGGGCAGTAATCTGGGTAGTTTTAAGCGCCTGATACTCCTCAAAAAGATCTTGCGGCAGGGAGGTCGCCAGGGCCAAATTATTATCTATAATAAAGCTAAACCAATCTCCGGCCTTCCCATTTTCTTCTAACGCCTCAATTACACCGGCATATTTTCTTTTGGCTGTTTTGTTGAGGAATCCTCTTAGTATATCCCCTCTTTCCTCACTTGGTTTTTCAGACAAAAGAAAACGCAATTCTTGAGAACTAAGCCTGGTCTTATTTCTCTGACAAAGCTCATAAAGGGATTTTCTGCGCTGGATCAGATCAACTAATGTCACTGCATTAGGGACATGGTGCATTAAAAGATAGGCTGTCCTCTGACTCTCGGCTATTCCAAATATTTCCGGGAGCAGAACCCCTGGAATTTCTCTCTCCTGTAAATCCAGAAGATTTTGGATTTCCTGGTAGACCCCCTTTGATCCGGGGGGTCCTAATCTTTTTGAGACTATCTTGATAGTCCGCTGGTCAGTATCCGCAATCCTAAAGAATTTTACTTTATCCGGGTCATCAATTGCAGCTAAGCGCATTTCTAACTGATCCACCAGGGTCTGCTTTAATTGAAGGCTCATCCGCAATTCCTGTCTCTGCTGCAGAACAAGTCGCGGAGTCCAATGAAGCCCCATCCCCAATCCCCCCGGCTCACCGCAGGGCTGCTGGTGCCCTTTTTGGTCTAAAATATTTCTCTGATCCTCAATAAAATCATATAAGTCAGAGTACCCAACCTTTTTCTCCTCTTCCGATTCTTCTTCATCATCCTCTCTAAAATCCTTAGGATCCAATCCCTTATGAGCCCTTTTGAGCTCTGATAAACTATCTGCTGCAAAAAACGGAAGATACCTCTCATTTCCGCTCATATAAAACAAAGCGCTTTCCCCGCTAAGAAAGATATTTCTTAATGATTTAGGCGGTGTCAAACCGCTCCCCTTAAACCTTCTCTCAAACAACTTATTTTGCAGACTGTCGGTTGTTTCGCTAGTATCTAATTCGGACTCTTGAAACTGCCCTAACAAGCCGGCAAGTTCGGACAGATTGTCTTCACCGGAGCGCAGGATAATCCTGGCTTTTTTATATTCAGCTCTTTCCATTTGCGGCCAGACATAGTTTGTTAAAACAGAAGGCTCCGCCGCGTTAATTTCTCTAAGTAAACTGGAGACTGAAACAATATTATCATTTAAGGAAACAACCGGTAGATCGGCAATACTGGCAATCAAAGCATCAACCATTGATTCTGAATCCAAAGATTTATCCTTTAAAACCTGCCCAAGTCTGGCCAAAATCCCCAAAAAGCTCTTGTCAAAAATAATATTTTCAATTTTCTCACCCCTGTCAAGATTTCTGGCTAAAATGGAAAAAGCAGCAGCCGGGTATTTCAATAATGCATCCAGCTTTCTTCTGTTTTGGTGCTTTCTTTCAAAAGATCGGGGCGAGCGGGCTTTGGCAGCCTCCAAAAATCTTCTGGCATCGGGCCCATTATACCTTTCTATCTCTTCAAAAAATTCATCCTGATCCATGGTCCGCAATTCTTCATGCTTCCATAAGATGTTAAATCTTCCGTTATTAATGCTCTGGAAGGAACCATGCTTATCTCTCATAGTCACCTGTCCAGGACCGACTTTTTCTTTGATCCCGCCGTATAATTTTATATAAGCCGCCCGAACCTCCCTGCGGTTTGATACTGTACCAAACAGCCCGGAAGCTGTTTTCGGGTCGTTCATAAGCAGGTAATCAAAATCCCCAGCACCAAGCATTTCGCGGAACCCATCAACCACTCCCCTTACAAAATCCTCATGGCTAATATCTAATTTCTTTTGTGGCTGAATAACATCAATTACCAGAACCCTGCTTCCGCCATAATAGGCCTCTAGTATATAGACATTTCCAACCCATTTTTTTTGTCCATCATCGCCTGACCGATAGATACGATAATTGGTAAAATCCTGGTTTAAAAACTGATCCAGGTAGCCGGTAGTACAATCACCAGAAACCCATCCCTTAAATATATCTCCCGGACTGTGAGACGGGACCAAATAAAAGGTCTTTGCCGGCAGGATCCTTTCTTCAACCTTTGCCAGCTCGGACTCAATTGCGTAGATTGTTTGCTGTGCGCTGCTGTCGGTCAAGGCCGTCTGGTCAACATAATCTGCAAGAATTGTGTTAAGACTCGATAAAAAGGCCGGATATTGGGTCAGCTTTTTAAGACTATTCTCAAGAGGATTAATTTTCTCTCTATACATTTTATTAAGCGCTTTTCTTTCGGATCTTCCAGCCTTCCCTTTGGGCAATTCTTCAAGTTTTTGATCCCTCTCCGCCTCTATTTTACCAATCTTTCTTTTTAAACTATCAATTTCGTCATCTCCCAACCTATCCTGGATAATTTTCTTATTTTCACGAATCTCGTTTTGAAGAAGTGAAACCAAACCATAAACAGTTTTTTCTTCATTTATCCTCTCAATTAAAGGCTCAATTCCTTCTTCCAGCTCTCTAACCGCATCAACCTGATTAAAAATAAAAGAAATCTCGGCTTCAAGACTTACTGACAAATTAGTGGTAAAGTCCGATCCAGCCTGGTCCAAATAATATTCCAGCTCGCAGGAAAGGTCTCTTAGTAAATCCCAATTAAAGCCATTACTCCCCGAAACAGAAAGAAGACTTGTTGTTTTTCCCTGAATCTCCCGCAGCCCGGACAAGGTTTCGGCAGAAAGATCTAAGGACCTGTTTTTTAGGACAGCCTGGATTTTTCCATAAATTGAATTTATCCCCTTTTTGGCTGATTCGTTTTTTAATTTTTTGGGTAATCCCATGACCTGTTTGCGCACACCCATACGAATAAAATCAACAATCTCGTTTTGCGTTCTCTCTCTTAAATTAGGTATCCTCTCTTTATATAAAACCCTAAGCGCGTTTAATTTTACATCCACCGCATCCGAAAACAAATCATCCAAAAGCTCCGGACTGGCTTCAAAGATAGAAGCCTCATATAATGGGGCCAAAATGCTTCGAACCTTTGGATTAGTCAGGCTTTCCCGTTCAAGCGTTCTGATCAGAGTTCTTAATATATCCCGCTGTATCCTTTGATCAGGATCCCTCATTTTTTCATGAACATAGGGGAGCAGTAGTTTTCTCAAAGCGTCTTGCAGCAGCTTTTGCTGGCTCAAAATAGCTCGATTAAGCTCCGGATCATCTTCAAACTGGCGGATACGCTCCATGGTCTGCTGATAGGCAATCAGGGTCTCAAAAATATGGCTGTTGATTAATATAATGTTTTTATTCAGGATGCCGTCAAGCAGAGAACGGCTTGATGAAAGAATAGCTTTTTTGCTCTCATCATATAAAGCCTGCGCATCAGAGCGGTTTTTGAAAATTACCTCCTTATAACGGGTGGCAATCTCAGTGTCTTCCTCAAGTTTTTTATTATTCTTCATTACCCGCATCAAAACCGGAAGACAAAACATTAGGGTCAACAGCCGCAGCGGATCATTTGTGTTTTTGAGTGTTTGTGAAGTGGTAAACAAAACATTTTTATCATGGATCCTCTTCCTTAGATTTCGAATTTCATCCATGTCCTGGAATAATCCGCAGATTGAAAAGAGGAGCCTGGAATAGCATTCTGGCGAAATTGGAACTTTTTTCTCAAAGAAATTAGTAATAAAAGCAAACAAATCAAAACCGGTTGACTTATCAACCAGGCGGTCAACCAGAGCAAGGTCAACCTCATTTGTATTCAACCGAACCCCGCTGGCATTTACCGTGAATGACCTAAAAAAGGACTTTATCCGTCCAAACTGGATATGCATATAATCAGCCAGGATTTTTTTAAATTTCGAAAGAGCGATAGGTATCCCCAAATAACGGTGATAGAGCTCAACCGATTCCGGATCATGCAAATCGACCTCTTCGGTTTGATACATTTTCTTCAACTTTTGGGACAAAACCTGAATATAGCGGCCTCTTTGGTCCTGGGGTAAACGGCTATATCTGCCTGCAATATAATCAGTAGGATAAATCCCTTCATGCAATAGCTTATTTATGTCTTCAAAATTGATTGCCTTTAATACATCTCCGGATGTGTTCTGGACAAAATAGTCAAAATTTACCCTGCTCGATTTAGAACAGGTCGAGGCAAGCATAAACAAACCATCAGCAACTCTTTGAAATCCAAGCTTCTTGATCCGGGCGCTGAAAGCGGTAAAGCCTGCAAAAAGGGTTCTCTGGTTTATTCCCAACCCATCAAACTTTTGGGCAACCTCAAGCAGACTCACTATGTCATCAATGTTTTTGACATGCTGGCGCAACTCGGATTTTGCAAATGAATCAAAAAAGGTCTCTAGACTGAATGCCTCCGAGGTGTTTTCGTACAACGCTTTATACCTATCTGCAAACTTTCTTATTCTGGCAGGTGAATCCCCAATCCCGTATTCAACAATCAACTTTAATCCCTGGATAATCGCAGAATAAGGACGCTCCTCTTCAACCCAAGAATAGACAATCTCATTAACTGTTTTGCATTGCTTGGGAGTCAAAGCCAGGAATCGATGCTCTCTTTCTACTTTCAACAAACCGTTATATTCATCCAAAAAAGCTTCAAGATTCAACCCCTTTTCCTGAACCAAAAGGCAAAGCCGCAACTGCTCCTCAACCGCCCGTTTATACTCTTTTAAAGACTCACTCCTATAAATATCATATAGTTTATTGTCCCAAAAGACATAGTGCATTTCAGCAGAAATCCCATGGCTGCTAAATTCCTGGGCAACTTCAAAGAATACCTCTCCTGCTTTTTCAATAAATCTGGTGCTGGGGTTTTTTTGGGTAGACCACAGAGCAAAACCAAAAACAGGAGGGAGATCATGCTCGAGAAATTTTCGGGCTAATTTCATAAGA
>JABMQY010000078.1 GCA_013202975.1 Candidatus Saganbacteria bacterium
ACCACCACCTCCTCCAAAGCCGCCTGAAAAAGAGGTTGATGAAGTTGCTAAGCTGGTAAGGGCGATTCAGGATCACAAGCCGCAAATGAGAGTTGCAATAAAGCCGGTAAAAAAGGATGAGCCAAGAAAAGCACCCGCCGTGGCTCCAAAGAGAGATGATGTAAGGGCAAAAAAGATGGCTGCCAGGGCTCAAGAGATGTCAAATTTAGCTGACCGGTTAAATAAAATGAGAACAAGTGCTGAATCATTATTTACAGAAGGTAAATTTAGAGCAGCCCGAATTAAGTATGAGGGGTATAAAAAGGAATATCAAGATAGTTATAAGCAGAAGCAGGCCTTAATCGAATATCAGATCGCTGCCTGCTATATTAATGAAGGGAACAAAGCGAAGGGGCGGTCAATCCTGAGAAATCTTCTTGCAAATCCGGGCCGATTTGAGGGGGAAGTGCCCAAAAGGGCAAAACCGTTATTTGCGAGATTGAATGCGGCACTATCAAGACGGATGGTAGATAGCGGGCCGACGGTAAAAATTCCAAGACGACGATTATCCCGTGAGCGGCAGTCTGCTGCTGTTTCGCGCAAAGTCGGTTTCTTTTTTAAAAACAGCATCAGGAGATATTTTGTGAAGAGGGTTGGAAAATCTATTGCGGCAAATTTTTCGGTTGAGATAGATATTCTTTCCTCCGGAATGGTCCGGGTTAGAAAACTTAGGGTCAATTCTTTTTCCGGTCGTCTCCCTCAGGAGAGCTTTGAGAAAAAATTAAAAGACTTTATTGAATCAAATCTTAGGTTCGAGCCGATCAGGGGAAAGACTGAGAGTATTAAGATTGATAATCAGCCAATTAAGGTTGGTTAAAAAGATTTTTGTTAATTTGATGCCTGTGCGCCGGAGCCAAAATAATTGGCGTAGGCGTGCAAGTTTTGTGCAAGTTGTTACGATAGGATAGATGGAAGGGTATTTCCTAATTTCGCCTGTTGGATTAGGAGAGGTAAAAAGTTTATGTAATCCGCAGCAGGCAGTGCGGATTTTTTAGTTTGTGGGAGGAGATGAAAAATATGTGGGGATCAATTAGTCGCGTTAAGCCCGGTGCAGTCGGCCAAAGCACAAGTACATCTTTGAGTAGTGCCTATGCAGCGTATAAAAAGGGCAACTATGATGAGGCTATTAATATACTTACCAAGTTAAATAGTACAAGAGCTACTCCCGAAAATAGTTACTACTTGAGTCTTTGTCATAGGGCAAAGAAAGATTACTCAAAAGCCCTTGCTTCTTCTCAAAAGGCATTAGAATTAGCAAAAAAGCAGAAAAAACCTGTTTTACAGATTAAAATTTTGATTGGTCTTGCCGCAATCCAGCATTCCCAAAAGAAATACCCTGCTTCTATTAATAGTTGTGCAAAAGCGCTTGGGATTGCAAAAACGCAAAGAGAGACCCTTGATATGGGGTTGGTCGCTGATCTTCATTCTCAGGCTGCTGCTTCTAGATTTGAGTTGGGAAAGTATGATTTGGCTTTAGAATCATATGATAAAGCACTCAATAATGCCAGAAAACACAAAAAAGAGTCAGTTCCGATTCTTTTGTTTCACAAGATGAAATGTCAGACAAAGAGTGGTAAAACAAAAGAAGCGGCAGAAATTAGAACGGAAATCAAAGAAAAACACCCAGGATATTTTAATAAACATGTTGCTAAAACTGAAGCAGAAAAAGTAAAACTGCCGCCTTTGGCAGGAGGAACGATTGCTCCTGATTCTACTCCTGGAAAAAAGGCAGCCGAGGATGCGAGTACCCGCCTTGACGCATCCGACCTATATCAAATTGCAATAAAACGGGGATTAGGCTCGAAATTTGTTGAAGCGATGAAAGATGGAAAGGTAACTTGGGCCGAGGCAAAGACGCTTGGTATTTCCGAAGGGAGCTTTAAATTCTTTGATGCGGCCGGAGTGGAAAATGGAGCGACCGATGGGAAGATAACCAAAGAAGAAGTTCTAAAAGCGTTAAAGTCAGTCATTACAAATGACATCATAAGGGCTTTAATGGTTAGGGGAAAGAGGGCAAAGGATGTCGCGATTGCAATAGCGCGTGATTTTATGAATGCCAAGGCCATTAAGTGGGTCTCTTATGAAGCTGCAACGCAGGAATATGCAGACCGCTATGCCGGAGGAATCTTTGACTCGAAAAAGGGTGAATTTAAGATACTGGATTGGTTAAATCAAGGCTGTAATCCAAAGTTGAGAGAAGTGGCTAAATTGATAATTGCCAGGCAGCTGGGGATTGCGGTTTCAGATATTGGTTCAAAGCACAGGCTGAGCCTGTCGCAGTTTACTACATTATTATATGGCTTATCTATTGCAGCCCATTCAAATAATCCTGCCCAATATGGCTTGAAGGGCATAGAAGCTGCCGGAAAACCAAAGGTTGACAATGAAAATAAAATTCTGGCCTGGGTTACAAATGCGAGCTCTAAGGAAGTGGCAGAAGAGGCAGTGGATAAGTCAGAAGATAGTGACGGTGGACCCTCTCTTGCATCAGAACTAAGCGGCAAGAGCGAAGACGAGAGACTTGCCTTGGGATTAAAATGGGAAAAAGAGGCAGAAGCGGCGGCAAAGAGGGCGAAAGAATTAATGCGGGATATTAAACCCTTTATAGAAATGACAGCGGATGGGAAATCGATAAAAGGAGATAGCAGCGGGCGGCCTAAAATAAAACCAAGACATAAGGATGATGTAGAAATCAACCGTAAAGTCGATGAATATACAGCCTTGATAAAGAATAATAAGTCTAAGCCGACCGATGTGCAGGCAATATTTCTAAAACTGGCTAAAAGCGACAAACCAAAAATAAGAAGTCAGGCCCGAATCAAACTGCAGAAGTTTGATGAGGTAATAAAGGATGATAAAGCTCCAGAGCTTGCCAAAGCAGAGGCCTATTTTGGTAAGGTTGAACAAGCAGTTGCGATTGCAAAATATATTCAAAGAATGGATAAATCTCCACAGGAAAAAGCTGAGCTAATGAAGAAATTTTCTGAGAAATTGGGTGGGGACAATAAGGAAAGCTTAGAAAAAGCAAAAGGGATATTAGCAAAATTAAGAAAAGCTCCAACGGCTCTCAATGATGAGGAAAGGGGGAGATTGTATTACCTTTCTGCAAGGGTAGCTGCATCTGATCGAAAGGAGCAGGGTAATTTTTATAAATATTTGAAGCAGGCAGTAGCTCTTGGCAATGAAAAGGCCAAGAAGATACTTGAAAAAATCGGAAAAGACTTCCTTCCGGGCCAGCTCGGATTTATGGCCAAGCTATCCGAAAAAGGACTTGATGCGGCTGGATTTGAAAAGGCTTATCAGGCCTGGATTGATAAAGTAAGGGGATCTGATACAACCATAACCGATGATAAGAAGAAGAAGATAAGGACCTTCCTCAAGAAACAGCTTAAGCAGTCATTTTTTAATGCTTACAACATATTGAGGGATAAAGAAGGGAATAGAAGAGAGGCATTCGAAAGTTACAAGAAAACCCTGTTTATGATTAGAAAATATAAGGGAATGGGCGGTGATGAACCTATAGCAGTAAAGGTTCCGGCTAAGGGAGATAAAAAAGAACAAACTATACAGTTTACTGAAAAAAGAATAAAAGGTGAAATAGAATCATTGAAAATATTATTAAGGGCTAGTGGAGAACTAACTAGGACGGGAAAGAGAAAGGGGGGCGGGAAGGGTAAAGTACAAAAGGGAGGCGGGAAGGGAAAAGGAAAAGGAAAAATAAAGAAAATACCTCCTTCAAAACCTGTAAATAAAAAGGTCTGGGGTCTTAAGCAGGTAAAAGCGGAGGTTGGTGCCCTTAAGAATCTTTTGGAAACAAGTAATGGGGGGGCTGCTATTTTAAGATATAAAGCATTAATGAAAAAGAAATTGAGCGTGAAACCGGGAGAACGAGCGAAAATTGAGAAATATTTAAAAATATCAACTTCTGATAGCAAACATACTGAGAATGCGAAAAAATTTGTTAAATCTGCTTTGAAATTATAATTAGCCAAAAACTGCGAAAACCACGCAAGTTTTTTGCCATTTAATACGATATATATAGTATAAGGGTTTCTTAATTTTGCCTGTTAGATTAAGAGACTTATAATAAGCACACTTTGTAACGGGTGTGTTTTTTGTTTTATAATGCTGAGCCAGTCGAAGTATTTTTGTTAAAAGGGAGGCTTAAAAGATGGGCCCATTAGATCCACTAAAAAAAGCTGATAGCGGCGCTGCCAGACCGGCAGGAAAAGGTCTAGCTAAGCCTCCGGTTAAGACAAAGGGAACAGGAGTTCAAGCTCCCCCTAAAGCCAACAAACCAGCCCCCGGCCAAAAAGCTAATGCCAGCCGCCAGAATCAGATCCTGTCTTCGCCATTTTCAAAATATAAAGGTATTCTTTTTTCGGTTGCTTTTCCGTACGCCGGTGTAGACCGCGAATACCAACAGACTGTATTTACCCTTCTTGAGCAAAACCTGAACAATCCGGGGTTTATAATAACTGACCAATACATAAACGGCGAAAAAATGTTTGAGAAGCACCAGTTAGTAAATGTTTATCAACACATGCTGGAAACCCTGGGTATAAAGGTTGAAGCAGGAAAGAAAGGGTTGATTGGCAAGGGGATGAGCAAGGGGATCCAGGATTTCAAGATTCTGTTGCTTGCGCAGGGAAAAAATCTGCCGGAGAACGAGTCAATTGATAACGGGAATTTTTCACCGGCAATCCAGAAGCTTTTAATAGCAGAATATGCCAACCTGGTCGGTTCTGTTAAAAAATGGGTTGGAGAATTTGCACCGCAAAAAGATCGTGCAGAGCTTGTTAAAACTGTTCTTGAACTATTAAGCGGCAAAAAGGGTAAAATGTTTTTGTTTGATCTTGGGGAAATCGGCACCAAGATTCGAAAAATCACAATTGCAACAACCACAGACGGAAAGGTGAAAAAATCCGAAAAAAAGAGCTCTCCGCTTTATGATTTAATAAAATTCTATTTAGCCAGAAAGTACCGCCTGGACCAAAAGAAGAGAGAAAACGCGATGGAAATATTGAACAAGTTTTCTCTCTTTCAGAAGGAAAAGGGAATAGTGAAAGGGGAAGAGGCCAAACAACGAGAAAAAATATACCAGGTTGGTAAATATCTAAGGGGTGAGATGGGGAAAAGACGAGGCCGAAAACAAAAACCTGTGCCTCCATACCTTTTATCTGCCGGCCGCAGAATAGTCAATAACGCCAGAGCGAAGGGTTATACAAGCGTAATATTGGGCCTTTCAAAAAAGCAACAGTTAGCTCCGGGTGAGATACCTTTGGGCAGGCAAATGATCTACGGTGAGCTTGTCCGCATGATACAAAAAAATATAAAGGGAATGAACCGGCGTATGGTGATCAAGGCAATCGGGGTAGCCTATACGCTGATAAAATTCAAACTAACCTATTCCGAGCTAATTCTGTTAGATAAGGTCTATTCCAGCCTGGGAGACTTAAACGGTACCCCGCTTATACTGACAGCAGAAACTGTAAAAGAGATGGTCCAGGACTATTCCGGCCGCAAAATTGCCTGGAAGCCAAAGCTCGAGACTCAAGCTGTGTTTGAGGCTGCCGAAGAGGTAGAGATAGATAAATATATCAAGATTCCGGATCTCTCCAGAATCTGCGCATTAAAATCAGTTATATATAACCGCGGGTACAAGGCAAGTCCGAACATAGAAACACTTGATTCACACAATATCCGAGCAATTGTTGATGTTTTTTCATCCGGCGGATGGATGATAAATACAATATTCAGAGGCGAGCAGTTAAAGGCGATGGAGGCTGCAGAAAAGTGGAAAGAGTTGGATGACGATTCAAAAACGCTTTTAAAAAAGATTGTCAAGATGCAATATGGTGTTTCTTCTCTTTATATAAGCGCAAAAGATCTAAGGAAGATAAAGAAGTTAATCCAAAAGTTAAAAGGCATCGAAAAGGCTGGCGGCGCCAATATGTTTGAGGCGACCGTGATCATGGAAGCCTTAAAAGAATTAGAAAAGCCCGGAAATTTATTAAGACTAAAAGTTGGCCTAAGTCATAAAGAGGTTAGAATCCTTCATGCTTTTGCAGATGCGCTAAAGTCGGGTAAATTTATAAAAGTCGAGAATAGGAACGGCGACCTGGCGGTAAAAGCTGGAAAGCTGGTAAGTCTGGTTGATCCTGCAAAGGGCAATACCAATATACTCTTTAAAGAGGGCTTAGAGGTCTTAAACAAGCTGGGATGGCAGCTCTCTGAAATAATGCCCCAGATGGAAGAGAAGAATGGCGATAAACAAAGTGGTGGATTTCTGGCCTTTATTCATGGATCAGTTGAAGATTTTAAGGAAGGGTTAGGACAGGTATCTGCCAAACAGATGGTAAAGGTTTCCGGCGTAGAAGACCACGTTATTATGACCTTCCGCGCCCTGACCTACGGGAAGAATCAGGCTATTTTTAAGCAGCTAAAAGCCCTATATAGTAAATTAAAAGCCAACAAAAAAGAGTTGAAGGAATTAAAGAAGAAGCATGGAAAATTAAAGGGAGACGGCGAATTATTAAAGAAAAATCCGGTCGATTATGACAAATATAAAGCACTGCTTCTTGAAGCACGAAGCATAGCTCTTCAAATGAACAAGCTGGCACGAAAGGTCTTTAGCAGCAGGGTAGATTTGCCATTTCTTCGCGGACAGGAGAGTGTGTTAAAGCGAGCCTGTAAGCTGATTAATCTTGATAACCCGATACTGGAAGGGTATTTATTAACCGATCAGACCGGAAAGGCTATCAAGATTCCGGATGTTTATAAATTCATTTATGATACCCTAAAGGCCGACGGCGGAAGGTGGGAGACCTCGACTATTATTCCGGGTGAGCCAAGAAATACGACCATGGCCAAAAAATTGCTGGCCCTGGCTGTTTACAATACATCTCTCTTTCAAAAATGCGTAATCCATAAAGGGGCAGCACTACTGGGTGGTCTTCCGGTAGCCGGGATGATTCCCAATTTGGCTTTAAAAGGTACCAGCGGAGTCTTATTGAATACTGAAGCATCTTATGAATTTGGTGTCCAAAGCGACGACCAGTTATTGAGCTACCTTCCTCATGACAGCAAAGGGCGTTTCCTGTTTAAGGCTAGAATGTTTGCTTCTAACTTTATCGAAATTCCGACTAATCAAAAGGCCAACATGTCTCCTTATCTATATCTGCTCTTATCATCAGACGCAGAAGACAGAATTGAGATGCTGATGAACGTCTTTGCCGGCGGGAAAAAGCTTGATGTTATTAATAATATCGGAACCATTGACGCCAAATCGGTAAGACTGGCCAGGACCTATTTTGAAAAACTTGAAAGGCGGACCAATGAACTACTTAAAGGATCTCCCAAGCTTTATAAAAAGTTAAAAGACGATATCTCAAAAGATCCGATGATGAAGGCTTTGGTTGAGTTTGATGATAAGAACAATTCTTTCAAATTTAAGAAAACAGAGGCTTTAGATAAACTGGAAGCCTTTGCAAAGTTAATTAAAGATAAAAGGGTGGTCTTGTACCACAATTCCCAGCAAATGGAACAGGGCTTAAGGGATGGAGCGGCGGTTTTAAATTCTTTAATAAACATTGCCTTTAAAACAATGGGCTGTTGCGGCGAAAAGAGCAAAATCTTTTCAAGGCCGGCCGAAGGACTGGTCAGCTCCCAGGATGTTACCGAAGGCTGGAAAAGGGCACAGAAGGATGTGCCGGCAGAGCAAAAGGGAAAGATCCTTCGGTCTGTTGGTCAGGAAGAGGGGCTTTCGGTTAAGCTTTGGGATACCGGAGCACACATCCTGACTAATCCGGTAAGCAGTACAAAAGAGGCTTTCCGGGCATCTCTTGAGACCGGAGTATTTTTTGCATTAATGCCGGCAGTCTTTAGTTATCAATTCAGCCAATGGGCCGGGCGGTTGATTGATGCTGTCTCCTTATTAAGCAGCAATCCTGCATTGGCAAGAAAGAAATTTGACGAACTCTTGACAGAGATTCAGAAATTGGCCGGTGCTGTTACCGGATTTAGTTTTAACCCTTTAGCTTTCTGGTACATGGTTAAAGAGGCGATTGATGCAAAGCAATACGGCAGGGCGATGGGAATTGCAGTGGCAGTTGCCCGTTTTGCCATATATGTAGCTAAAAGAGATTATTACCTGGTAACAAATGGTCTAAGGTGGGTTGCCGGAAAACCGACCATTCCAATGGGCTGGAGTCTGCTTAATATACATGTGAGGGGATTGGTTTGGGGAGTTAAGCAGGGGGCTGAGCAGACTCTTGGAAGGCTTTGGGGCCATGAATCCAGGTATGAAGCAATTGGAAGGCCATGGGATAGAACTATTTCTCCATGGTTAACAGGGAAAAAGCAATGGGCAAAAAACAATACAATGGGGGCTTTGAAATGGCTCTTTAAAGAGAATTCTGTTTTTAAAGGGATCGGCGCTTTTTTTAGCGAAAGCTATTCAAATAGCGGTCCTGTTGCTAAGTTTTTACTTGGAAGAGTCGCAGCGCCCATGCTGGGTATTTCAGTGCGGGGACTGGAAACCCTGGGGGATGCATACTGGAACGGTATTTTGGCTCACCGCTGGTCTAACAAGGTTTGGGGCGGATTGAGTTATGTAAGTAGAGGATTCTCGGATTGGGCGATTTTTGCACCTGGCCGGCATGCCGACTGGGAGAGCAGGATGGCCGACTTAAATAAAAAAGTTGACGATGCATCACGAAAAGTTGGAGTGGTGGATATTTATCGCACAAATAGGGCAGGCGGAGACAGGACCAAAGCATATAGAAGAAGCGGACCACAGGCCGAGATGTTGGTCGAATCAGGGGCTCTTTACGGGGTAAAATTATCCTCGTTTGAGGGTGACCCCCGTAACGCGATTTTTAAGAGCAAACTGGCCAAGGCACTTGAATCGCTTGGGAAAGGAAGGCCAAAAATTAATGGGATCCCGATCGAGCGGATTCAGATTGTTAAAGGCAAACAAATCGGATATTTAACCCTAAATTTTGAAGGTAACAAAGGGATTGAGCTTCGTATAGGGCAGGAATTGTTAACCGAAAGCCCCGAAACCATCGCAAAATATATAGAGGGACTTTCAAAGTTGGATAAAAATGTTGGGAGATCCAGGGTAGTTGAAGCAGAAAGAACAAAGGGAAAGAAGGGTGATGTTAAAAAACCGAGTGAGGTTGAGGTACGCCCGGGGGAGTCGGTTGCAAGTACTGCAAAGATTATAGATGGTTTAATTCCAGAGATGGGGAAATTAACCTACGAAGAATTAACCGGACTGACTAAAAAGGTTAAAGCAGAATTTAGTCGGGCTTTGGCAGGAAGAAAAATTACCGATTTGTCAAACGAAGAATTAGTAGAGCTGATGGACACGACAAAAATTGAGTTTAATGGAAAAAAATATACCTTGCTTGAACTGAGACTGGCACAGGCCAGAGAGATTGTAAAAAGATATACAACCCGCGAATTCAAAAACGAGAGTTATTTGCCAAGGAAGGTCTTTGATGCGGCCAGAAAATCGGTGCGAAAAAGCGGATCCTGGAAAAAGTTTACAATGGCAGAAGGAAAAATATTGACCACAGTACAGATTCAGGCCATTTTATCTATGCATAAAGGATTAGGAGCCCAGTTCTTAATGGGGCAGGGTAAAACAAATGTCATTGGCGCCCTGCAGATTGTAAATTCAGTTCTGGGCCGGCAGATGTATTCTACTTCACACAGCAACCTGGATTCTAAGGCCAGTTATTATGAACAGAGGCTCTTTCTTAAAGCAGCGGGGATAAAGACCGGTTTTGTTGATTATCATAATTCGAACTTTGATGCAGTAAGACAGACCTTTCAAAAAAATGAGCTGGTTTATCTTTCTCAGAGCGATTTAACCTTTATCCATCTGATTAACCGTACTATTCCGGAGGGATGGCAGAGGGTTCCGATTGACTTTAAGAAAGGAATTTTTGCAGTAGATGAATACGATTTTATTTTGGTTGACCAGGGGCAGACCCCGCACATAATTTCTGATATGAATTCAGCTGAGGTTGAAGATTCAAGGGCATGGAGAAATGCCTCAAAGGCTGTTGGCAGTCTTAAAGAAGGGGTACACTATCAACGCAGCGCAAAAGGTGAATTTGAGATTTTAGAAAAGGATAAGAGAGTTTTTAGAAGTGAGAGGGGCTTTGCCAGAAAGTGGGATGATTTATCGGAAAAACAGAGACATCGCATAACAAAATGTCTCGAGGCAAGATACCTTGTCCCGGGCAAGGATTATGTGATTTCTCATGTCCGTGGAATGATTGTAATTATTGATAAGAATACCGGACAGTTAAGCCGCGGTACTGAATGGTCTGACGGACTGCACCAGGCAGTGCAGGCCAAGCATTTGAGTACTCAATATGGAAAGATCACCTCTCCTATGCAGACATTAGAAAGTATTACCGCCTCTGAGTTTGGAAAATTGATGAGATGGAAGGTGGGTTGTTCCGGAACTCTTATTCAGATAGCTGAGCTTTTAGGCCGAGAGGGTATAGGTATTGTAGATATTCCAAGTGTTGTTCCTCCTCTTGATATTGATGCAGAAGTGGCAAAGAGAAGAACTGTTGAACAAATTACTAAAACAGCATTAGATATTGTTGCAAGAACTAGTCTGGAGGTAACATTCAGCTACGATATTCAGCTTGAGTTTTCCCCTAAAAACAGGGCTGTTGCAGAAGCAGTAATGGATGCCTTAAGACTGAAGAATAATTCTAAAGGAGATGCAATAAGCCCAAGCTGGAAGAATAGGCATAATGAAAGGGTTTATCGAAATTGGGTTACACAAAGGGATGCGATGGTTGCGGATATTGAAACCGAGACAGAAAATGCCAAAACAACACACACCAGTAAAAAGGCCAGGGCCATAGTTATTGTAATAGAGGATCCGCTAAAGGCAAAAAACCTTTTTGAGCAATTAAGTTCAAAACTAAAAGGATCAAAGCTGACCTTTTTAGACCACAGTGATGAAGTAAGATATCAGCAGGTTTTTGGACGGGAACTTCAGCGCGGTGAGGTTATTGTAACAACACTGGCCAGACGAGGAACCGATCCTCAGCCGGCTGATAAAGAGGGACTGATCCTTTATATTGGCGACCGGGCAGAGAATTCCTGGGGACAGCTTCAAAAGGAGGGGCGTTGGCCAAGAGTTGGTAAAAATGGTGAATTGAGATTGTTCTCCTCTCTGGATGAAGGGGTTTATCATTCTGAAGTAGGGATTGATAAGGCAGTTGAGCTTATTGATAAAACTGGATTATCAGAAATATTGAGGAACTCTCTTAAGGCAAGATTGGTAAATCTTAAAGCAGGAAATGTCAGTTATGCCGATCTGCTTGCTTTATCCGGACAGGGAGATGCATTCAAACTGGCGGCTTTCGAAGGTGAGATTACTTTTGAAGATGCTGTAAAGCTGCTTGGAGAGGCAAAGAGTTTAGATCCAGCTCTCCAAATGGGACTTATTAAGAAGTTACTGGCTATAAAGATGGGGAACATGAGTTATAGCGACCTTATTCAAATTGTGATGCAAAAGAATAATAATCATGCTACCGACATAGAAAATATCATCAACGCAGCCCAAGGTGATTCAGATGAGAAAACTTTTGACCGCGAATTTAAAATGCGGAAATTATCTACAATAAAAGAAAACGCAGATGCGCTTTTAGATAAACTAAGAGACCGTTACCAGGTAGCAGGCTCAAGAGGCATAATCGAAGATGTGATCAGGAGGCAGGTTGAGGCACTGGCAGAGAAACATGGAATTAAAGATGGCGGCAAATGGGATATCAAAGGGTTCAATGAATCGATAAAAGAGCTTTTTGGTTTAAAAGAGGTTGATATTACAATAGAAGCCCGTCCGGGAGAGAGAGCCAGAGTAAATGCAAAAGGATTTATTGATGCCGTAAGAGCGAAGTTGGTTAAGCGTTATTTATCAGAAAAGAGTCAGGGAAGAATGGGGATAGATTCACATCAGGAAAAGATGATGAAATATTTCTTGTTTCAGAATTTTAAAGATGCAGAGATGGGGTTGCGCCGGGCCTGGGAGCGCCTGACCAGAAAGCTTGATACTGTTCTTGAGGGCGCAATGGCAAAGGTAGTAGATGGTGAGGTTGTTTTAAAAATGACAGGAGAGCAGAAAACGGCTTTTGAATTACTTCAAAAAGAATATAACGATGCGGTAAAAGACATTCTTATGCTTTCAGAGAGAAAGGCCATTTCAGAAGTTGTAAAGCGAACCCGCAGCAACTGGCTGGTTAAATGGGCAACCAAAGGCCGAGGGTATAACCGGCCGGACGGAAAATTACGCATTAGAATTCTGGCAACAGTAAGTGCTCCTTCTGGTGCGCCAGAAGCACCCCGTTCAGAAGGGCCACGACCGAGGCCATTGAGAGCTCCAAGCGGTCCAACTTCTAATCCCGCACTCCAGTTAAATGAAAGTCAATATAAGGAATTAGCCAAAGATGGCATTACACAGAATGATCGTCAGCTGATAGTGAGGGGGGAGGAAGGTAAATATTACGAGGTTACCCTGGGCAAGGGAGTGCGATATAGCAAGGGGTTGGATGGGAAATTTTATATCAGCAGAGGGGGCGGACAAACTGGATTTAATGGTGTTTCAGAACTGATTTCTGCAATTAATAGTGGTAGAGGATTGGGTGCACAGATTAGCAGTGTGGATATTAGTCGTCCAACAGCGGTTTTAAAAAAGCATGGATTAAATGCTTTTGATGGTATGATGATACCGTTTGAAATGATAAAAAAGGTGGTTCCTTTAGAAGATGTCCTGTTTATTCCTGAGACCCTTGCACCTGGAGTCAAGCGAACATCTGACGGAACCATAAAAATAGATGGAGCAAAAGTAAAGGATTTCCATCAGGCATTAAAGCTTGCTAACGATGCCATTCATGTAGTTTATGAAGGGGCAGAGAAGATCAAGGTTAGATTCTACCGTGGTGAGATCAAAACTTTTACTGAGGCAAGGGCTCTTTTGGAAAGCATCTACTCCTGGTCCGGTGCAGCAGATATAGAAGGGAAGGGAATAAAACAAGAGAGAAAGACCGAGGTTGATGAAGCGCTCTCTTCTAAGACATTAAAACGTCTATCCCGCAGGAGCATCTTTCATAGAGGAGGGGCAGGGGCTTCGGAGGTAATTACCTTTTCTACCGGCCAAAAAGCAACCATAACTGTCTCTGCAAAAAATACTGTCACAATCCGTTTTCATGAGGATGGACAGGAGGTAAAAGTATCCCGCCGGGAATTAACAATACTTGCGAAGGGAGAGCGGGTCTGGAAAAATCTGCTCAGAAGAACCAGCCGGATGAATAAAAAATACAGCCCGTCTGATGTTACCGAGGGAGTATACATTGCGCTGACGGAGAATGGCAATCTTGCAGATTCTCAAAGATATTCAAATAAAGTAAGGGTCTCTTTAATACGCTTAGAAGGGGTTTCTGATGTAAAATCTGCCCAGGAGCTTGCCAGAATGATTCTGCTTGAAGCCGCCAGTGAGATCGGGAAGGTTAATAAAAAACTAGGGGAAGCATTTAAGACTGCAATAAAGGGATTATCCCTTCCCGAACTTTCAAAACTTGATCCTTCCGAAATATTGACCCTGGCCTCCATGTTAGAGAGTAGAAGGCACAGAATAAGGTTTAATTCGCAGACAGAAAATTGGGTAAGGGGAATTCTTGAAAAAGCCGGTCTGCCAAAAGCGGCAGTAACCGAAACAATAGCAAGACTGCGTTGGGA
>JABMQY010000079.1 GCA_013202975.1 Candidatus Saganbacteria bacterium
CAAATTACAAATGACAAATGTCAAATTAAGGATGATTATTAAAAAGATACAGATGGATTTTTTCATTGATATACCTCCCCTTAGAGACAATTATATCAACTTATTAAGACATACAACAGACTTTGTCAACTTAATCGTTTTCCTTGATAAAATCTTCTACTTTTCTTAAAACCTCTTCTCTGATAATTCGAACCTTCGAAAGCTTTTCTTCATGACTACCGATTAATGCCCCTGGATCATCAAACGACCAATGGATACGCTGTGTTGCTCCAGGAAAAATAGGACACCTTTCTCCACTAGCCGCATCACAAACTGTAATCACATAATCGTATTTCTTGTCTTGTTTGTAAAAATCAAAAACACTCTTGGTCTTGTTCTGAGATATATCAATGCCAATCTCTTTCATAGACTCAACAACCAACTGACTAAGCTCCCCCGGCTCAAGCCCTGCGCTCTCTACCTCATATTTCTCTCCGCCAAGCTGTTTTAAGAATGCCTCAGCCATTTGACTGCGAGCGGAATTATGAATACAAACAAATAATACTTTTTTCTTCATTTTAACTACTCCTCTCAAATAGATGTTTTGTCCTAAGACTAAACTTAACCAGCATTAACATAACTGGAACCTCAATCAACACCCCAACCACTGTTGCCAGAGAAGCTCCCGATGAAAGACCAAATAAAATTGCCGATGTGGCAATGGCAACCTCAAAATGATTACTGGCTCCAATTAAAGCCGATGGCGCAGCATCGCGATATGATAGTTTTAACCATCTCGCCAAACAATAGGTTAATCCAAAGATAAAACAGGTTTGAATAAATAATGGAATTGCTATTAAAAATATTATCTGGGGCTGATTAATAATCAATTCTCCTTTAAACGAAAAGAGCAAAACCAGTGTAACGAGCAGGGCAGAAATAGAAACCGGAGTAAGATAATGAACAAACTTTTCTTCAAACCACTCAATCCCTTTTTTAGCAATAATCCATTTGCGTGAAAAATAACCCAACAATAAGGGCAAGCCAATATAAACCAGAACGGACAAAACAATCGTCTGCCAAGGGATCGGCATTTGATTAATACTCAAAAGCCATCCACCCAAAGGAGCATAAAGAAATAGCATTGTTATCGAATTAATTGCAACCATGACCAAGGTAAGACCATCGTTGCCTTTTGCCAGATGACCCCAGATTAAAACCATTGCGGTGCAGGGAGCAATTCCCAAAAGAATACAACCAGCAATGTAGGAACGATACAACTCAACCTGCGCTCCTCCTTTAATTATTTCCATCCCCGGCAGCCATCCTTTAAACAAAATCCCTAAGAATAAGGTTGCAATCGCAAGCATAGTAAAAGGCTTAACTCCCCAGTTAATAAAAAGTGTAAGGAGAACCGGCTTAGGGGTTTTGCCTGCTTTTATAACTTCGGCAAAATCTATTTTTACCATTATCGGATACATCATAAAGAAAAGGCAGATTGCAATTGGAATTGAAACCTGATAAATCGAGATGCTATCCAATGTTGTCGCAACTTGAGGGAATATTTTTCCGAGCAGTATTCCAATCGCTATACAACCAAGCACCCAAAGGGTTAGATATCTCTCAAATATTGTCATTACGCAACCTCTCCTTTCCCTAAATAATTTATATCGAAAGAATTAAATTAAAAATATATCCGACCAAAATTATTCCAATCGCAACGATTGTGAAAAAAATAACAAGCAGCCTCGTTTTCATAACACTCTTTAAAATAACCGCTTCGGGAAAAGAGAGTCCCGCTACCGCCATCATAAAAGCCATCGCCGTTCCAATCGCAATCCCCTTCTGGGTAAAAGCAAAGATTACAGGAACTAAAGTGGAACATCCGGCATAAAGCGGAACTCCGATCATAACCGCAATCGGCACAGAAAAGATTGAATCCGAATTAATATAACCCCTAATCCATTCTGTCGGAACATAGCCGTGAATATAGGCCCCTATCGCAACACCAATCACAATAAAAGGAAAAACTTTCTTAAATATCCAGGCAGTCTCTCCATAAGTATATTGAAATTTTCCCTTCAAATCTTTTGGCATCTCAACAACAGAGGCTTCTTCTTCAATTCTTATAATATCCGACTCCAGATTAAATCTCTGCAAAAGCATCCCGCCAAAAACACCAAGCAAGATACCAAAAGCAGCATACAAAAGGGCAATCTTTAGACCAAAAGTTCCGATCATTAGAACAAAAAGGATTTCATTAACTAAGGGAGATGTAATTAAAAAAGCAAAGGCTACCCCTATCGGTATCCCGGCTCTGATAAAACCGATAAATAATGGTATTGATGAGCAGGAACAAAACGGAGAAATAGCCCCAAAAAAAGAGGCAATAAAATAACCTGCACCAAAACGCTGCTTCGAAAGCAGCTCTTTTATTTTTTGAGCAGAAACGTAGGTGCGCAGAAAACTGATTAAAGTAATTATAACTAAAATAGAAAAAGCGATCTTCAAAACATCGTAAACAAAAAAATGCAGGCTCTGGGATAATTTTGCGGTCGGATCCAACTTGAACAAGTTATAGACAATTAAATTGGCAATCCAGTTAAACACTACCCCCCCCTCCCAGTAACTTATATATATCTTTGATTGTTCTATTATAATTTAAACGATTCAATTTATAATAAGTAAAACCATTTTCCTTCCTTGAGTCCAGCAACTTGACCTTTACCAGGCTTTTTAAATGGTGACAGACGAGATTGTGTTTTTGCTTAAGCTCTTCCTGTATTTCGCAGACACACAGCTCCTTCTTTTTTAATAAACAGAGGATTTTTAGGCGGGATGGCTCTGAAATAATCCTTAAGACTTTTGCGATCGGGTCAAGATCAATCTTGCAACACCTATTCTTATTAACCATATGGCAACAATATCATGAGGCCAATACTATGTCAATATATGTTGACATTGATAAAACACATACAGCAAAGGTCAAATATCTTTAACGCCTTCGCCACCATGTTTTACTACTTTGGCTTCAACCATGTAAACCACGTCCTCAGCAATATTAGTCGCATGATCACAAATGCGCTCCAGGTGCCTTGAAACCAAAAGTAATGGAATAGCGCGAGAAACAGTTTTTGCATCTTTACTCATTATTTCAATCAATTCATCATGAACCAAATCGCGCAGCTTATCAACTTCTTCTTCTTTCCCCCAAATAGCTTTAGCTTTCTCTGGATCACGATTTACAAAAGCATCCAAGACTAATGAAACAGAATCTTGTACCAATTTAGCCATTTTAGGAATATCAATTAGTGGCTTTAGTAACGGGTAATCTGCTAACTCAATAGTTCTTTCTGCTATGTCTTCGGCTAAATCTCCAATCCTTTCCAAATCAGTAGCAATACGCATGGCTGTAGTAATGAATCTTAAATCTCCAGCTTTGGGTTGACGTATTGCAATCAGATTAATACATTTTTCATCTATTTCCAGCTCTAACTTATCTACTTCCACGTCCTGTTTAATAATATTTCTCGCCAAATTCCGGTTGCGGGCTTTTAATGATTCTACAGACTTAAAAATCAACTCTTGTACCATAACCCCCATTTTTAAAATACTGTCTTTCAAGTCACCCAATTCCTGATTAAACGCGGTAGTAGTATGATCCATTTTAACCAAACCTCCCTGTAATATAATCTTCCGTCCTCTTGTCAGACGGATTGGTAAATATTTTAGTTGTAATATCAAACTCAACCATTTCTCCGAGCAAAAAGAAAGCAGTATAATCCGCGACACGAGCAGCCTGCTGCATATTATGAGTAACCATTACAATTGTATAATCCTTTTTTAACTCATGAATTAACTCTTCAATCTTGGCGGTAGAAATCGGATCAAGAGCGGAACAAGGTTCATCAAGAAGAATAACTTTTGGTTGAATTGCCAAAGCACGCGCAATACACAATCTCTGCTGCTGCCCTCCGGACAAGCTCATGCCGGGCTGATTCAGAACATCTCGAACTTCATCCCACAGAGCCGCCTGTCTTAAACTGCGTTCAACAATTTCATCCAGTTTTGAATGAGAATTTCTACTGTAGAGTTTTATCCCGGCAGCAACATTATCGTATACAGTCATGGTTGGGAAAGGGGTCGGTTTTTGAAAAACCATCCCAACATCACGCCTTAAATCTACTGCATCGTACTTCTTATTAAAAATATCTTTACCATCCAAAATAATTTTCCCATCAGCCTTTGCTCCAGGAACCGTCTCATGCATTCGATTAAAGTTTCTAATAAAGGTCGACTTACCGCAACCGGACGGTCCAATGATTGCCGTAACTTTATTTTCATAAACATTCATATCTATATCAAACAAAACCTGTTTATCATAAAACCAAGCATTTAATTTTTCAGTTTTTATTTTTAATTTATCCATACCTCACCCTCTTTGAAAATTTTCGAACCAATAGTGTTATCCCTAACACCAGCGCAACCAAAGTAAGGGAACCGGCCCAGGCCTTAGCATGCCACTCAGCAAAAGGGGAAATAGCATAATTATAGATCTGAACAGTCATAGAAGACATCGGCTGGTCAATCGAAAAATTCCAGTACATTGAATTAAAAGCAGTAAAGAGCAAAGGAGCAGTCTCTCCCATGATCCTGGAAACTGACAGCATTATCCCTGTAAAAACACCATTCCAAGCTGTTCTAAAAACAATACTCAAGGTAACTCTCCACTCTGGAATACCAAGTGCTAATCCGGCTTCATATAAACTGCGTGGAATCATCTTGATCATCTCCTCAGTCGTCCGGGTTACAGTCGGTATCATAATTATCCCAAGTGCAAATCCGCCAGCAATAGCAGAAAATCTTTTCATTGTCGTCACTATCAAAACATATGCAAAGATCCCAATTACAATTGATGGAATAGAAGACAAAACATCAGCCGCATAGCGAATCATAAATCCCCGCTTACCTCCCCCAAACTGAGCCAACCAAATACCACCAAAAATCCCGATCGGTAAACCAAGCAAGCAAGATAATACTACCAAAATAAAAGTTCCAACAACCGCGTTCCCCATCCCTCCACCAGTCTCACCAACCGGAGCAGGAAGCTGAGTAAAAAAATTAAAATCAATTGCCCCTATTCCCTTAACAAAAACATAACCTATTACAGAAAAAAGAGGGATCACCGCGATTACAGCACAAAGAAAGACCGCGATCAGAAATATCTGTTCTTTTATCCTTCTTACCTTGGATTGTATTTGAGTGTTGTTTTCCATACTAATAACCTCGCAACTCCATTTATTAAAATTGTAATAACCAAAAGAATAAGGGCCAGCTCAATTAATGCCGATAAATTTAAATCCGAGGTCGCTTCCGCAAATTCGTTAGCAATGACTGAAGCCAAAGTGTAGGCTGGCGCGAATAAAGAGGCTGAAATCTTGGGACGGTTACCAATAACCATAGTAACCGCCATGGTTTCCCCCAGCGCGCGCCCTAAACCTAAAATAATCGCACCAATAATACCCGAAGTTGCCGGACCAAAAATCGCCAGTTTGAAACACTCCCATTTTGTCGCTCCAAGTGCCATAGCAGATTCACGTAAATTGTAAGGAACAGCCTGAAAAACCTCCCTTGATATTGCTGTTATTGTCGGAAGGATCATAATTGCCAAAATTACTCCTCCGGTCAACATACAGGTCCCATAGGTCATCCCGGGAATAATCTTTACCAACCAAGGACCTAAAACAAAAATACCCCACAAACCATAAACAACAGATGGAATTGCGGCTAAAAGCTCGACCATAACTGCAATATATTCTTTAAATTTTGACTGAGAAACTTCCGATAAATAGATTGCGCATCCCATTCCCAACGGAACAGCTATAGCCAACGCAATAAGAGAGGAAATCATAGTTCCGTAAATAAAGGGGAGAGCACTAAACTTATCCGCTAGAGGATCCCAAACAGTTCCAAAAACAAACCCTGGACCAAATTCTACAATAGCAGGTAAGGATTTTTGCAAGAGAATAAAAACAAGGATAAAAAGTAAAAAGGGAATGCTTGATGCAAAAAGAAAGGTTATTCTTTTAAACCAAACATCCCCTTTATTTTTCATATTCTCCTATAGTTTAATCGTATCAACAACATTTAAGACCTTTCTGCGAACAGATTTTGGCAAAGGAGCATATAATAACTCCGGCGCATACTTCTGACCATCAGACAAAGCCCATTTAATATACTTAACCAAAGCAGCCCCCTTAGAAGATCCTTTCATGTTTTTATGAACCAACAACCAGGTCATTCCAACAATTGGATAAGAACCTGATCCTGGAGCATTGGTTAGATTTAATCTAAAGTCTCCGGCATTAACCATCTTCATGAGTTTTTTTGATTGCATTGCTCCAGATGCTGCTGCAGAGGTTGAATCAAGTGATGGTTTTATAAACATGCCTGATTTATTTTTTAAGGAAACTACCGGAAGATTATTCTTAATCGCATAAGATAATTCAACATATCCGATTGCTCCAGAATTAGCCTTAATCTGACCGGCAACTCCAAAGTTACCTTTTCCACCAATACCGGCTGGCCATGAAACCGCTTTTCCCTTGCCAACTTGAGAAGCCCATTTCAAACTAACTTTTGCTAGATAAGTTGTAAAGATAGAAGTTGTACCCGAACCATCACTTCGATGAACAACCAAAATATCTTTAGCTGGCAAACTTACTCCTGGATTTAGTACAGTAATAGATGGGTCATCCCATTTTTTGATTTTACCCATAAAAATATCAACAACTGCATCCCCATCTAGCTTAAGATTTGAAACTCCCGCTAAATTATAGCTAACAGCAACTGCCCCCATCACAGTTGGAATATGCAACACATCCCCGCCAGCTTTTTGAATTTGAGCATCAGTCATTGGAGCATCAGATCCACCAAAATCGGTAATTCCAGCAATAAATTGGCGTTGTCCGCCTCCAGATCCGATTCCTTGATAATTAACTTTGATTCCAGACTGTTGAGAAAAAACCTTATTCCATTTCATATAAATCGGGTATGGGAAAGTAGCTCCGGCACCGTTAATCATAATCGCGAAAGCTGTTGAACAGAAAAAAATTGAAACCATCAATACAGCTAAAAATTTCTTTATCATTTTTCTTCCTCCTAACATTTATATTTTATCCTTCCTTTGTTACATGTTTGTGAAACATTTGTAACATTCATGTAACAGCTACAGAACTACCACTTAACTCTGCTATATACTCCAACCTTTTTTGCATTCACCGCGCCATCTTTAGTTTCATTTGTATAAGCAAGGGCTAATTTTACATTTTCACCCCAACTGTATTCCGCTCCAACGATATTTTGGACATAGTCGCTGCCAGATTTTTTATAATTATCTAATCTGCCAAAAATGTTGGTATCAGAAATAATTTGATACTGTCCGCCAATCGCAATCCCTCCGGTTGCACTATCTGCTTGACTTGCGTATTCGACAAAGACAATTCCCTTTCGCGGCTTACTAAATTGGTAAGAGGTCATTGCGGTAAGCTTTTTAGCAAGACCATCAGGAACATCTTCAACCAAATAACCAATTGCGGTAGTTACATAATCCTTTTTACCCCACATGAGCGGAACCAGTTTTAAAGTTAAACCGACATCTTTCCCCGTATTAGTCTCCGCATCTTTGTATCCAGATCCATTCATTACAATTGCGTGATAGTCAATTTTTCTTAGCCAAGACAAATTTAAAGCTGAAGTATCAAAATATCCGATAGCTGCAACACCCATATCGGCTGAGCTGAAGAACTTATAATTATCGGTTAAGGTTTTAGCAAGATAACGGAATTTCCAATGTTTCTGCATAAAATCTATCCAGTGAGTAGCAGATTGCCCAACCCTAATCGTCTGAAGGCCTAAAGGACCCTTTAAATTATTCAGGCCAAAATAGGCATATTTAAGATAAACCTTTATATTATCTGCATCACGCGCAATATCGGTAGTAAAACGAACATCGGCATCACGATCCAACTTTTTCTTAAAATCGATATACACTCGACTTAAGTCAAACTGGTTTGGAGTAGTCGATCCATTTTTTAAGTCTTTTACCCAGCTAACATATGCACGACCATGTACAGTAGCACCCTTATCGGAACTCTTTTTTACACTAGCAATTTTACTATTTAAGATAGAAATTGCTTCCGTAACCTCTTCTTTAAATTCTTCTAATTCACCACTATTATTCCTTGTTTTTGCAACTTTTATTTTACGTTCAAGCAAATTTATATAATTCTTCATCTTTTTAACCGTTACAGCATCGGAACTTGCAACCATTGAAACTAATAAACCAAAAAATATCAATAAACCAAAAACTCTTTTCATTTCATTCCTCCTTTTTATTTTTTTATATGGACGAGTTGAAACTTGATATCACCTCCTTCCATACAAGCCTCTTGTCCTACACAAGTATTATCTAGTAAGCGAGTGACGGCTTGATGAAAGAAGAGTAACAATAAGGTAAATTCTTGTTGGGCTATCTTAAGCGGGAAAAAAGAGGGTAAACTTTGACCCTTGACCAACATGGCTTTCGACAATAACAGTTCCATTGTGGATATTCATGACATGTTTGACAATTGATAAACCCAACCCTGTGCCGCCAAGCTCTTTTGAGCGCGCCGTATCGACACGGTAAAAACGCTCGAAAATACGATCCAGATGCTCTTGAGGAATACCTATGCCGCTATCAGCAACAGCAATCTCAAATCCATTATCTTTTCTGGCACAAGAAATCTCAACCCGGCCACCAGCCGAGGTATAGTTTACTGCGTTATCCAAAAGATTTAATACTGCTCTGTATATGTGCTCCTCAATACCCATCATCAGACATGGCTCTGAAGCGCAACATTTTACTATTTTGATATCCTTGGCCTTGGCTGCTCCCGCAACCGATTCAACCGCTCGATTGACCAAGCCAGTAATATCAACTTCCTGAAACGGTCCGAGTTCTTGTTTTGACTCAAGGTGAGATACCTCTAAAATATCATTAATTAAGGTAGTCAGATTCCGTGTATGCTTTTCAATCTTTTTTATAAACTTAATAGTATTGTCCTTATCATCAACCGCCCCATCAAGCAGGGTCTCGATGTACCCACTAATAGAAGTTAGAGGGGTTTTTAGCTCATGAGACACATTGGCCACAAACTCTGACCGATATTGCTCTAATTTTCGCAAGTTAGTTACATCATATAATACACAAACAGCCCCCTGGATTTTACCATCGTGGGTTAATATAGGACTGGCCTGAGCCAAGAAAATCCGTTCCACCGGTAAAATAATTTTCAGCTCGCGATTAACTAAATGCCCAGCCTGTAAAACATCTACTAATAGATCAGAAATTTCATTATTTCGGATAACCTCGCGAACGTTTTTAGTCAAGATCTCCGGTACAACAACAGAAAATATTTTCTCGATAACGGGGTTTGCTAAAATTATTTTGTTGTTTATATCAACTGCCAAAACACCTTCCGCCATACTGGAAACAATAGTAGATATTTGCGTCCGTTCATTTGACAGTTTCTGAAAGCTCTTAGCCAGCTTTTTGCTCATCTCTTCAACGGATTGTTCTAATATTCCAACTTCAAAGCGCGAATGATGAAGAATAGTAATGGGAAATTGTCCTTGGGCAATCATCTTGGCTGCCTGAGAAAGTCTAATAATTGGCAGGGAAAATGAACGAGAAAAGAACATGCTTAAAATTAAGGCAACTAAGACTGCTATCACTAAAGCCACAACAGCCGCTTTTTGTATCTTTAGCACAATTCCGGCAGCATATGTTTCATTGACAGAAAAACGCAGATAACCAATGATGTTATTACCGGAATTTTTGAGTGGAACTGCAACATAAATCAGTTCTTTGTTCAGGGTATTACTAAATCTGGATGACCTCCCCTGCCCCTTATCCCTAGCTTCAACAACTTCAGGACGATTACCGTGATTCTCTAAGTTTTTGACCTGATCAAAGGGTGTCCCTGAATCTGCCAGCACAATCCCATCGGCAGAAATGATAGTTACACGGCTGTTTGTAAGTCGAGCCACTTTCAAAACCTTATTTTGGAGTTTCGTATCACTAACTTTTTGCATCACAAGATCAGTAATGTCTTGTCCAACTAATGCTACCTGCTTTAATAATTCCGCACTAATTTGATTGACTGTAGCAGACTTAATAAGAGGAGTAGCCAGCAAAGCGAGCACCAAGAACCCAATTACAATAACACTAATAAAAGCAGCAAACAAAGCGGTCCTGAGACTCCTAAACATTGGCAGAAAACTTGTATCCCACGCCACGTAGGGTAGTAATGTATTTCTCGGCTTTTTTACCTAGCTTCGCTCGCAATCTTTTAATGTGAGCATCTACTGTTCTGGTCTCAATGGCAACCTCTATCCCCCAAACCGCGTCAAGCAATTGCCCTCGTGTGTATACCCGACCTTCACTTTCAGCTAAATATTTAAGCAACGAGAATTCTATTGCACTAAGCTCAACAAGCTTACCAGCAGTTTTTACTTCATGCTTGGTAATATCGATTTCCAGATTGGGAAATCTTATTGTCCCAACGTTGTTATCTTCTTTTATGCTATATCGTTTGAGGATCCTTTTTATTCTGGCAATCAACTCCCTAACGCTAAACGGCTTGGTTAAATAATCATCAGCTCCAATTTCAATCCCTAGAATTCTATCCACCTCTCCACTTTTGGCAGTCAGCATTATGATCGGGATATCCATAGTTTTGCGATCCTGTTTTAATTTTTTGCAAACATCAATTCCATCAACTTTTGGCAGCATAAGATCAAGAATAATCAGATCAGGCAGGGACTCAGTGGCCTTTTTGAGGCCAACCTTACCATCAAAAGCTTTACTAATCTTAAAGCCTTCTTTTTTTAGATTAAATTCTATAAGCTCGGCTATATCTTTATCGTCTTCTATTATAAGTATATTATGCATGCTAATCACCAAACCCAATTTTCATTATAGCACTATCAATATGACGTTTATAAGAATTCTGTGTTAATTTTTTGTAACAAAATTAGGACAGGTGCAAGCTCGACCTGCCCCAACCAAAATCATTTTCGAATATAAACATCCCCCGAGAAAACAAATTTTCTGCTTTTGATCTTTAATTTAACCTCGTCTATCTTAATATTAACTTCCTCAATATTGCTTTTTAATTCGGCGATTTTATTCTTCTGTCTCTCAATCTCTTCCTCACTCATCAATATAGA
>JABMQY010000080.1 GCA_013202975.1 Candidatus Saganbacteria bacterium
ATAGGGGATAGGGGATAGTAAGCCAAAAGCTCTAATTCTTGTTTTTTGACTTTACAATAAACTCTGCCGCTTTTTCAACGCAGCCCAGGCAGGAAAGCTTTTTGTTCTTTCTGATCTCTTTACATAATAATGAATCGGCTTGATTATTGAAGAATTCCTCAAATTCTTTGGCCTTTTCAGGACAGCAGTATTTTTCAATAATTAATTTAGCAGCCCAGTAAGCGCCGCATATGCCATCAGGAGCATGGCCTCCACCATATGCTTTTGCGAGATTGATCAGCTCTTCGCCAATATTCATCTCTTGCTTAAAAGCAGATAAGACCGATTGCGCGCAGTTTTGGCGCTTTTCTCCATCGCGGCCCAGGAAGATGTTTTTAGCTTTGTTAATTGGCATGATATTATTATAGTATGAAAAAAATATTATTGTTACTACTTTGTTTGTTTTTTTGTTACCGGCTGTGTCCAGCTTGAAGCCCCCAAAGTAAATTATCTCGATTTAAAGGTTAAATAATAACCCGATTCCATTAGATGTAAGCGGGTATTCCTATCTTTGTGCGTTATGACAAAGTATTTGATTCTATTTTGGGAATTGCCACCAACATAATGACGGGTAAAATGTATTTTGATTATCGGGTGGAGGGGTCGCTTTCGGCCGGGGCTTGGGTTTAACTGTCACTGCACCGATAAAGGCTTCTGGAAGGGTAAATATTCCTAAAGAGTTTTTGAAATAAGCTTATAAGGCTCCCAGTACTCTTTGGAGTATATGCCTGGTTTCCTGTGCCTGGTTTGGAACCAGAAAATAGCTCGGACTTGTTGCAATAGTAATAAAATCAGCCTGTTTGGCAATTTCAATTATTTTTAGCAGGTCAGCCTCTAGATTATATTTTGGGTTTGGCAGATAATGCGGGCAGAAGAAATCAATATCAAAATTAAGGATAACCGGTTTTGCCTCTGCTCTGGCCTTATCAATTATCTCCTGATATCTCTCAAGAGAAAAATTGATTAAGTCAACCTTCATAGCTGTGTGGACATTTTCAGAATCGGAGTAATATTTCTTTTCTTCTGTCCCCTTGCCGGTGAAATAGGGATGTATATGATAAAATAAGGCCCATCTTTCGATTGCTTCAATTTGTTGTCCAAAATGAATAAAATTGCATATTTCTAAATGTTCCCAGGTTCTCTGTGCGATTTGTTCTAAAGAAAGGCGGCTGCCATCAAGGTTGGTGTATTCAATGCAGCTGGCATCGTTGTCCTCATGATTATCTACATGTATTAGTGCGGCATTTTCCCCAAAGATTCCCGACTCTTTTGCCATTGCCCAGGCAAAAGCTGCATGGGTATGGTCATCGCTTACAAAAACCAGTTTTCCTGATCGGGTGGGGATTAGCAGGTATTCATTAAGATACTGCATTGGGAAAGCTCTTTTTTCGCCCTCTGGTGTGGCATTTACCGTATAAAAACTTAGGTCATCCAAACTTCCAATAACAATCGGGCTGACCCTTTGTCCTGTAAAACTAAGCTTTTTGTAACCGATCCACTTTATGTTTTCATAATATTTGCAGCTCAACCCTTTTTCGCTTTGGCGAAAGTGTTGCAGTAGTTCTTTGGCCGCTTTAATACCGGATAGTTTAGAAAGTGTTAATAATCCGTGATTATTATTTACATATCTGGTTAGTGCTGGTCCGGTTAATAATACTCTTCCTGACATGAATATCTCCTATATATATATCGTGAGGGTTGGAGAGAAATTTCACCCTTTATATTGAAAACAGCATAAAATTCTGATATTCTGGTATATAGATGTTGTGTTGTTCTGACCCTGTACCATATGGTACAGGGCTGACATGGCCCCATCGTCTAACGGTTAGGACATCAGCTTTTCAAGCTGACGATCGGGGTTCGATTCCCCGTGGGGCTATACTTCGACTCGATTGCTTGCGCAATCTCGCTCAGTATTAATAACATATTGAGGGAAAGGGATGCTGAGCGAACGAAGAGAGTCGAAGCAGACCCGTGGGGCTAGTCTCCTACGCTAAAGCTTCGGAGACTATTTCAAAGCGATAAATAAGAAGGAAATCCAGGGAATCCTTCGAAGCTCTTAGAGGTGGCTATAAATTATGAGTTTTGGTTCAATTAATATAGTTATTACTACGATCTATTCTTTGTTGGGCTTAGTTGTTGGTTTACTGCTTTATTATAAAAAAAACAAAAAACATGCTCTCCTTTTGGTTTTTTCCTGCTTGTTGTTTCTGTTTGGTTATTTGGGTCTTTTTTGTTTCGGTTTAAGGTTTTTATTGTTTGCCATTCTTGAATTTATTTCATTGTTTTTATTTATATTCTTTCTTTTTTCTTTATATAAGGATTTATGAGCACTATATTAGAAGCTAATAATGTTTATTGGAGTACTTTGTTTTTAAATAATTATCATTATCTTCTTCCCTTCTTTTGGTTATTTATCATTGTTTGGGGAATTGTCATTTGGAAGGAGAAGAAGAATATCTTCGGGATATTAATTGCGCTGGCTTACTTTTTCTTTTTTTTGGATTGGGTTATTAATTTTTGGTCTGGTTTTCTTTTTCATTTTATTTTTAGCAGGCCTATTTCTAGTTATTTAAAGGTATTTTTGATTAACTTTGTTGATGCTTTTTTCTATATATTGGGATGCATTTTTGTTTCTATTGCGCTTATTGTTCTATATTTTAAAATAATCCTCCGGAGCACGAAGTGCAAAGGAGGAAAGGAGGGATAAATATGCAATATCTACAATGGTTATCAATTTTTTGTGAAGCGGTGGTTGTAATTTTGGGTCTTTTGCTGGTTACTCAAAAGAAAAAATCCTATGGCTGGTGCATTGC
>JABMQY010000006.1 GCA_013202975.1 Candidatus Saganbacteria bacterium
AAGATTGAAATTGGCAAAGGAGTGAAAGCCGCTCTTGAACAGATTTCGTCCTAAGCATGTCTGACGACACCAAACTAAACCAATTACTTAAAGAAATCGATCAAAAGAAGGCTAAAATTGATCAGGCCAGGCCTTTGCCGAAGATCATTGTTGACAAACTGTCCGAGTATTTTACTGTTGAGTGGACCTATACCAGCAATGCGATTGAAGGCAATTCACTCTCGCGTGTCGAAACTTTAGCAGTTTTAAAAGATGGGATCACAATAGGTGGAAAGCCATTAAAGGACCACCTGGAAGCGATAAACCATAAAAAAGCGATTGACTATGTAAATGAAATATTTACAAAGGTAGAGCCGATTACCCAAAAGGATGTCAAATATATTCACTCCATTGTTTTAAGAGATATAAATGATAAATATGCAGGGCGGTACAGGGATGTGGAGGTTATTATTGTTGGATCAAAACACGCTCCGCCGCAACCAAATAAAGTTCCAGAACTTATGCTGGATTTTTCAAGATGGATTGTTGATAAACAAGAAAGGCTGGATTTGCATCCAGTAGAATTTGCTGCCCTGGCACATTTTGAATTGGTCAAAATCCATCCTTTTATAGATGGAAACGGAAGGACCTCTCGTTTACTTATGAATCTAATTCTCATGAAATATGGATATCCTATTGCAGTTATTGATTGTGAAAAAGAACCGCGCACAAAATATTATAATGCTATCCGGCAGGCGGATGAAGGAAATAATCTGCCTTTTATAACTCTTGTTGCTGAATATGTCAATCAAACTGCTGATAAGTACGTTGGTTCCATCCCTCCCAAATAATGCCTAATATTAAGCTAATCCTCCAATACGACGGCACAAATTTTTCGGGCTTAGAACTCCAGCCAGATATGAGGACTATCCGTGGGGAGATTGAGAAAGCTCTTTTTAGGCTGTATAAAGAAAAAATCAAGATTATTAGCACCTCCCGAACAGATTCTGGTGTTCATGCTTTTGAGAATGTTGTTAATTTTAAGATAAAAAGCAGTCCAATACCGATTTTAAAAATCACAAAAGCTTTAAATAGTTTGCTTCCAAAAGATCTTAGGGTTATCAAAGCAAAAAAGGTTAAAGAGGATTATAACTGCCGCTATGCTGCAAAGAAGAAGACTTATGAATATTTGGTTTATAATGGGGATGTAATGCCTCCGGTTTTACTCAACCTGGCTTGGCAGGTTAAACCAGGGCTTGATATTTCTGCTATGAAAAAAGCAGCCAAGTATTTGGTCGGAAAACACGACTTCTCCTCTTTTTGTGCAGCTGGGGGTGATGATAGTAATTTTGTCCGCACTCTTTACAGTGTTTCTGTTAAGAAGAAATTGGTGAGGATCTGGGACGGTTCTAAGTTGGAAGTTGTAAGTTGTAAGTTCAGCGGCAATGGTTTTCTCTACAAGATGGTCCGCTTAATGGTTGGATCATTGGTTGAAGCCGGTCTTCATAAAAAATCCCGCCGCTGCTGTGCCCCTTCACATGGGTTGTGTTTGTTGAAGGTTGTTTTTTAGGCTAACTACTCCAATAAGATTTTATCAATAGGTTGCTCAAATGTTTTTGTCGTTTTCATGGATGATTCTGTGTCTCTTACAACGTAGTAAAATTGTTGAATACTCTCAATATTGAGTATTAACTTCCTTCTGTGGAGTATAGTTAATAATGCCTCGATTTTTCCGAGCGGCCAGCCAAATCTTTGGGCAGCGATTGAGAACTTGAATTTTACAAATATGGACGACTCCGGATTAAATGTAATAAGCCTTTTTATGTGTTGAGGTACGGGGTCTCTAAAAGAACAGTCATGATAAAGTTGAAGACTGTCGGCAATCTCGGAAAGATATGATTCAATTTGTGAAAAGGTGATGCTGTTATTTTTGATAGGCTCTTTTATCGGTTCAAGTAAATCACCCAGGGTTAAGTTTAAACCAATCTTCTTGTTTATTTTGAGGGATTGGGCTAAATGAGCCGCCGGGCCAGTCAGTTGAAAGGCCGAACTTTTTGACCGGCTTAGCCTTTTTAGCATAAAACTTAGGACTACTGATGCGGGCCTGCGAAACTCGGCAGATCTATTTTTAAAAACAATAACCATAGGTTTCTCCTATGTTTTTATCTTAATAAAAACCAGGAAATTTCAGGTTATTTTTAGAAAACTATAAACTGGCAGCCGTAGCAACCCCGGTATCTAGATTAACACTATAGGTTCCTGAAGCCCCAGATGTAAATGTAAATGATGCCGTGTTGGTTCCGTTAAATACAATACTGCCGGAACAGGATGAGTTTCCGTCATAGGTAGTAGAAAAAGTCACAGTCCCATCCGGATAATTATTTGAAATGGAAATATTAATGTAATCGATCGTTATTCCGTAAGTTTTGCTGTTATAAGTTCCGGTATATGTTATCGGGCCGTCAATGGTTTCTTGGGCGGTATTCCTGTTTTCCGCTTTCATCGGATCGCTCTTGCTTGATCCCATCTTAAGGGCATAACTAGTAGAGCTGGTGGTTACATCATAGGTAGAATACATATAGACCTGTTCTACATCGGAACTAGACAGGCCTTGCAGAATAGTTAAGTCGGTAACCAGGGTCCCTCCGGTTTGCCAGACTTTGAAGTTGTAGGTATATTCGTAACTAATAGCACCAACGCTGACAGACTGGGTAGCTGTCCACCAGTTGTCTCCTCCCAAAGTGGGGGTAATTGATTGTGAATTTACCTTTTTTCCGACCGCCTGTATACCAATAGCGCTTAGCATGGCGGTATCTGCGGTTAAGCTGGTTTTCCCTAATGTTCCAAGGCTGCTGGCAGTTGTTGCTGCTGGGACAATTCCGGTTGTTGATGTATTTTGTGAGCATCCGCAAGAGAAAGCAATAATAGCTACTAAGGCAAAAAGAATAATGTTTTTCATAAATACCCTCCAATAGTATTATACCGGATTTATTTGATTTTGGGTGAAATTATTCTGATATCTGTTCGATAAAAATATGTGAGATTAAAACAAAAACTAATATCATTTGATTCAGCAGAAGCTATAG
>JABMQY010000081.1 GCA_013202975.1 Candidatus Saganbacteria bacterium
ACTCTGGAAGAGTTGAAGATCCTCAATACTCCGGTATTAAATATATTCAACAAAATTGACAAGGCCGGAAAAGATAATTTAAGCCTTTTAAATAAATACAAACCGTCAATCGCAATTTCGGCCCTTCACAAAAAAGGAATGGATGAGCTCCTGAGTGAAATTTCGAAGATGCTATAGCGACCGGCCGACAGCTTGTGCAATAGACTTTAACCTGACCATTAAATTAGAAAAAGTATCCGGCCGAAGAGACTGAGAACCATCAGAGAAGGCCTCTTCCGGGTGATTATGAACCTCGATCAATAACCCATCTGCACCGCAGGCAACCGCAGCAGCCGACATTGCTTCTACTAAATCCCACTTACCGGTTCCGTGGCTTGGGTCAACCACAACCGGAAGATGGCTTAGTTTTTTAATTACAGGGACAGCATTTAAATCCAGCGTATTCCTGGTGTAAGTCTCGTAAGTACGAATTCCCCTCTCGCAAAGGATTACATTGCGGTTACCTTCGGAGAGAATATATTCTGCAGACATCAGGAGCTCCTCGATTGTTGAGCCGCTCCCTCTCTTTAAAAGGACCGGTTTTTTGACCCTGCCGACCTCTTTTAGCAAAGGGAAATTCTGGATATTGCGGGCCCCTATCTGGATTACATCCGCGTATTTCAAAATGGGCTTTAACTCCCTAGGATCCATCAGCTCAGTTACAACCGGCAATCCGGTCTTACGGGATGCTTCGGCTAAATATTTTAACCCTTCTACTCCTAATCCCTGAAAACTGTAGGGCGAAGTGCGCGGCTTAAAGGCCCCTCCCCTGAGGGCTGCTGCTCCGGATTTTTTAACATCCTGAGCTATTTCATTTATCTGTTTGCGGCTCTCTACCGAACAGGGACCGGCAATTACACAAATCGGATTTTTTGCGCCGATTGAAAGCTTCTTACCAATCTTAACAACAGTATCTTCTTTTTTAAATTCGCGGCTGACTAATTTATAGGGCTTTCTTATCGGAACAATTTCAGAAACACCCGGCAATACCTCTAATGCCTCTATTTCAATTGCGCTTTTATCCCCGATCGCCCCGATGACGGTACGCTCAACACCTCTTGAAAAATGAATTCCGAAACCGCGTTTTTTTAGTTTTTCTGCAACAAAAGTAATCTGCTCCTCGCTGGCACCCGGATTCATTATTATGATCATAATTTATCTTCCCGCAAAACCTTGGCCCCTTCTAAATAGACCGGGGTAACCTGGTATTGTTTTTTTTCTGTATTAAAATGCATCAGAACCCTGATACATTTAGCCAGACTTTTTGGAACCGGAATTTCTTTAGTACAAAGCAGCGGAGTAGTCTTCCATCCCAATTGTCTGGCTGCTTCGGCCGGAAAGGCTGCATTCAAATCGGCTGTGACTGAAAATATAATCGAGGCAATATCATTAACATGGAATGAATTTTCAGAGATCATCTCCTGCAACACTTTTTTGGTCGCTTCAATTATCTCTTCTTTTGTATTACTTTTTACGGTGATCGCACCACGAATTCCTCTTATCATATTATTCTCCTTTTATAGGTTCCTCGACATATTATACTTTATTCCCCAAGAATTTCAAATACTCATGATTAAGGCAGGACAAAATTTCCTGAAAAAGCGTCTCTTTGTCCACCGAATGTCCAAGCTCAAGAAAAATAGAAGTAGCGGATTCGGCCAGGTCTGGGGGGAATTCTTTTGTATTTACATTAACCCCTACCCCCACAATAAGCCCGGCTGCAGTTTTTTCTGTTATGATTCCGCAAACTTTTTTTGTGCCAAGTAAAACATCGTTTGGTAATTTAACCGAGGCCCGAAGATTATATAATTTTTGAATCGTACTTATTACCGCATTGGCACAGAGCAAAGTAAATGCAGCCAGCTTATCCGGATTTTTGTAGGGCTTTAGAATAACAGAAAAATAAAGGCCGACACCCGGGGGAGAAAACCAACAACTTCCGGGCTTGCCTCGTCCCATTGTTTGCTGCTCAGCCACAATTACCGTGCCCTCATCCTGATCAGTCGCAATGGTTTTAGCATGGTTTGAAGTGGAGTCTATTGTTTTGAGGCGGATAATCTTAGAAACGGTAAATCATCCCCACCGCGGTTAAGTCACTAGTCTGGCTGATAGTAGGATCCTGGTTTAAACGATAGAAGGCATCGAACTCGGTCTGGGGCGCGATATTATAGGCTAAACCGACCTGCGCAGTTGCACGCGATTTTGCCTTGCTTTTACCATAACCAAAATCAGGAGATAAGCGGATATCACCCTTACCTTTTAAAACCCATTTATTATCTAATGACTGGACTACTTCTCCTCCGATGTTTACTGTAGCATTTTCTATCGGGCGGTCAAAATAATCTAAGCCGGCATAATCGAATTGAGAAGGAAGTGTTATATACCTTGAACCTACCTTGGATCCAGAGAGAGAAAGCCTGGTTCCGGTATTCCACACATCATCCAACTGAAGTTTTGCTCCGACCATCATTCCACTGGCTTGCGAACGGGTAACTCCCACATGGGTATTTAATTTTATCTTTTTTGAAAAAGGAAGTCCAAGATCAAGCTTGGCCATTAAATCTTTTTGCCCGGAAGATATCGGACTGGAAAGAAAATAATCACCGGTAGCGGCTAATTCCAGGTCATTGGACAAAATAGCCTTATTAAAAGTATAGGCAACAGTTCCGGTCAAACGATTGGTATTTATTTTTCCGGAAGCAGCCGTATCTGCCGAAAAATATCCTCCAGACACATCTAAATTCATTAACTTGGTCTGGAGCTCAACTCCGGTGTCTGGACGCGTGTAAACTATACCATCCTCACCCGGCAAAACACCGCTCGAATCAGTATGCTGCTGGGCTCCGGGACCAATAGTTAAAATCAGATCAATCGGATCTTTTAAGCCGGAATCTGCAGGATCAATCCCTAGTTTTCCTTCCATATCAATCAAACGAGTTGCCAAGTCACTGCTGCCGCCATAAAAACCGGAATCCATTGTATCTAAATTTATTTTAATGCTGGTTCCTTTACCCAAATCCTTTACCATCGATGCAATCAGTCGGTAATTTGCTACCGGACCATGACCGCCGACATCATTAAAAAGAAGGTTGCCATAACGCAGGACTGTTTCCAATGATCCGGTAATTGGTATTTCTGAAGATTTTTTCAAAGAGGCAATTTTAGTTTTTAGCTCTTCTACCTCAACACCCCAGTTCCTTGCCTCAGGACCCCCTAACGCATCAGACAGTTTTGACAAGAACGAAGCAACTTCGTATCTTGAGATTTTTTGTTTTCCTCGAAATGTGCCGTCCGGATAGCCGGAAACAACCCCCATTTTTACCAGGTTATAGATTGCCCCTGCAGCCCAGTTATTTTTTGAAACATCTTTGAATTTAGTTACTTCTGCAGCAGCAGAAACAGATGCAAACAGGCAAATTAATACTAATACAAAAATCAGTTTACGCATAAGTATTAATACTATAAGCCAAGGGACTAGGTTTGTCAAGAGCAAAAAATGCTGGTATAATCCCGAATATGGCAAAATATTTTTCGGCGGTATCTTCAGCTTTTATAGTCGGACTGGGCCAAATAATAAATGAAAAGACCGAAAAGGGGCTGACCCTGTTATTAATTTTTTACTTCGGTTTTCCTCTTCTGCTTTATGTTATGCTTATCGGCGCAAGCGGCAGGGTTTTCCTTTGGTCGCTGGGAATTTCCATACTATCCATGTTTGCCCTCTGGCTTTATAGTATAATGGACGCATTAAGAACCAACACATGAAAAACTCCTTTAAAATACTTACAATTCTTGGAATTCCGGTATACATTAATATTAGTTGGTTTATCATTTTGGGATTAGTCATTTATGTTCTGTCCCGCGGAGTATTCCCCTCCGAAGCCCCAGGTTATCCAAAGATTACTTACCTGCTTATGGCAGCAGTTGCAGCAATATTACTTTTCACATCTCTACTGCTGCACGAGCTTTCTCATTCGGTGGTTGCAAAAAGGAATAAAATCCCGATAGCCGGGATCACCCTTTTTGTTTTTGGCGGAGTTGCCCAGATGGAAAAGGAACCCTCTTCTGCCAAAATTGAATTCAAAATGGCCATAGCCGGACCGCTAATGAGTCTGGGACTGGCCCTTTTATTTTTTACTGCTTCTATTATCGGGATTTATTTTAAGATTAACCCAATCATAATAGTCATCACAAAATACCTAACCCTAATGAACAGCATAGTTGCCATTTTCAACCTTGCGCCCGGCTTTCCGCTTGACGGCGGCAGAATATTACGGGCAGGCTTATGGTATTTTATGGGAGACCTGCAAAAAGCTACCTATATCGCTTCGGGATTCGGCAAAGCACTTGCATTTATAATAATCGGCCTGGGATTTTTCTCCCTTTTAACCGGTAATTTCATTTCCGGAATCTGGTTTATTTTTATCGGAATTTTTCTGCAGGAGGCGGCGGATACCAGCTACAAACAGCTTTTAATGAAAAAGATGTTTTCACGGGTTATCGTATCCGATGTTATGAGCAAAGAGGTAATCTGGGTGCCGGCTGCCGAAAGCATTGATTCTATTGTCCATAACTACATCTTCAGATACCGGCACAGCAGCTTTCCTGTGATGGAAGACGACAAATTAATCGGTCTGCTTACTTTTCATGATGTCAAAGAAATCCCAAAATCAGAATGGACAACAACCAAGGCATCCGACATTGCCCTGCCCATAACAAAAGATTTATGCATCAGACCGCGTTCACATATTACATCTGCCCTCCCCCTGCTGGCTAAAAACGGTATCGGGAGATTGCTGGTAATAGAAAATAATAAAATAGCAGGAATATTATCCCAGAAAGATATTATCCGCCTGTTTGAAATAAAATCCCATCTTGATGAGAAATAAATTATGAAGAAAAAAGTTGTTATGATAATTGCCTTTGACGGGTTTAGGGACGAAGAGTATTTTAAACCAAAAGCAGTACTGGAAGCAGGCGGGATTGAAATAAAAAGCGCCTCCACTCAACTTGGAAATGCAAAAGGGAAACTTGGAGCAAGCGCCCCGGTTGACCTTTTAATCAATGATATTGCCCTGGAGGATTTTGACGCTGTTATTTTTATCGGCGGCCCGGGCTCATACAACCTGTTTAACTGTTCAGCTGCTCACAGTATTGCAAAAGAGACATTAAAGGAAAACAAGGTCCTTGCTGCAATCTGCGCCGCTCCATCTATTCTTGCAAATGCAGGTGTATTGAAGGGGAAAAGAGCAACCTGCTACATAGGCGAAGGTCCGCACTTAAAAGTTATGGGGGTTAATTACACCGGCAAGGGATTAGAAATTGACGGAAATATTATAACCGCAGACGGGCCGGCGCACGCAAAACAATTTGGTGAGGCGATCCTGAAAAAATTAAATGAAAAATAAAATTCAAGTCTTTACCGACGGCGCTGCCCGCGGAAATCCAGGACCAGCTGGAATCGGTGTTGCAATAAAATCAAAAGATAAAACTATCAAAGAAGTTTTTGACTATATTGGAGAAACAACCAACAACGTTGCTGAATACACGGCTCTACTTCGAGGATTAGAAGAAACATTAATCTTAGAACACAAAGAGGCCCACTTTTATTCTGATTCTGAACTTTTGGTAAAACAGATTACTGGAGAGTATCGGGTAAAAAACGAAAAACTAAAACCACTATTTATGAATGCAAAATTGTTAATCAAAAGATTCAAAAAGTTTTCTATTTCTCATGTCAGAAGGGAACAAAATAAAGAGGCAGATCTTTTGGCGAATCAGGGAATAGATAGCAGGAGCACAGGTACATAAGAGCATAGGTGCATAAGCTTGTGCACTTAAGACTTATGCACTTGTGCTCTATCTCTCTCAAGCATATAAACCACTCCACCAATAAGTCCGGTAAGATATCTAACAAAATGTGCTAAAAGTGACATCGAAAAAGCCAGGGTCGGCTCCACCCCAACCTGCCCCAGAAAAAAAACATAAGCCCCGTCCTGCAAACCGAGTCCGCTCATTGAAATTGGAATAATTGTGATCATAAAAACAATCGGCATGATTACAAAAAAGTAAATAACAGATACATCCATCCCCACCGCCCTTGCAACCAGATAAATACTGGAAGCCATCATTATATTGCAGCAAAGTGATATCCCGATAGATTTTAGAAGAACATCCAAATGATCACGATAGAGATTAAAACTAAGATATAAATTTTTTATAACTTTTTCGATTCGTAAAAAACATAAAATCGGACGAACCAGGGGAATCCTTCTA
>JABMQY010000082.1 GCA_013202975.1 Candidatus Saganbacteria bacterium
TATCAGGGAAGATCACTATCCAGGGATAAGATTAGGGAAGAGGGATTAAAGAATATTACAGCATCGTAATATCTAAATGATAAACTTTTTCAATCTTTTCGAGGACTCTCCAGTGGCATTTTAGGCCTAGGGGGAAAGTTACTAAATCGCCGGCATTAATTTCTACTTTTTGCCCGCTCTCTTCGGTTACTATGGCTTTCCCTTTTTTAATTAAAGCCTTTTCTTCTTCGGGATATTCCCATTCAAACTCTTTTGGCTCGCATGACCAGGGAGACCAGTCTCCGATATCAAGATGGGCTAATTTTTCGGGGGTTGCTTTTTCAACTTTAGTCTTTTGCATATTCAACGTCTCCTTTGTAGGAATGATGACAATATTATATCACAAGTTTTTGGCCGCGCGAAAACCGATGGTCTGATATCGGTATCCTGGAACCTCTTTGGATCGAGAAGTCACTTCTAGCCTTTCTGCCTCACTAAGAAACGAGCCACCACGAAATACCTTCTCTTTACCGGTCTTGGGTCCGTCAGGATTAACAATCCCCTCAACTGTATAATTATCATGTCCGGTATTCGTTAAGGCAGAATTCTGCATATCAACATTGACTTTTTCCTCTTCAACATCCTCTATCAATTGTCTATAATAATCCGAAGCATACCAATCCGATACCCACTCATACACCATACCAACCATATGATATAAACCATATCCGTTTGACATCAAGGGGGGATCGTTTATCTGTGGAGGGAGTAATCTAGCTCCAGCCTTAGTACCATCATAACCAAAATTGGCATGGACTCCAGGAATCGGCATATCATCTCCCCAAGGAAACGGTTTTCCACGCAATCCACCCCTGGCGGCATATTCCCATTCATGCTCGGTTAAAAACCTAGCCCCTGCCCATTTCAAATATGCCTGCGCTTCGAACCAGCTGACTCCAGAGACTGGTTGCTCAGCAACAATGCGCCCTCTCCAGTTTCCTGGCTCCATTATCGCCTCAGTCTCTCTCCACACCCAACCCTCTCTACTCCAAAATTCTTTTTGTTCATACCCACCTTCTGATATAAAACGACTATATTCTCCTTTGGTTACAGGATAAGGAGAGATCAGAAATGGACTTACCCAAACCCAATGGGACGGTTTTTCATCTTCTTTTCCATCATCCCTGGCAGGCCTGCCTAACATAAATGAACCACCCGAAAGCTGGTAAAAAGTACCGATCTCCGGCATCCCCCCATTTTTTCTTAATAGAGAGACCTTTTTTTGATCTAAAATTATTAAACCTTCCCTCGTTACTCCTCCCCCAACATCTACCATCTTTTTGTTTTTAGAATCTGCTAAAAAATACAATTCACCGGTCTTTGTTTGAAGAACAGCAATAACCTCATCGGGTAAAACCTTAAACCACGAATCAAAATCCTGATCAAGCTTTTCTAAAAGATCAGGTTTGGCCAAAATGGCCTGTTTGGCTGTGTTATCCCACAAAATATCAGAAGGGCGCACATCATATCTTTCAAAAAAGCTCGATACAATTTTATTGAGAAGAACCGCTCTGAGGTTTTGGGAGAGTGTTGTTAATGAGGTCACCTTAACTTCAAGAGTTTTCTTCGTTGTTAAAAAACCCCGAAGAAATCCCTTTTTAGAATCCGCCTTTAATGTGTATCCTTTTACAGCACCTATCTTCATAGCTTATTTTTATCGACCTCTGATTTGGGAAATTTCACTCTTTTTTTTAGGTTATAGGGTATAGGTGATAGGTGATAGTGAGGGGAAGAATTATTGCTAATCCATCAAGCCTTAAGCACAAAAAAACTATTTAAAAATACACTGAAATTTTTTCAAAACCTTCACGAAAGAATCTCATGAAAACAATTCCTGTTTCAAGTCCGGAAGCCAGAAGGGCTGCCTTTAGACAAAAAGTACATAATAAATATAATGGCCCATCAAGAAATACCGCCTACCTCTGCATGGAATTTGGGCTCCATACACAGCTGCCAATTTATTCCGGTGGACTTGGAATATTAGCAGGAGACACTATGAAATCTGCTGCCGATCTTGACCTTCCCCTGGTAGGTGTCGGGAATCTATATCGAGACGGCTACTTTAAACAGAGCATTGATGCAACAACCGGAAGACAAATAGAGAGCCCGCATTTATGGGATCCTAACCAATCTGAAGATGTAGTTGACCTTCAACAATTTGTTACAGTCCCCATGTTTGGTCAAGATATTAATTTTAGACTTTGGGGTTCAGAGGTAGCTGGCCACGGCGGTGGCTTTGTCCCCTTGTTCTTGCTCGACTCGCGCGGTGCAGATAACCCTGAATATTTTGGCGAAACATTAAGCAAGCTCTATGACCCGGCCGGGGGTGAAGCAAAGAGAATAATGCAGGATATGGCTCTGGGGATTGGAGGCGTTCGGGCACTAAAAGAATTGGAGCTCAATATTTCTCGTTATCAATTAAATGAAGGACATGGAGCTTTTGCCGTAGTTGCCGAATTAAAAAGGTTTGCTAAATATCACGGGATCAACGAATTTGGAGCTCTTACTCAAAAACACTTTCAGGCCGTGGCCAACCTTTTTGCATTTACAACCCACACCCCGGTTGAAGCAGGTTTTGACAGATTCCCGGTCTCTTTGGTAGAAGGAGCCTTCACTGATACTTTTTTAAGATCCGCTATTCTAAAACTTGGCCGGGATCCAAAAAACCGCGATTTTATCAGCATGGCACACCTGGCTATGCGTCTTGCCGGATTTAGAAACGGGGTTGCTCAATTACATGCAGAAGTTTCAAGAGAATTATTTCCGGAGTATCCGGACATTTTTGGAATAACCAACGGAGTGCATCATTTAACCTGGACAGAAGAAGCCACCCAAAAATTGTTTGATAAGCATTGCAAAGAATGGAGATCGGATCCGGAAAAGCTGGCTGAACTTTCTGACAACGGCGATTTTCGAGATGGCTTATGGCCCGCCCACCAAACAAACAAAACTAAGTTGCTGACCGAGGTCAAAAAACGAACCGGAATAGAAATGGATTCAGAAATTCTGACCCTCGGCTTTGCCAGACGCTTTGCAACCTATAAACGCGGCAATTTAATTTTTCAAAATGAAGATGAATTGCTTAAAATTGCAGAAGATAACGGGGGACTGCAAATTGTAATGGCCGGCAAGGCCCACCCCGCTGATAATCCCGGAAAAGAGATTATTGCAATGGTCAATGCTGCCGGCAAACGATTAACGGAAAGATCAAAAGGTAAAATAAAATTTGTCTTTCTGGAAAACTACGACATGGATTTAGGGTTATTACTAACCGCCGGAGTTGATGTCTGGTTAAACACACCAATCAGACCCCATGAGGCCAGTGGAACATCTGGAA
>JABMQY010000083.1 GCA_013202975.1 Candidatus Saganbacteria bacterium
CCCCCCCCCCCCCCCCCCCCCCCCCCCCCCCCCCGGTATTGGCATCTGATGCTTTTTTTCCCTTTCCAGATGTGGTAGAATTTGCAGCAGAGCACGGGATATCTGCGATTATACAGCCGGGCGGGTCAATGAGAGACCAGCTTTCAATTGATGCTGCAAATAATGCCGGTATTTCGATGGTCTTTACCGGAAGACGACATTTTAAACATTGAAGAATAGGAGGAAATATGATGAGGAAAGTTATTTTATTAGTTGTTAGTTGTTTGTTGTTGGTTGTTAGTTCTTTGCAAGCTGAGGCGGCTGATCCCGGAGGAAAGTTCTCTTTTTCTAACTCGATGCTTGGCGGTTCCGGTTCCTCGTTTGGTAAATTAGAGGGAGATCTTTCAAACGGTATCAGCCTGGGATTTATAAAAGCCGGGTCGGTTGAAGTTGGCAGCATATCCTGGCGTCCAAACTACAAGTATGGCGCCTGGGGATTGGGTTTTGATGTAAATGTCCCAATCGGAAACCAGCGTCCGGATGGGTATGATTCATTAGTTTTCCGTTATGCAGAATATGATGACGGACAAAAGGGTTTACGCTATGGTGTTTTGGACGGCATTACCTGGGGGCATGGTCTTTTGGTAAAAAACTATACCACCCGTCTTGCCGGTCCGGTAATTCTAAATAATAACCAAATGGGTATTCGTGGATTTTATAATTGGGATAATTATGGTGTAACAGCTTTAAATACCTGGTCTCATATTTATGGAGTAAGGGTTACGGAAAAAATTAAACCGGTTGAGTTTTTGCCGCTGATTACATTTGGTCAGGGATATATCTGTGACACAAACGGTTTAAGTGTTAAACAGACAGATGGGACTACCCGTTCTTTTCCATCTCAGGCTGGTGTTGAGCTTGATGCAACCATGCCCTTGCCTTTTGGGTTTAACGGATATGGAGAATATGCCCGCCTGATGAATTATGGCCAGGGTGCATCGGTTGGGGTTGATTGGGGAGTTGATTTCTTGGCCTTTGCCGCAACATTTGATGTCGGATATCGTTCGATGAGTTCAAGGTTTGCCCCTGGTTATTTTGACACCGATTATGAAATTAATCCGACCGATCTTACTTCGATTGGAGCGTCGTCGCGCAATGGATACTTTGCAGGATTTAAGGGCATAATGTCGGACTATTTAAAATTGAATATTCAATATGAAGCTTATCAGGGGGCAAATACAACTCTATTGGCCGAGGCATTGTCAATCCCGCGGGAGGACGTATCCTTATATGCTTATTACAGCCAGCCCAAGTTTGTCGATTTTAATTCGCTAACCCTTGAAGAGGGGGCTGTGATTGGTGCAAAAGTTGGATATAAGGTAAATCCAAATACTATGATTGTGACACACTACAAAAAGGCCTATAATCCAACCCTTGGAAAAGTAGAAGAGACACAGTGGTATGAGATTGAGCTGAGCTTTTAAGTCGTTTAAGTAAGAAGTCCCTTTGCCAGGGGGAGAGATCTCCAGATTTCGTCTCTGTGATAAAAGATGAAATCTTCGATAATTTTTATCTGTTGTAATGACTCATGAAATTCACCGATGGCTTCAATTCTATCTTCTAACTCAGCAGCTGTAATTCCTGATGCCCATGTTTTGGGGGAGTGTAAATAATCGTAATTGATAAGTAATGGAGCAAGTTTATTTCCAAGTAAATCACCCCATCTGGATAAATCGTTTAGTTTTTCCAGGAGATTCTTACCCTTTGGCAGATAACGTCCTTCTGCATATCTTAAGATTTTTGATTTGAAAAGTTGGTCAGTTTCTGACTTGCTGTTTTGGGGAGAATAATTTCTTTTTTGGATAATATATAGCAAATAGTTTCGGGGTCTTTCTTCCCCCAATATCCGAGATTGTTGTTTAATAGCCCGTAAGCTTTGAAGTTTTATTGGTCGTATTTTCATGTTTTTATATCGATAGTATTATTGATAGATTTCACCTAATTTTTTGAGGTGGTTTTTTTGTGAAATCTATTATTTGAGATGCTTTTTTAAATTTGCATGATCCGCCATCTATAATCAAATCAGCTTGAATCTTTATCTCATCAACGGATGTTGGTGCAGGTTCCCCTGAAATATTTGCAGAAGTTGCAGCTAATGGTTTTCCTAATTCTTTTATTATTTGAAGAACAATGGGATGATCTGGCATGCGGATTCCGATGGTGCCGCCGCGGCTTGCCGCAACAATAATTGTTACCGGTCCCGGCCAATTTTTATCAATCAATTCCCGTGCCTCTTTTGGAATCTCCGCAACCAGTTCGTCCAGCTGTTTTTTGTCAGCAACTAGTATTTGCAGCGGTTTATCCTTCGGTCGCTTTTTTATTTCATAAATTCTATCGATTGCCTTTTGGTCATCATACGCGCAGCCGATGCCGTATACTGTTTCAGTGGGGAAGATTATTACTCCGCCTTTTGTTAATATTTCAACAGCTTTATTTATTTGTTTTTGCATATTGCGATTCTCTCGATTCCCGAATAGTCCTTTAATATTTTAACATTTAAGCAGAGCTTTCGGATGGCATCTGCCTGTCCAAATCCGAATTCAAAAATGATTGTATCCGAATGTTTTGGCCCGTCAGTTATCAGCTTGCGGATAAAATCTAATCCTTCAGGACCTCCATTTAGTGCCTGATGCGGTTCAAAGTTTCTCACATCCGGCATCAGGGTTTCAATATCTTTTGTCGGAATATAGGGGGGGTTGGAGACTAAAAGATCGAATTTCTTGTCCTTCAGTGGTTCCAAAAAGTCTCCTTGCAGAAACTCTATTTTGCTTTCTACCTGGTGATGTTTTGCATTCTTCTTAGCAATATCAAGAGCCCTGGGTGACGATTCGGTAGCCGTTATCATTACAGCCGGCAAATATTTTGCCAGAGAGATAGAAATGCATCCGGATCCGGTTCCGATATCTGCTATTTGGAAATTAGAAACCGGTAATTTTGAACTAGTTACGATATCGATGCTTTTTTCGACTAAGAGTTCGGTTTCCGGCCGGGGGACAAGGACATTATTATCTACAAAGAAATCAAGTGACATAAATGCTTGATTGCCGACAATGTATGAAATAGGCTCGTTTTTCAATCTGCGTCTAATCGTCACCTTGAATTTGTCCAGAATTTCCCTGGAAAGCTCCCTTTCAAAGTTAGTATAGAGCTCTATTCTTTTTAGCCCGGTAGCAGAAGCAAGCAGTATTTCTGATTCAAGCGAGGGACTTTCTATCTCATGTTTGCGCAGATAATCGGAGGTGGCAGCAAGGACCTCTTTTATATTCATTTCATCTTTGCTAATTTTGCAACGCGGTCAGCTGTGGCAAGTGCTTCAATTACTTCATCCAGATCTCCGTCCATAACTTGTTGAAGTTTGTAGATGGTAAAGTTTATTCGATGGTCAGTTATTCTCCCCTGCGGAAAATTATAGGTCCTGATTTTTTCAGACCGGTCACCTGACCCGACCATGATCTTTCGCTCAGATGCTCTTTTCTTATACTGCTCTTCTTCTTTTGCCTCAAATAGCCTGGTTTTTAAAAGTTTCATGGCTTGTTCTTTATTTTGATGCTGTGATTTCTGCTCCTGACAAGCTACCACTAATCCGGAGGGCAGGTGAGTAATACGGATTGCAGAGCTGACTTTGTTGACATTTTGTCCCCCCGGACCAGAGGATCGAAAAGCATCTATCTTTAGATCTTTTGTCTCAATTTGTATATCAACATCTTCTGCTTCCGGCATAACAACCACTGATGCCGCAGAGGTATGAACCCTCCCTCCGGATTCAGTAGCCGGCACCCTTTGTACCCGGTGTACTCCGCCCTCATATTTTAATTTCCTGTAAGCGCCTTTCCCAATGATGCTGAAAATGGCTTCTTTATAGCCGCCCAGTCCGGTTGCATTGGTAGAAATAAAATCAATTTTCCAGCGGTTTTTTTCGCCAAAGCGCATATACATTCTTAATAGTTCGCCGGCAAAGAGCGCCGCTTCATCTCCTCCGGTACCGGAGCGGATTTCCATGATGATATTTTTGTCATCATTGGGGTCTTTTGGAAGGAGTAATATTTCCAGTTTTCCGTTAAGCTCTTCTTTTTTTTGTTGCAGCACTGCCAGCTCGCTTTTTGCCAGCTCCTCCATTTCTTTGTCCTTAAGCAGATTTTTTGTCTCTTCAATCTCTTTGTTTATATTTTTTAGTTCTCTGTAGGGGAGGATAACATCGTTGAGTTCGGAAAATTCTTTTGAGTAATTTTGGAATTTTTCACGGTCAGAGATTACTTTGGGGTCAGAAAGGGATCGTTCCAGCTCTTTGTATCTTTCCTCAACTTTTGAGAGTTTGTGTTCTAGCATGCGGGGTTACTTTTTGGTTTTTTTGCTTTTTGGTTTTGCTTTTTTGGGGACGGATTTTACTCTTTTTTTGCTCTTAGAAACGCGTCGTTTTGCTGTTTTGGTTTTTACACCGGCATATTTCTTCTTAAACTTGGATACTCTGCCCTCTGTGTCCATAAGTTTTTGTTTGCCGGTAAAGAGGGGATGACAGGCAGAACAAATATCTACCCTGATGTTTTCTTTAGTCGAACTTATCTTATAAACCGCGCCGCAGGCACAGGTTGCCGTTGTGATAAATGTTTTTGGATGAATCTTTTCTCTCATGTTATTTAGTATAGCATACTAACTTATAGCTTGACAATAAAAAATCTTTGGAGTAATCTCATTTCTAGAGGTGTATTATGCAAATTAAGGTGGTCATGCGGTCTTGTGGTCTTTTGTTGCTTGCCCTGAGCGTAGTCGAAGGGTTAGTTGTTAGTTGTTATGCTGAGTCCCCTGATAATCAAAAAGAAAAGTTGAAAAATGAAATCAGAAGACTCACGGTAAAACTGAATAATATTACGAATAAAACTCATCGAATTAAAATAAAGCAGATGATTTATGAATACAGGGAGCGGCTTGCAGAGGTTGAGAAAAAATCAGAAGTTAAAAGTGTTCAGTCTGATAAGAGGCTGATTCCGAAACTCGGGTTTGGTGCCGGGGCGGGTTTGATGGAAGCTGCTTACCGTCTGCCTTATCGAGAATTTGTATTGGAGCCTGCTCTTGGTTATGCTTTGGGAAACAGCTACTCTGTATTTATCTGTAAGTTGGGAATGATTTCTCCTCTCAATTTGGAAAGCCATCTTGGATTAAGTATTAATTATGCCAGTTATTCAACGAGGGTTGAATTTTCCGGGGTGGGGAGGATTGGATCTGGCGGAACCCTGGGGGCAGGACTGGTTTATGGACGTAAAATAAAAGAGAATATTATTGCAGAGATAGGATATAGCACTAATTTAGGGCTTCAGGCCGGACTGGGGATTGTATTATAGCAATGAAGAAAAATAGAGTAGTAATATTTTTTGCTGTCTGTATGCTGATGGCTGTTTCTCTTGCCTTCTTTGGTTGTGGCGGCGATGTTGTTATTACCTATGTTTCTCCGCCTGCCGGAGTGCAGACTATTGAAGTTGGGTCAGGAGGAAATCCTACCGGAGAGGTTGGCGGGACGGATGGAACTATTTATACCGTTGTAATAGACCAGGGGACGTTGGATCCGATTACTGACTTGCTAAGAGGAAATATAGAGATTACTATAACTCCGGTCGGGGGGACAGCCGGGATTGCCTTAGTTGGAAATATGGAAAATATGGCCGGGAAGACTCCTCAGCCGATTAGTTTTGGGCTGACTCTGGATAGAAGCGTTAGTATGACAGCCGAAGCAATTGCCAGTATGGAAAGTGCTGCTACAAGTTTTGTAAATAACATGGGAAGCTCCGATCAGGGGGCTATAGCCAATTTTGGATATTCAATTTCGGTTGATCAGGGCTTGACCAGCAATAAGACCTCTTTGATTAGCGCAATTGAGAATCCTTCTGCTGTTGGCAGCAGTAAGACTGCACTATATGATTCAATTGCCACAATAGTAGGTACTGTTTCTGCCGGCTCAAATCCACGCAAAACTGTTATCGCGCTGACCAACGGCGGGAACAATCGCAGTATCAGTTATTCGACCACAACCGAGGTTATTAATTTTGCTATCTCGAAGAATATGCCGGTCTATTCGGTCGGGCTCGGGTTTGCTCAGGGAAGCTCAGCCGAAAAAGACCTGCAGGCTATTTCAAAGGGAACCGGAGGAATTTATTATTATTCTTCTGCTTATTCAGATCTGTTGAATCTATATAGTAAAATTTCAACTGTTTTAAACAGTTATTATGTTATTACTTTTACCCTTCCGTCCGGCTGGGTTTTTGTAGCCGGCCAGACCTATACAATAACTCTGACCATTATTAATTATGGCAATATCACCGGTTCTGTGACTTATACTTTAACAACCTGATGCAAAAAAAATCTGCTTGACAAAATTCAATTATTATCGTTAAATAGAGTAAATTGATCATAGGAGGATTTAAAGGAATGAGAAAATATAGTTTTTGGATAATGTTTTTGGCTTGTTTAGTTCTTGCGTTTTCAGTTGCGATCGTTGGATGCGGGCAGAATACTACTTCGGATCATGTAAGCCCGCCGTCTACTGTTACGGGTATTAACATTGGTGGAAGCGGAGCTACCGCATCCGCAAACAGCACCACTGTCACTCTTTATCCGACCGTTATTAGTACCGACGATAGCAGCGCTATTACTAACTTGTTATCCGGCAACTTTACTGTAACTATTAAGGTGTCCGGGGCAGCTACAAGTCAAAATTGCACAATTTCTTCTCTCACTTTGCCGGGAGCAGCAACAAGTTTGCCGATTAGTTTAGGATTGACATTAGATAGAAGCGGAAGTATGACCTCTACAGATATGACAAACATGAAAACCGCAGCCAAGGCGTTTATTGATTTAATGAGTTCGGATGATGAATTAGCGGTTGTTTCTTTTGCAAGTTCTGTAACCATTGGAGTTTCAATGGCGGCAACAACCACTGCCAACAAGACTACTATGAAAGCCTATGTAGATACTTTGTCTGATAGTGGATCAACAGCTTTGTTGGACTCTATTGGAACTGCGGTTGACCAGTCAGTCTTGGGAGCTAATTCTCGAAAGGCAGTAATTGCAATGACCGACGGAGGAGAGAATGCTAGTACAACCCACACCTCTACTTCTGCTGTTATCAGTTATGCGACTTCAAAGAATATACCTGTTTATACTGTTGGTTTAGGATTGACTCAGGGAGGGGCAGACGAAGATACTTTGGAATCTATTGCTGATGGCACCGGTGGTATTTACTATTACGCTCCAAGTTCTGAAGCGCTTTCGACTTTATATTCAAATATTTCGAGCGCTTTAGGTAACTATTATACGATGAACATTAGTTCACCGATAACCCTTGCTTCCGGAACAACCTATATCATAACTGTTACAATCCAGAATTACGGCAGCTTGACCGGTAGTACGACCTTTACTTTGACGATATAATTTCTGTCTGATCTTTTTAAAGAGGGGTAGGCCATAAACCTACTCCTCTTTTTTTTCATCACAGATTACACTGATTGATTGAAGGACAGATTTGTGATAAAATTCGAAATGCACTTTGGAATTGATCATGTAAGAAAAGTAGATCCTGAAATTGCAAAAGTAATTGACCTTGAATTAGAGAGACAACAGACTAATCTTGAATTAATCGCCTCAGAGAATTTTACCTCCCGCGCGGTGCTGGAGGCTGCCGGCACGGTCTTAACTAATAAATATGCAGAAGGATATCCCGGAAAACGCTACTATGGCGGCTGTATTGACGTTGACCTTTCTGAATCTTTGGCAATTGAGCGAGCTAAAAAACTATTTGGTGCAGAGCATGCCAATGTTCAGCCCCACTCGGGATCTCAGGCGAATTTTGCCGTATACATGGCTTTCTTAAAACCGGGAGATACGGTTTTGGGGCTTGATTTATCTCATGGCGGTCATTTGACTCACGGATGTCACGTAAATGTCTCCGGAATTCTCTATAAATTTATCCCTTACGGCGTAAAGAAAGAGAGCGAAACTATTGACTATGATAAATTAGCCGATTTAGCAAAAGAGCATAAGCCCAAAATGATCGTATCCGGGGCAACTGCTTATCCCAGAATTTTTGATTTCAAACGCCTGCGTGAAATAGCAGATTCTGTCGGGGCAATTCTAATGATAGATATTGCCCATATTGCCGGCTTAGTTGTAGCCGGAGAACATCCTTCTCCTGTTCCCCATGCTCAGGTTGTAACATCAACCACTCACAAAACGCTAAGAGGTCCACGCGGGGGTCTTATCTTGTGTAAAGAGGAATTTGCCAAACAGATTAATAAGGCGGTCTTTCCCGGAATCCAGGGGGGGCCGTTAGAACATATTATTGCTGCAAAAGCAGTTGCCTTTAAAGAGGCGGCAAGCGATAGTTTTAGGGAATACCAGAAGCAGGTTGTGAAAAATGCTAAAGCGCTGGCCGCAGCATTTATTTCACTGGGATTCCGTCTGGTATCCAACGGAACAGATAATCATCTTATGCTGGTTGATTTAAGAAGTAAAAAGGTGACAGGAAAGATTGTCGAAAAACTTTTGGATGAGGCCGGAATTACGGTTAATAAAAATACCATCCCTTTTGACCCGGAGAAACCATTTGTAACATCAGGGATCAGGGTAGGGACTCCGGCTGTTACCACACGCGGGATGATGGAAGAACAGATGAAAATTATTGCAGACTTAATCAACCGGGCAATTGACGGAGAAGATAAAAACAAGATCAGATCTTTAGTCAGAGAACTCTGTGCTCAATTTCCATTGTATAATAATTCTCCGAAGCTCCGAGAAAAGCGAGGAGCGTAGGAGAATGATAGAATTAAAATCAGTAATAAAGACATTTTCCAACGGGGTTGAGGCACTTATTAATGTGACACTGCACGTTGGGAAGGAAGAATTTATTTTCTTAGTCGGACCATCCGGTGCCGGCAAGACTACTCTAATGAAGATGCTTTATCGGGAGGAGATCCCTTCTTCTGGCCAGGTTGTGGTAGATCGTATTAATGTCACAAAACTGGCAGAGGATCAAATACCATTTTTACGAAGAAATATTGGTGTGGTATTCCAGGATTATAAGCTTCTTCCGCGCAGGACCGTTTATGAAAATGTAGCTTTTGCTCTTCAGGTAACCGGGGCTCCACGCTCTCAAATCAGAAGAAGAACCATGCAGGCTTTAGAATTGGTCGGGATGTTAAAGCGGGCAAAGTCTTTTCCCTCGGAGTTGTCCGGCGGAGAAAAACAAAAGACCTGTATAGCCCGCGCAATTGTAAATAATCCTCTTATTTTGCTGGCAGATGAGCCGACCGGAAATCTTGATCCTCAAACCTCCTGGGATATTATGGAGCTTTTGGATAAAATCAACAGGAGAAAGACAACTGTTGTAGTTGCGACACATAATAAGAATATTGTTGATGGTATGCGCAAGAGAGTAGTTGTGATTGAGGGCGGGCGCATAACCCGTGATCAGCAGCTGGGGACTTATAGTCAAGAATGAGTACATTCTCAAATTTAGAATTTTTTGTTGTTGAAGCATTTCGGGGGATTGGCCGGTCTCCCTTAATGAGTTTTGTTGCTATTGGTATAGTTACGGTTACTTTGACTATATTTGGATTTTTCATGCTTGGGGTAATCAACCTTGGCAATGTGGTTTCTACCATGGGGGCCAAACTCGACATCACTTCTTATGTGAATAAAGATTTGAGCAATCGTGATGCGGCGGAGCTTGAGGTGCGTCTTAAGAAGATCGACGGAGTGGAAAAGGTGAATTATTATTCAAAGGATGATTCCTGGAAGGATTTTAAAGAAGAGTATTCAGGGAAGCTTGAGTTAGGAGAGGTGGTTTCTGAAAATCCGCTTCCCAACACCTTCGCAATTAAAGTGCGTTCGCCCGAAATCCTTCCCAATGTTGCGGCTGCGATTTCAAAAATTGAAGAAATTGACGAAGTCCGATACAGCGGAAAACTCATTAGCCAGGTGCAGAACCTGGTTGAAGCCGTAAGGCTTGCCGGTTTTGTTTTTGTTTTTCTGCTCTTTTTTGCCACTTTGCTGATAGTTGTAAATACTATTCGCCTAACTGTGCTTGCGCGTGAAACAGATATTTATATCATGCGTTTGGTTGGAGCAACCAGTTCGTTTGTCAGATGGCCGTTTGTTATTGAGGGAATAGTAATAGGGGTGGGAGGCGGAGTTTTTGCAGTACTGTTGCTGCGCGCCACCTACGAAACTTTGGCCTTTAAGGTCAGTGCTGCTTTTCCCTTTTTGCCGGTTGTTACCGATTCATTTTTATTGAGCATGGTTTTTGCTGCGGTGGGAATAACCGGGGCAATGCTTGGGATGATAGGCGGCTATATTTCTGTTTCGAGGTTATTAAAAAATGCTTAGATTTTTGCGTAAAAACATGAAAGTAGTCCTGATTTTTGTAATAGTTGCTTTTTCTATGTCAGTTTTTTTGGGAATTTCATTTTTTGGCGGCGGCGGAGGAGGAGCGGGACAAAACCAAATAAAGACTGCTAAAGGATTTCTTTTGATAAACGGGAAAGAGGTTGATCCTTCTCATTACTCCCGCATCTATAATCGTTTAAGAAGTAATTTTCCTGCCCGTCTTTCTCCCAAAGAGATGCTTTATTTAGAGAGCATGGCAATGTCCCAGACAATTGATTTTTCGCTAATGTTAGCTGCAGCAAAGCAAGAGGTGAAAGTCTCAGGTTCTGAGCTCAATCAGGCCATTGAAAATATTGCCAAGTCACAAAAAGTTCCCTCGGTTGGCCGATTGAAAAAAATAGTGCAAAGATCAGGCGGCAACTGGAACAGCTTAAAAAAAGCCATAAAAGAAGATCTCCTGGTGCAGAAACTAATTTCAAAAAAGAATAAAGAGGTTAAAGTTAGTCCCAATGATTTAAGAGAGATAAATGTGCGCCATATTTTGATCCGCCACCAAAAGGGGAAAGAAGAAGATGTGGAAGAGAGGGTCAAGAGGATTTTTGTAAAAGCCAGAGGGGGAGAAGATTTTGCAAAACTGGCTAAAAAATATTCCGAAGATCCGGGATCAAAGGTAAAAGGCGGTGATTTGGGATATTTTACAACCGGGGCAATGGTCCCGCCTTTTGAAGAAGCTGCCTTTAAGCTAAAAATTAGAGAAATAAGCCAGCCTATAAAAACCGACTTTGGTTACCATATTATAAAGCTGGAAAATTCCCGCCTGCGTAAAATTTCCGGCCAGAAAGATATTGAAAAAGCAATTATGCAGGAAAAACAACAAAAGTTTTTTTCTGACTGGATGTTTAATTTGAAGAAGGACACGAAGATAAAAATCATTGATGCTTCATTGCGCGCCCTGGATTTAAGATTAAAAGGAAAGCTCAATGAAGCAGTTTTTGAGTATAATAAGGCGATTGCCGAGAATCCCGGAAATGCCTATCCGCACATCTTTCTGGCCAGTCTTTATGAGGAATTAGACAAGAATGAGCTGGCGGTTTCTGAGTATAAAGCGGCAATTGATTTATCATCCGGTGACCCGACATTTTACATCTTACTGGGGGATTTATTAGTAAAGATGAATAATAAATCCGCTGCCATAAAGCAGTATAAAAAGGCTTCTATTATTGCTGGGGACAAAAAAATGATTCATGAGGAATTGGTCACTAAATTTAAAAAACTGCGATCAAATGCCAATGTGCAGAAAGAACTTCAAGAAATCTCCCGCATTAGTAAAAAAGAGGCTTTTGAAAAAGGACTCCTTGATAAGCAGCAGAAGTTAAAGACGGAATAGTTTCTCCCCTTCTCCAAGCAGTATTTGAGTTCCTTCAGTAGTTCTTCCCTCAGCATAAATTCGAAGCAGTGGTTCTGTTCCGGAAAGGCGGAAGAGGAGCCAGCTTTCGTCTTGAAAATTGAGTTTTAATCCATCCAATGTTTCAACTTTAACAACTTCTTGTTTGGCAAATGTTTTTGGAGGATTGTTTTTAATCTCATCAAGCTTTTTTACTGTTTTATCCCGGTTTTTAAGCTGCAAATCAATCCGATCATAATAGTAATAACCTAATTTGTCCATTATTTGATCAAGAATTTGCTTAAGGTTATATCCGGTTTTAGCCATAAGCTCAAGTAAGAGCAGGCCGCAAAGTGTCCCGTCCCGCTCGGGAAGATGCATCGGGATTCCCATCCCCCCGCTTTCCTCCCCGCCAATAATTATTTTTTCATTAAGCATTATATCTGCAATATATTTGAATCCGATCGGAACCTCTTTGAGATTAAGCTTGTATTTCTTAGCCTGCTTTTCAATTAATCTGCTAATGTTAAAGGTCTTTACAACTTTGCCCTTCATTTTTCTGTTTTCGACCAAATGTTTTAGCAGCAGCGAAAACATGTTGTGAGAGGAAAGGTATGTGCCGGATGGATCAACTGCTGCCAGGCGGTCACCGTCTCCGTCTAATACAATGCAGGTTGAGAAAACCCGATCATAAGTTTTCATAAAAGAAATAGTATCTTCAAGGTTAACTGGCAGCGGCTCCGGATTTATCCCTCCAAAAAGGGGATCCCGATTTCCGTGGATCTCTTCAACTTCCATTCCATGTTTCGCAAGAATCTCTTTTATATAACCTGCTCCGGAACCATACATTGGATCAACTACCACCTTTACCCCTGACTTTGCGATTAGTTTCAGATCTACCAGTTTTTCAATGTGTTTGAAGTAATTTGGCTTTGGATCAATATATATAATCTTACCTTCATTTGACATTTGACATTTGACATTTGTCATTTGGCCCAATTTTTCCTCAACTGCCTTGGTAACCTCAGGCCGGGCTGACCCGCCAAAGGCTTCTTTTATCTTGAAACCATTCCAATCCGGGGGATTGTGGCTGGCGGTTATCATGATGCCGGCCCCAAGCTTTTTGCTTTTTACAACAAAGGATAAGACCGGTGAGGGGACAGATTCTTTAGTTAAATATGTTTTTATCCCGGATCCCGCGCAGATGGATGCGGCAGTTTTGGCAAAATTCTCGGACTGGAAGCGATTGTCAAAGCCGACTGCAACCCCCAATTTATCTAATTTGTTATCTTTGAGATACTTTATAAAAGCAAGGGTAACCTTTTTTACATTTTCAAAGGTAAATTCATCCGCGATCTTGGCGCGCCAGCCGTCTGTTCCGAATTTAATCATTCAAAATCCCTATCCTCTTTTTCTAACCATTCAGGCAGTTCTTTGTCTATTTCTTCCAGTTCTTCTTCTTCTTCCTCTTCGATTATTGTGTGGAAATAACACGAACTTAAAGGCACATCGTTTTTAAAATATTGTGCGGATAGGATGCGCTCTTTTGGGCAGTATTCATGGGGACGGAGTCCGGAATCACGGCATATCTGTATTTTTACCAATCCTTCTGGTTGTTCAAATCTTAATGCCGGCTGGTCCTTTAGGGCCTGTTTCATAAAAGCCTTCCAAAGTCGCGGGCAGACCGCTACTTCGGCGACCCCTTTCATCGATTTGTTGTTATCATTTCCAACCCAAACTCCGGTAACAAGCTGGGGGACAAAGCCGATAAACCAGGCGTCCCGAAATTCTTCGGTTGTGCCTGTTTTGGCCGCTGCCTCCCGCAGGAGTCTTCCCCTATAACCTGTTCCTCTCTGCAGGACTCCTTTCATCATATCAACCATTACCGCAGCAGTGTTGTTGCCAAGCACCCTGGTTTCTTTTGGTTTGTTTTCTTCCAGGATTATGTCATCTCTGCTTAATATTTTTGTGATTGCTATCGGTTCGGCGCGGATGCCCCGATTCGCTAATACCCCGTAGGCTGAGGTCATTTCAAGCAGGTTTACGTCATAAACGCCCAGGGATATGGCCAGGGCATATTCTAGTTTGCTTTTTATTCCCATGCGACGGGCCATGTTAATTGTTTGCGCGATCCCGACCTGTTTCAGTAATTTAATCGTGGGTATATTGAGGGAACGTTCCAGTGCTTCGCGCATAGTTACATTCCCGTTGAATTTTTTGTTGAAATTATTTGGTGCCCAGGTGCCTTTGGGGTTCCATTTATTTGGATATACATGGAAAGTGGTTTTTTGGTCTGCCAGGATTGTGCCTGGCGACATCCCTTTCTCTATTGCCGCAGCATAGACAAATGGTTTAAACGAGCTTCCGGGAGGGCGCTGGGCCTGAACCGCCCGGTTAAATTGGCTTTTATAAAAATCTGCACCACCAACCATGCTTTTGATATGACCGTTGCGGGGATTTAAACTTAATAATGCAGCCTGGCTGAAGCGGTATTTTTTACCTTCTTCACCAATAAATTTGTCAATTACCCGTTCAGCATGGGCCTGCATGCTTACGTTTAAGGTTGTATGGACTTTTAGTCCTCCCTTGTAGACAAGATCAGAACCATATTTTTCCATTAGATTTCCCAGTATATAACTTATAAAGTAAGAAGCAATTTGACCGCGGCTGCGGATTTTTTCCGGGTGCAGGATTAGCTCTTCTGTGTAGGCTGCCTTTGCCTGATCAAGAGTAATTTTGTTTTCTCTTACCATGATAACCAGAATAATTTTTTGTCTTTTTTTAGCCAGAGTGAGATTCTTGTAGGGAGAGAGCCGCTCTGGTGCTTCTATAATCCCGGCTAAGACAGATGCTTCTGCAAGGGTAAGTTCTTTTGCCGTTTTTCCAAAATATAAAAAAGATGCCGCTTCAATGCCATAGGCATTGTGACCCCAGTAGATCTGGTTAAGGTACAGTTCTAATATTTCTTCCTTTGAAAATCTTCTTTCTATTTGCAGGGCCAGAATGGCCTCCGATATTTTCCTAATAAAACTTCTTTTTTTGGTCAGGAATAAATTTTTTGCAAGCTGCTGGGTGATAGTTGACCCGCCTTCCTTTATTCTCCCTGCGGATATGTTCCGGACGGTAGCACGGGCGATACCGGCCAGGTCGATGCCGTGGTGAGAGTAGAAGTTTTTATCTTCTGTTGCAATTACCGCATTAATAAGATTGGGTGAGATTTTTGACAAAGGGACCACCTGGCGGTTCTCTTCTTCGTGTAAACGGGCCAGGACCTGGCCGTCGTCAGCGTAGATAATCGTAGCTTCAGAGGGTAAATATGAATTAATACTCGATACATCGGGCAGCTGGCTTATGATTTGGGCCATGAAACCGGCCACTGCAGCAAAAAAGATGAGAAATATAACAAGTATCACTTTTCGATAAGCAATATTCGGTTTTTTCATGTACTGTTTATTATAGCATTTCGCTCTGCAATTATCGATCTGCTTGCCGGTATAATATGGTAATATGTTCATCATAATGCTCTTAAATGCCTTCAGAACTATTGTTTTTTGGTTTGTTTTTCTTTTTAGTATTATCCTGATTCCTCTTTTTCTTCCTCTCTGCTTCTGGTTACGGGATAAAGAGAGAGCCTATCGCTCTGCCATGAGGCTGTGTTCGATCTTAGCGCTCTATTTTAGTTTTACCCGAATAGAGTTTTCCGGAAGTGAGAATCTCCCAAGGGAATCCGGCCTGATCATGGTAGCAAACCATTCGAGTTTTATTGATAATATTATCCTTTTGGCAAAGCTGCCCGATTTCTTGTTTACGGTTCACCACTCCGGTTTCCGGCTTCCATTTATAAAGAATATTTATCGGGGGGCGGGCTGTATTGGGGTTGGATTTCGCGATTCGCAAATGCTGGTCAGTTCTGCCAAACTGATAAATGCATTAAGAAACAAAGAGAATGTCCTCTTCTATGGGCAGTTTTCTACCCGGGGAGAGATTGGACGGTTTAGCGAGATTATTACAAAGCTTTCTAATGAAGTGCGTGTTGAAGTTTTGCCGATTGTTCTTAAAAACAGCAGCCGGGTTTTCCGCTCCAGGAAGTTAGTTTTTACTTCTATGGAAAAGATAAAGCTGCATATCGGCCAGCCGTCATTTTTTGAAACTAATTCACAGATTAAAGAGCAATTTGAGAAGATTTATAAAAAACTCTAAAATCGATGCAAGTTTTAGCGGGGTTGTTCCGATAGGGTAGGTGGAGACAAAGTATACTCTGGAGGTGTATTAATATGTCAGTAAGCGGAGTGCCCCCAATTGGAGCGGAAAGACGTCCAAAGGCTTTGCAGGCTCTTGCTAGTTCCTCAGTTAAAGGACTTTCCGATGCGCTAGGGTTAATTAAAAGATCCAAGGATCGCGCAGGAGGGAAAGTTGATCTTCCAAAACAGGGTGATATTAATAAAAAGACGAAGCCGGAAAAAAAGGCCCCGATCCCGATTGGGCCACAAAAAGGGGTTATTAGATAGATAAAGGAGGAGCGTATGTTTTCAATTCAGCTTGACTGGACATCAGTTTTGGTAGGAATGACAGCTACATATTTAGTATATAGTTTGATTACATTTTATCTGGCTTACAGGAATAAAAAGAAAGCGGAACGGGAAATGGATAAGATAGAAGGAAAAATTAAGAAGGTAGAAGAGCAGTTGAAGATAAAAAAACAAAAACTGGAAGACGAGATTAATAAGAGGACAAAGGAGAAATAATGGGCGGGATTTCACCGGCAATATTATTTGGCAGAATTAATACGGCAAAAGCCGCTGCTGGCAAGGCGGAGCAGCTTGGTAATAAAGAGCAAAAAGCTGTAAAGGGTGTTGATCTGAAAAATGCCGATGCCAATAAAGATGGAAATGTTTCGGGGCTGGAATTTTCAAATTTCATCCTGGCACAAAAAAACCCCGTAACAATTGAATTTGCCGGAAAATCTTATAAAGTTGAAAATGGAAAGATAGAAGAAAAAATTGCGGATGCTCCGAAAAAAACTGAGCGATGGGCAACTCCTGATAAGGCACCTCTTGATCCATATGAACAGATCCATGATATATTTAAAACGATGTTTAAAAGGGAAATTCCTCCTGAAATGAAGGGTGAGGCGATGGGCTTTATTGAAGGATTGAAGCATTTTGAGGCAAAGGGAAGGGGTTATATCCGGCCAAATAGCGGTGTTTTTAGCAATACTCTCAAGAAATATTTAGCTTTTATTCTAATGGGGGATGAAGACCATGCTCGCTGGATTTCTGATAAATCTCTTGATTTCTTTTTTGGAAATCAGGACGGTAAATTAAATGATGACGACAAAATCAGTATTGTCGGGTTGCTTGAGCGTTTAAAAGCATATCTTCCCTATATCATGACTTTAAATGCCCAAGGAAATGGTTCCGGTGCCTGGGCAATATTGCAGGGAGAAATTCATTACGTTGATTTTGGTAAAATGGCCGGATATTCCGATAAATGGGATTTTAACAGTTTATCAACGAAGTCTCCTCTTAAGAGAAATTTTATCTATGCACAAAAAGCCTATCAGGAAAGTGTATCGGGCAAAGAAAAAGCAAGAAGGGAAAAAGAGATTAAGGAAATGATTAAATCAGGATCTATAGACTATAACAAGATGAGCCGGGAATTGCGCCAGTTGGTTATGGTATCGGCACAGGCCCATTTTAGACACCTTTGTTACCAGTACAAGGAAACAATTGACTGGGATAAAGAGCTCAAGCTGAAGGGCGACCTTCTTAAGAAATTTACCCAAGGAATGTTCAGGAAATGGCTCGAAAATGGAACTCTGCCTGAAGAGGTAAATAAGGAGGCCATTGAAGCTGATTATATTGCATATAATAAAGAGATTGCCCAAAGAGAGGCCGCAAAACCGAAAGAACCCCCTAAAAAGGCTCTCCCTGATTCACCCCCCTCAAAATAAGAAATAAAGCCGATTCTCCATGCAAGTTTTTACCCTCCCAATACGATAATAATCATAGAGAGATGTATTAAGTATTTAAGGAGATAAAGTGCCAAATCCAAACCAAGTAAATTGCATAAAAATCGTAGAAGATTATTATAATAAGTGGGCTAACGCAGCCGGCCAGCCGATCGGTTACTTTGATTCAAATTCAGTCTGGAATTCTGTGAAAGAGGCGGTTGACTCAGCTTCTATCGGTTCTTCTAAAAAAGGTAACTCAAACAATAAACCTGGAAAGCTCGGAAGTTCTTCAAACTATATTACCAACAGCGACTCAAATAGAAATGTAGGTTCTTTTCTTGACCAACAGAGAGAGGATGCTTTTAGCGGTCTCACGGAGGGAAATTTAACCAATGGTTTAGACGGTGATGGCTTTGCTTCTTTGGATCGCGGAAAAATGGAAGCCCTCTTTAGAAAACTGCGCTCGATTGCAAACGTCTATCTTTTACTGGCGCAATGCGAAGATACAAAAGAAGAATCCCAGGAACGTCTCAATCAGGCTTTTACCGAATCCCAGCAGCCCCAAAACAGAGGTACCTGGTCTGAAGGAGCCATTAAATCAAACCAGGAGATGATGAAGAGTTTCCAGAAAGGTGTTATGGCTTTAGTGAAAAGAGTTGATGCGCACAATAATAAAATTTATAAAGAAAAAAAGGCAGAGATTGAGTCCTGGCGAGATGATACCGGCAGCCAGATAGAAAACTGGATAATGTGCGGAAACAAAGAGGGCGAAGAAGCAAAAGAGATGAAACAGCTAAGTGATGACTATGCCAAAGCAAAACAGAGGAGCCTGGATACCATCCATCATTTAAAAGGTATGGCTCAGGGTATAAATTCTGGAATACAGGCAAAGGCAAATAATACGATGGGGGATTTACTGGATGATGGGGGGTATACGACCCATACCAGTAATGGATATATCGATATGAACCAGTCTATGGATGCTTTAACCGACATCAGAAAGCTTTTAGTCGGATTAGTAAATGCCAACCGCATGATTGCATCTTCTCATTCTACAAAACAGGAAGCAAGAGGAGCAATGGAAGAGGTCATTGACGGCAAGAAATCGGGCAGTAACAAATTCAAGACGATTGAAGAGATAGTGGAGGCAGAGTCTACCCAGTCAATGAGCCTTTTTGATTCAATAAAAATGGATATATTAAATAAACAGAAGTTTATTAACCACAAAAAATACTTTCAGTTTCAGGTTGAAAAATATGAGAGGGGATGGGTCTCCCGTTTATTTTCTCGCATATGTACAGCTATTTCTTTTATTTGCAGTATTGTAGCCCTCTTTGTTCCATGGTTTGCAGCTATTGCGGCAGCCTTTGCGGTTGGTGCAGCCGTTTTGGATTACTGTGCCGCGCTTTACGCCGATGGTGTTAATGATGAGTATAACCCGTCAGTAAGAAACGATACCAGGAGCGGTGATGCCTCTGCCGGAATGGTAAGTACGATCGAAGATATCGGACGAGGGATAAAGGGAGATGTTGGATTTAGCCAACTTGATCTGGATAATGAAGGGATGTATCAGATAAACCAGGCAGAGCTGGCCAGAATGCAGAGAACTTTAAATAGTGTCAATGCTGCCCTTTTAATCATTCAAAAAGCGGTCTCCCAGAGAGGTAAAGTTCTTAACGCGATCCAGCGTGCCTCTTCCGGACTTAGGGGTGCAAGCGGTTCTGCGGAGGTCTTTGAGGCAGGTGCGCAGGCAGCAATAGAACAGAGCGGTGCAGAGTTTGGTGCATTAACCTTTCAGCTTTCTGAATTTAAAGAGGGACATAATCTTGAACGCCAACAGGAAATAGCCATGGAAGAAGCTACCACCGCCTTTACCTGGTCAATAATAATTGGTGCTGCGGGAGCCGCAATTGGTGGTGCTTTTGGTGGGGCTGGCGCTGCAATCGGATCTCAGCTCGGTATGGCCTTAGGGTCAGCTGCAGCCGAGATGTATAATAGTTATGAAAATGGGGCTTACATGATGCCAGAATACGAACCGGATACCAGTGATTTTGATAATCCTCAAGATGGTAAGTTATCAAAGGATCTGGGAGTAAAACTCGGTTCTGTCGAAGCTGGTATTTATGATGATCTTTTAAGCAATGGAATAATCGGTATTGGAGATAATCAATACGGCCTGAATGCAGATAAGATTGCTGCCCTGCAGACAAAGTTAATGCGCTTAATGAATACACTGGCAACTATAATCACAGCTCAGGAACTAAAGAGCGAATTATTGGGGAATATATCAGAGGCTTATGGAAATACTACCGTAAAAAAATCAAGCGATATGAACCGGGTTAACAACCATTTCGCCTCTTCTTTTAGGGTTTTTAACTATTTAAAACAGCTCTTAACAGAAAAGGTTCAGGTAAAGAACAGGATTGCAGCAGCCGAGACCAGAGTTGAAGATGCCTTGACCAAGTTTTTAGTTAATGCCGCAATTGCAGTGATAGCATCTACTGTAGCCGCGATTGCATCAAGCGCCGCAACTACTATCATGTCTATCGCCAATATGTTAATGACTGCCTTCAATCTTGCCTACGATATATATAGGTCCCTTAAAAAGGCTACCGAGGATTACGGTGATCTTGAAAACTATAGTGTAAGGGAAGGGGACAAGGCAAAAAAAGATGCGGTCAAACGTTTGGGTGATGCTGCTAATGCCTCTGATCCGGCTAAAAGTACCGAACAGGACATAATGAGACGATTAGATCTCAAGGAAGCCCAATTGTATTTAGACGGCAGTTTATTAGAAGACCGTTCCAATGGCACGATCGGAATAAACCAGGGGGAGCTAGCTTTGGCTGTCGCCAAGTCAACCGGAATATACCGAACACGGGCCATTCTCTCTGGAGCGATGAAACAAATACAGGCTTGCTTAGCAATGGTTCAAAGAGCCACCTCTGATGTCAGGTATCCTTCAAACGCCTCTTTAACCGCTTTTGATGTTGCAAACTATCAGACAAAAGTGATGACCGAGTCAATTTTGCAAACACAGATCCAGGCTTTGCAGTCGGTATCCAGCCGGCATAACCAGATGAGCGAGGCAATGCGTAATGCAATCGTCGGTTTTGTTAAACTGGGAATTGTTGTTGTACAGGCTATTATTTCTCACGCCAGCAATGATAGTCCGTTTAGTAAAGATCAGCAGATGGCCCTGGAAACAAAACAAGCGGCCTTTGATAAAATGAAAATAAAGGACCCGACAAAAGGGCTAACCAATCAGGAAAAACTAAAACTTGAGCAGCTCCAAAAACACAATGCAAAGCCAACAAAACTTAAATTGGTATGTATGACCGCTTTGCAATTAACCCAAACTATATCTGACTGGGCAGTTGGTGCAATTGTAGATGGTGCCCGTGAGTCGGATGATGCTGGTAAAAAGGGAGAGCAGCTCTCTGAGAGCCGCAAATCATTAACCAAGTCGGTAAAGGACGCAAAATCATATGAGCAGGGAGTTGGTGCTATGGAAGCAGCTGCCCTGTCAGATGAATTAATGGGCGGTAATTTTGGCCTAAATATTCAGGACATTAATTATGATAAGGTCCGTGCCAAAGAGGGGATGGATGGGATTAAGTCCTTATCTAAATCGTTGATTATGAAAGCAATCCAGCTTTATAAGTATTCAATGCAGGATGACCGCACAACCCTTATGCACCGTCAAAAAGCTAAAGAAGTGGCAGAAAAGATACGTGGTAACCAGCGGGAGATCAGTGAAGCGTTAAAGAGATATAATACCCAGGCTCCGATAGCTCTGGATAGAGCCAGAAAATCGGCCAAGGCTTTTCAGGCAGATAATAAGAGTACCCAGGCCCGCAGTATGGCTCAAATGGCCAGGGCAGATTTTATTCAGGCTTCTCAGCCAATGCTTGAACATACCGAGCAGCTGGCTGATACTCAGGCAGAAGTTAATAAGTTAAGGGACCAGAGAGAGAGTGTTGTCAAAGAAGAACATAAGACTGACCCGCTTCGGGCAAAGGAAGATGAAAAGACTGCTCAGATAGAAAAGCCTGATCAGGAGATCAGCTCATCCAAGGAAATAAAGAAGCAAATTGCAGAATTGCGCAGGGAATTAAAGGAACTTAGCAATGTTGCTGATCCTGGACAGTCATTTGCAAAAATGCAGCAGATACATTCTAAGATGCAGCAGTTGCAAAGATCGGTCAGCTCTGCCAAGGTTGCAGCCGACTTTTCCGAAGCATCAGTAACACCTTCTAATGTTAACAAAGTTCAGGCCGAAATTGATAAGGAGATGGCAACCCAGCTTGAAAAGTTAACAAAGGATAAATCATCAAAAGTAAAATTAGAGGATTTAACAAAACTGCAATTAAAAGATCTTTACCGTTCATTATATAAAGAGATCTTCAAGCCGGCCAGAACCAGGCTTCAGAAAAATAAGGGAGAGCAGAGATTAATCAAGAGTGCTTTAAGTAAACTTCCAAAAGAGCAGCATACTCAGAGGACAAATCTTGAGGCAGCCTTGTTGACACTTCAGAATGAAGAAGGGGAAATCAGGCAAAGGATACAGGGATTTAACCGCCTGGTTGGAAATATTAACCGTGTTTATCGGACAAAGAGTGGAAAAGACCTCGAGCCTTTAAAAGAGATCAATCGTCCGGTGCCGGAAGGTTCCGGGACTATAGCGCCCCAAGTAAAGGCCCCTGCAGCAGCAGCTTCCAGGGTTTCAAAACCAGAAGAAGATGCTAAGATAAAGAGAGCATCGGCGCCAGAGGAAGCCCCTGCACCATCCGGCGCAGGGCAAGCAAAAGAAGAGGGTTTTTCTTTTGATAAGCTTGAAAATGAGTTTATGGCATTTGTATCTAGAATTGATGGTGTGATTGACAGATTAAAAGGATCAGTCGGCCAAATAAAATCAGCCAGCCAAAGAGCCGATGCTCTGGCCAGGGAGAAGAACAGTGCTTAATTCTAAATTAAACGAAATCAAAAAGGCGGTTGTCTTTATTGATCAGGAAGCAAAGGTGCTGGTCCTGGATTATGATAAGAAAAAGCTCGAGATTAAAAATTTAATTTCAGGATATAAAAAATATCAAAAAGATAATCCTGAAGTTGCAAAACAGATCCAGGGAATTGTAAAATCTAAGATTAGTGAAATCAAGGTTTTTGAAAATAAGCTAAAAGAGATTGAGAAGAAGCAATCTGAATTAAGAAAAAAATTAATGAATGTTTTTTCGAACACTGAAACAAATAAGGCTGCTAAGCCAATTGTTCAGAAGGAAAAGAGGGCGACTCCTGAAGCAAAGAAGATAATAAAAGTTTCTAAATTGCCGCATACAAAAATAGCGGCTCGTCCAGTGATTAAAACTGTTAAAAAAGCAGAACCAAAAAAAGAACATTCCCCTAAAATATCTACCCCTAATCTGCGTCAGCAGGCCCAGGAAGCTCAAAAAGCGCAGGACCAATTAGCTGCACTGGCAACCGGCCGCTCTTTTGGCAACGCCTAAAATAGTTCGCAAATCCATGCAAGTTTTATCCCCCTCACCACGATAATATAATTGTAATGAATATGTCATCTGTATCAAATTTATCAAGAGGCAGTCAAATCGGCCAGACTAAAGAATTAGCCGGTCTGGCAAAAGAGATTACCAATGTGTTGGGGAGCAAAACAAAATCTTCTGATCTTTTTGATAAAGGAAAAGGGATTACTCAAAATGAGAAAATTAATGTCTCTCTTTTGGCAAAGCAGGAGTTTTCTAAGATCGGACGAAATGTACACGAGATGGCTTAAGGAGAATAAAAATGAGTTTTGGAACATCAGTTAAGGGAAGCAAAATGTTAAACAAGCTAAACGACGTTTTAGGGGATAAGGGTAAACTTCCTCAAAGCCTTAAAAATGTTTTATCCGATGGTAATAAGGGGCAGGGGATTGAATCGACTGACAAGTCTACCCAGACAAATCCGGTTGATATTCAAAGAGGAGGCATCGTAGTCTAATGAAAGGAATAAGCGCTTTAGGCGCAAATCAGGCAGTCCCAAAAGCGGAGCAGAGCAAGAAGAGCTCCAGCCGGACCGGATCGGTTACTTTTATTGAGACAATGTCACAGACCATCCGACTGCAGAAGATAGTTGTTCCTAATAAGGCCGCAGCCGCAGAACTTAATTTTGAGAGAAATAAAATGGTCAATTTTGATGATATTAAGTGGGATGCAGAAGAAGATAAGATTAATGCCTTTATCAAAAGAATTGAAAAGTTTATGAAGGATTCAAAAAAAGATTCTTAATAAAGGTGTGCAAGTTTTAGATAAGTTGTTTCGATAATATAAACACAGGGAGGTGAGAATTATGTCAAACGCAGGAGCAGCCGGAAGCACAGAGCAGGCCATAGGGCAATGGCTCGATGAAAGTTTAAACTCATTAACGGATTTTATGACTGAGGTTACAGCAGGAAAGGATGGGCAGACCGATATCGCTGTTGGAGGACCGAAAACGGAGACTATTTCTGGTCAATCTTTATCAAAAGAAGATTCCGCAGCAATTATCAAGGCAGCACAACGAGCTGGTGGAGGAGCAGGACTGTATACCAAAACTCACAAAGGTGACTGGGTCGGAACCCATACCATGGAGGGTATGTTGGTTACAGCCAAAGCTAACCAGGAGTTAACACAGGGAACAAACTTGTTAACCAAGACTATTGAGCAGAAGGCCAAGGTTCAGAAGAAGGGAGAACAGGCCAGCAAAACCATGTCTCAATACGCATAGCAACCAAATAAGGGGGCCGCAAGGCCCTTCTTATAATGCCCGGAGAGATTCGGGCATTATAAGAAAGAAAAAATAGGAGGAAAATATAATGATAAAGGGAACAAGAGTATTATCTCGCCAGATGGTTTCGAGCCGTATTGATAATTCTAATACTGATTTGAAGAGCGTTTCAAAGTCTTTCTATAACACTATGAAGTCAATGATGACCGACTACACTGATACCAGTAAAGATATGGTTGTAAATGGTGTTTCGATCAAAGCAAAAGATAAATACGGACTGGCCGGAACTCTTATGATCGGACAATTTATGACAGATACTACCAAGGCAATCGAGAGCGTAATGAACTTTAAAACAACCCTATTTAGTCTTGAGAAAAAGCTTACCGCAGCCCGATCATAATTAAAGGAGAGAGCTTGAAATGACTGCAGGATTTTTTCAATCAAAACCGCGCCCGGCAATTTTTAAATTGCCTGAGGACACTTCTAAAATCTTCAAGCACCACGGTGAAAATCAGCAGGATTTTGACACGGTTGTAAAATTTATCAACTATTTCCAGGAGATGTTTAAATTCTTTCCTGAGTGGAAACAAAAAGGTTTCTGGTCCGGTGATGAAGGGGATTTGACCAAAAATAGCCCCGGGTTCGGTCAATATTCCGATCCAAAACAGAAAAGATTAGAAAATTCCGGAAAACTTGGCAGTGGTTATCAGGAACGCTATGGAGACTGGCATGATATTTCATTGGGAGAAAAAGCTCTTTTTGACGGCATCAAGGTAGATCTTGGAGGCAAACCATGGGGTTATGGGGAGTCAGAGGCAGGCGGAAACATTAACTGGGACGCCTCGGCCTATGAATATGACTTTTTTACTGATCTTACAGTAAAGAATTCTGAGAATCCGATAGATGCTTCTGACTATGCCAATTACATTGCAGTAAAAGATAGTGATAAAGGAAAATTTCAAAAGATTGGGGCATCTGAATTAAAATCAGCAAGAAGTTTTATGGCACAATTTGGCAAGGTCAACTATTATGATTTTATGGTAAAGGGAATTGATAAACTTAAGTTTACCGATAAGAATAATAACGGTACCTTTGAATTAGGCACGGATGTATATGATGCCTCCGCCTGCAATTTTATGTGGAACAGCAAACAAGATGTTGATAATGTTCCGGGAAAAGGGGCCTTTTTAATAATGCTTAATCTGCTTGAGTCACGACGCAGGATCTATTATGCCGCTTCCAATGTTTTTGGTAAAAACAAAAACATTGCAGAGTCAAAGAGCGGTGAAATGATAAAAGAGATTGATAATTTCTTCGATAGTAAAGTTGGAAATGCCGATCCGCATAACTTCCGTATGTTTGGTATCTACTTTAAAATGATGCATTCGTTTAGATCTGCGATACAGGCAACTGCCGGTGAATATCCTTATATTGGAGGAGACCAACAGGGGCCGGGATATGTCTATTCTGCCCGAGATCGGGCCGGATTTGATGCCTTCACCAAATGGCTTGATACAAATGTTAAAAGATACGTAGCTCACCTAAAAACAACCGGTTCTGCTGATGCCGGACGGGTGGATACGTTGCTGGCCGAATACAGGCTCAGGAATAAGGCTTATGATGATAATGATCAATACGTAAAGGACAATGGAACAATTGGAGCCGGGGCCTATGATATTCCCCAGCCATTTGGAATGAACCGCTCCGATTATTGGTGGAAATATAGTAAAGAAGACCACAAAAAGTACGTTGGATGGGATAGCTTTTCTCCTGAATTTGATTATAAAGATCCGTCTAAAGCCCCAGGTTCAATTAATCCCCTTTGGCAAAAAATTGGCGGAGCCCATCCTAATTATGCCATTGGACAGATTTTGGGACTAGGCGACCAGCACATAAAAGGGCATGATCTTTATAATAATCAGGATTTAAACGGTACTAACTGGGTAGTACATCTGGTCGGACGATTTATGAAATTTAAAGACCACGATACGCAGCAGGGTGTTAATTGTCTGTCTATTAATGCTCTTGATTCGGCCAGGTTCCAGTCTGAATCAGCTCAATATTCCAGAAAAAAAGAAAAATACGAAGATGATAAGATTGAAGAAAAATCAGATGAGGCTGCAGAAGATGCCAGAATCCTTGGAAATCAGCGCGCTGATGCACAAAAGTCCCAGCAGAAGGCGCAACAGCAACGTCAGCAAATTGCATCAGATGCGGAAAAGGCCGCGGCAAAGAGAAAGTTGATGATGCAGCTTTTTTCCCAGATGTTTGAGAACAGCAACAAGAATAAAAAGTAATAAATTCCCCACAAAGCATGCAAGTTTTTGTCCCCTCAAACCGATAAATAAGTAGGACACAGTACCATGCGGTACTGTGCAGGTATAACAAAATGGGAAATGAAGCAAGTATAAATTCAGGGATTGCAAGAGACAGGCTTTATGGCATGTCACAAAAACAAAAGAAGCAGGTTCAGGACCAGAAGCAGCAGCAAATGGCAAAACAAGATCCTTCTGTTTCTGGTTTGCAGTGGGCCAAAGCCCAGTCTGCACAGGCTTCTCAGAATGTTGGCAATGTTAAAAAACCTGGTTCTCAAAACGTCCAGAAAAAAACCAGCACTCCAGAGTTAGTACTCCCTGATACAAATGATGTTGCCATGCTATCGTCTGCAGTTTCAACCAAGCAGCAGGCAGTAGAAGCTCCTAGTGTTACACAAAAAATATTTACCCGTTTGGGGATAAATACAAAAGCGCTTAAGGGAAAGTTTAAAGATTATTACCGGCAGTCAAAATCACACAACCTGCTTTTAGAGCGCTTTATGGCAAATGTAAAGATGAGCGGTTTGAATGCCCTGATGAGTCTGGCCGGAGTTTCTCCTGATGAGATAAGTGATATTAAGGCCGAAGTTAGAGAAGAGGCCTATGCAGAGATTGATTCAAAAATTAAAGATGATTATTGCCATGCCAAGGTAATGATTAAGATAGTTGGCGGAGGCAAAAAGGCCAAAGGACAGATGAGGGTGCTTGAGGAGATCAAAAATCAATTAGTATTGCAGGCAGATAGATGGGGAAGAAAAGGGCACTACTCTTCACTTAGATTGATTGAAATGGAGCAATCCCAATGCGGGCAGATAAGAGGGGAGCTTTTATCGGAGCGGTCAAATCTTGAATATGAGCTGCATATATTAGGCTCTAACAAAAAAGATGTTCTTGCAAAAATTGACAGATTGAAGACCTATGTTATAAAAGCGGATCGTTTGGGTGAGCGCTATCAAAAGGATATTTCACGGGCAATTGATAAAATGATTGGAGATCGTAAAGCGATAAAAAGAGCGCTCTCTGGTATGTCGGCCGAGTCTTCGGTCTCGGTAGTAATAAGGTGAAAAAATGTTAATAACAGCTTGTATGATTATTAAAAATGAAGAAGAGATGCTTAAGAAGAATCTTAAGGTATTGGCTTCGTGTGTGGATGAAATCATTATTGTTGATACCGGATCAACTGATGCTTCAGTTGGGATAGCCAGGCAGTATAATGCCAAGGTTCTTCATTTTCCCTGGTGTAATGATTTCTCCGCAGCCAGAAACGAATCAATTAAACATGCCAAAGGTGATTGGATCTTGTGGATCGATGCCGATGAAAGGATAAAACCGGATGAATTTGTAAAACTGCGGGAATTTTTATCAAATGCCCCAAACCTGTCATATAATATCAGGATTTTTGAATGTGCTCCAAACAGTTTTGAGGGTTTTTCCTCTTATTCTAGGGTCAAACTATTTCACAACAGAAGGGGAATGCATTTTAGTCGTCCAATAAATGAGCAGGTGGTTGATAAGGAAGGTAAAATTGTTACCGGCCAGTTAATTTCCTGTGCTTCTATCTATCACTGGGGTGCGTTTAGGGGTGAAGATATTATGCTGCAGAAACGAGAACGCAATATAAACATGCTTAAAGATGTTTTAGGAAAAAACCCGGAAGATAAACACTATCTCTTTTTACTGGCAAATAATTACAGGTATAGCGCAAGGTACGAGGAGGCGGTTGTTGAATATAAAAAAGCCATTGAGTTTGACCAGCCCAACCAGTTTTCTTCGTCCGCCTATGTCTCTCTGGGCTGGTGTTATTATAATTTAAAGAGGCCAAAAGAGGCCTATCAGAGTGCATTGAGCGCTTTGTCGCTAAATTCAGATGAGGTTGCCGCTTATAACATACTGGGAGCGATTGCATCAGGCTGCAACCATCCCAAAGAAGCAATCGAACTTCTAAAAAAGGCCGATGCTATCAAAACAAGCGATGACCCAAACAAGGCTTTCAGTATTATTTCAACCAGGTATCTGGCTAATTATTTTAGCGGAGAAGCATTTTTGAAGCTTGGGCAAAATGACCGGGCTCTTGAGTCCTTTAAGAAGGCTTATGAACTGGATCAAACAGAAGAGGTTAAACATCAACTAGCAAAGATGGGAGAACTGGAATGGGTATAAATGTTGTAGATCAAAATTTTGCAGCGCAGCAGATGGCGCAGGCCATGAATGCATCGCTGTCCAGTGCGGTAAAAGATATTGACCGCAAGGATGATGAAAAAAGAACAGAAGATAGAAGTTTAACCCGTCAGCTTTTGGATTCAAAAAATCCGGCAAAAAAAGGCAGATCGATTCTTTCTAATCTTGTTGCCAAACTGGCCGGAGAGTATAAATTGAGTTCAAAGACCGAAACCAAGCGGTCGGTAAAAGACGAACATGACCTGCTTTTTCAAAACAGTGAAGACAGCGAAGATAAAGTTGAGCTTCAATCCAAAAAGATAATCAAGAAATTAAAAAAGTACAGTAAGCAGAACCAGCGCCAGTCCAAACAAGCCCTGGCCGAAAAACAGAGCGATTCCAAGGCAGGGGTTAGAAAATATTCAAAGGCCTATATGTCGATGCTTTTAAGCGGCGGTGGAAAACATAAAAAGGTATTACAAAAGCAGAAATATGATTTAATGCAAAAGGGAATTACCCAAAAACAGGTGATGGGCCTTCAGCATGATATTAAGAGAACCTTGAGGGCTCAGCTGGCCGGCCAGATAAAAGAGGGGATTCTAAAGAAACTATTAAGCCCTGATAAATCGATAGAAAAAGTTATGAATGAGGCTTCATTGGACAAGACCATCACTTCTGCTTTTAACAATAAGGAGCTGGGGGGATGGGATTTTGGAGGCTACAACAAGAGTTTGCAGGGAACAGTTGACGCAAAGCTGTCCGAGGCGATCGCTGAAATAAAGGATTATACTACCGAAGAGATAGAAAGAACGATGACCGCAACTAACTTAGGCAGAGAGGGGGCAGAAAAAGAGCTGCACAAACTGCTTGAATTGGCTTCAAAAGTCGGGTTTGATGCTCAGGAATTCTTAAAGAATTGGGAAGTAAAAGCACATGACATCGGATTGGTTCAGGTCCCTTATCAGGGTGAAATGCAGGCTGAAACAGGTACAGACTCAGATTCACAAGATAACCATACTCCGTCCGAATTTGCCTTTAACCAGAACGATGAAAAAGACATTGGCATTAACCAGCTTCGCGCCTGCTATATGAAAAGGGCTCTAAACGGTAATTTTAGGACATTTTTTGAAACCTCTTTTAGAATGCGCAAGCTCAAGAACGGCTTGATAAAGCTTGGAGTACAGTTTGGAGATTTTGAACAGATTGAAAAAGAGGGGCGTGAAATTGCTGCCGAAAAGCTAAAACAGATGTTACAGGAGGCTCTTTATGAGCGTGCAACCCTTTATGAGTTAGCCGGTCCGGCCTATAAATTGATCAACCGAAGAATAAAGGGTATCACTAAGAATTTGGAGAAATTAGGGGTTGTAATCGGCTCATCTGAATTCAAGAATTTAATTGATTCTGCTAACCGCTCAATGTTTGACACAGCCAGACATGAGTTTGAACAGACCAAAATTGTATATGAGACCTATCCGAATCCGATAGCAGAAAAGAATTTGGCACTTCTGATTAAGCTGCTCAACAGATTAATCGAAGAGAGCAAAATAGAGACAAGCCTTGATTTAAATGTTATTAAAAAAGCCGCAGCCTGATGCAAGTTTTTGGCTTTTTAATACGATAAATATAGTGTATAGATAGGGAGATGAAATGGTACCAAATATATCAAGAATTCAAACCGCACCAGCCAGGAGGCTTGCTGTTAAGCCACAGGCCGCCAGGCGTCAAGCTTTTATAGCTCCGGCAAATGTACAAGATTTTAAAACCAGGGCTTCGATTACTCCTCAAAAAAGTGCTTCGGCTTATTCTTTACTGGGAAAGATAGACAAAGGGCTGGATTACGTTGTTGAAACTGGTAAGAAATGGGGCAAAAAGATATTTAATTTTATTACTGGATATAAAGAGACTGAAGATGGAGCAGAAGCAACTGTAAAAGATAAAAAAGGGCAGGCCCGTAAAATTTCAGTTAAGAAAGATAAAAATGGTAAGGAAATTATTAAAGTTGATGGAAAGGTTGTTGCCGAGGGGGCAGTTGAGGCAAGGGGGATAGTAAAAGAATTATTGGGAATTGCTAAGGTATTACATGACCCATCCAAAGTTTCTGGTGCATACGCAAAGAAGCTTTTGACAAAATACCACAGACTGAGTAAGAAAATGAATCGTTTAGTTAAAGAAAACCCAAAGAGTGTTGCTATTGCTGATGCTGCACTAGATTCGATTGTGGTTTCGGCTAAAGCTGAGAAGGGTTTTAGGAATTATGCGCGAATTAATCCAGAACTACGCGAACCGGTAGCTACTACGTTAGAACAAGGACATCTTCTTCAAGCTGATACGCGAAAATCAGTTGAGGAATCTGAAGTGGCAAAAGGTAATGATAAATTACAGGCAAAAATTAAGAAAAGCAAGATCCAGTTGCAGATATCAATTTCTAGAACTATCGATTTTATAAAAAAATATGCCCCGTCAGTTGACGTGGGAAGACTGCAAACAGCTTTAGTTTCATTAGGCATTACCAGCGTTGATAGCTCTTCGGAAAAAACTAGCGGTGGTTTTGAGGGTGTTTCCCGCAGTAGAGGATTTGATCCTCTGGCCTTCACAAACCAGAATGACATATTACTTTCTATACTTAATGATTCAATCAAGACCAGGGAGCGCTGCTATAACCGTCTTAAAGAAGCGCTCTATGGAAAGTCGATTACAGCAGAAGCAAAGAAAGAGCTCGAAGAGCAATTGAGACGCCTGGAAGAGATAATCGCACTACTGCAGGGAATATCCTTAATGGATCCCGAAACTGCAAAGGCAGCCTTAAATAGTGTAATGTCTACTCTGATATCTATTGCCTCAGAGATTAGAGGAATTGTTGATACCCATAATATAAGTAATAGCAGCATTGATGGCATTCTTGATGATATTGATAGAATAATAAATCAGGTAAAAATTGATAAAGAAAAGCTTGAAAGCTAGATTGTTTAAAACTATCCTCTATGTTAGAATAAACCTCAAATGAAAGTTCTTTACGTTGCGCACGGCGATTACTGGGGGTCTACCTGGCCCTACGCTTTTATTGACCACTACATCATAAATTCTCTCAAATCAATGGGGCATGAAGTTAGGCCCTTTAATGTCTTTGCCCAGGCCCTGACCATGGCTGATTTTTACAAGAGATTAGCAAAGGAAAAGAATTTAAGCCAGAACCAGCTCATAAATATATTAGATGACCGGGCCTGTGCCGGCATACCTTTTGAGATCCTGGACTATCAGCCGGATCTGCTTTTGCACATAGTCGGTAGAATTCCAGAGAGGGTATTAAAAGCAATTAAGAAAACTAAGGTAAAAACTGCTATCTGGTATCTGGATGATCCTCAGGAAATTGCAACAACTTCAAAAGACGGTCTCTTGTATGATTCTGTTTATACTGTTGAGCCAAATTGTGTTGCGGCTCATAAAAAAGCTGAGTTTCTTCCCTTGGGCTGTTTTACCCCTATTTTTAAACCGACCCAGGTTGAAGATAAGTACAAGAGCGACATTTGCTTTGTGGGGGTCCCTTTTCCAAGAAGGGTGGAATTTTTTGACGGCCTGGCAGATTATTTGAAAGATTATAATGTCAAGATCATTGGCGGCGGACCAAATGTCGGCAGCAGTGACGATCCCTGGTTGTGGAAGAGAAAGTTGAAAAGACTGGATGTCCTGGATAAATTTATTACTGATGAAATTGTCTTTCCGGAAGAGGCTGCCAAATATTATAATGGGGCAAAGATAAATATAAATATACATCGCCATCCCCAGGACAGCCGTTTTTCTCATGGTAATCCTGAAAAAATTATGCCGGCCGGTGTTTCTGGCCGCACCTTTGCAATTGCCGGATGCGGGGGATTTCAGCTGATTGATAATTTGCGCTCAAATCTTGGCAAACAGTTTGATGTGGGAGCCGAAATTGTAAGTTTTGAGAATATTGATGATTTTAAGAAGAAAGTTAAATATTATTTAGAGCATGAAGAAGAGAGAAAAAAGATTGCAGAAGCCGGACAAAAACGAGCTTATTCTGAGCATACTTACGAAAAACGTATAGGGAGAATATTGGAAAGAATTCTTTAATCCCCGCACGCGGATCTTATCCCTGATTGTGATTGTCCCAGGATCTCCCGGATAAAAAAGTCCTCAGATTTTTCCCTAATCCCACTGATTTCTCTGATAAAAAACAAAAAATAAAACATCAGGGAAATCGGGGTTATCTGGGTATGATTAGGGGTAGAATGAATCTGGGAGATTTGGGAAGATCACTATCCGGGATAAAATTAGGGGCCGGGGGATTAAAGAATAATACTAAACAGCCTTTACAACCTTACCCCGTTTAAGACACTTGGTGCAGACATATTCTTTGAGTTTTTTACCGTCAACCAGAATGCGGACACTTTGAAGATTAGGCATAAAACGCCTTTTGGTCTTTTTATTCGAATGGCTGACATTATTGCCGGCTACGGGCTTCTTTTTACAGAAAAAACATTGTCTTGACATGTTTATATTTTACCATACGGTGTGGTAGAATTCAACAAATGCACAAAAAAGCACTTGATACTCCCATCCAGTACATAAAAGGCGTTGGGCCAAAATTGGCGATGCTTTTTGCAAAACTTGGAGTCAGAACGGTTGAGAATCTGATCTATTTTCTCCCCCGCGATTATGAGGACCGGACCCGGATGAAGACAATTTCTCAATTGGTCCCATCCCCGCTTGAAACCATTAAAGCAAAGATTGATAATGTTTCTGTCTCAAACGCCCGTATGAGAAATGCTGTGCTTAAGGTCAGACTCATTGACCAGACCGGGAGGATTGAAGCGGTCTGGTTTAACCAGAAGTATCTTTTAAGGATGTTTCGCCTGGGGATGGATTTATTTGTAACCGGCCGGGTAGAAATAAACTCATTTAGCGGGAATTTGCAGATTTCGGTCCGCAGTTTTGAAATTGACACCGGATCAAACCCGCCGATTGTTCCGGTTTATCCATTGACGGAGGGGTTATTTCCAAAAAAGATAAGAGCTATAAGTGAGCTGGTAGTTCAAGACTACCTTGATTTAGTTGTCGATCTGGTTCCGAAAAGCGTGAAAGATAAGTATAAGCTTTGTGATTTGAAAACGGCTCTTTCGAGCCTTCATTTTCCCAAAGAGATGAAAAATATCCAAAAATATCAATACCGTCTTATTTTTGACGACTTTTTCTTTTTTCAGTTAGGGCTGGGCCTTCGGCGGGAAAAGGTTAAAGTGGAGAAGGGGATTGGGTTTGAAATTAACCGTCGCGGTTTCCATTTGCCCTTTGAGTTAACCAATGCCCAAAAACGAGTTCTCGACGAAATTAGAAATGACATGAAAATGCCGGTTCCGATGAGTCGTCTTATTCAAGGAGATGTCGGTTCTGGGAAAACAATTGTTGCAGCTCTTGCCGCCGAGATTGCTATTTCAAACGGATATCAGGTTGCCCTGATGGCGCCGACCGAGATTTTGGCCAACCAGCATTTCTTAAAAATCGCAACATATTTAAAGGGTTGCAAAATTAAATTATTAACCGGTACTACCCAAAGAAAAAAGAAAACAGCAGAATTGCTCGATGCTGATTTAATAGTTGGGACCCATGCTCTAATCGAGGACAAAATTTCTTTTAAAAAGCTTGGGTTAGTAATTATAGATGAGCAGCATCGTTTTGGGGTTTTACAAAGAGCCAAGCTGGGTAAAAAGGGGACTAACCCTGACTTGTTGTTTTTAACCGCTACCCCGATTCCCCGCTCTTTGGCACTGACCTTGTATGGAGACCTTGACCGCTCAATCATTGATGAACTGCCGCCGGGCAGGACCCCTGTAAAGACCCATTATGTTACAAATAAAAAAAGAAAAGGGGCCTATGAATTTATTAGAAAAGAGGTTCAGGCAGGGCGACAGGTCTTTGTGGTTTGTCCATTGGTTCAAGAATCAGAAAAGTTGGATTTAAAGGCTGCAACTGATGAAGCTAATAATCTTCAGAACTTTGTGTTTACTGAGTTCAAAGTCGGACTTTTGCACGGCCGTATGAAGGGGGAAGAAAAAGATCAGATTATGCAGGCGTTCAAAAATAAAGAAATTAATATTCTGGTTTCAACTACAGTGATAGAAGTTGGGATAGATATTCCAAATGCAACAATTATGGTAATTGAACATGCCGAGAGGTTTGGTTTATCGCAGCTCCATCAGCTTCGCGGGCGGATTGGCAGGGGATCTTCGCAATCGTATTGTTTTCTTTTTTCTATTGCAAAAACACAGGATTCCAGAACCCGCATTAAGGCGATGCTTGATTCGACCGACGGATTTTATATTGCCGAGGTTGATTTGAAGCTGCGAGGTCCGGGCGATTTCTGCGGCATCCGCCAGTCCGGTTTGCCTGATTTTCACGTAGCGGATATTGTTCGGGACGAAGAAATACTACGGGTAGCCCGCAAAGCTGCTTTTGAGTTAGAAAAAGAAGAAATTGATGCTCTAAAAAATGAAGTCAAGCGGCGCTATGGGAAGTTTTTGGGGTACTAGTTTTATGATATAATTATACATGCGAGTAATCTCCGGCTCCGCCAAAGGCAGAAAACTAAAAGTACCCAAAACTGATATCCGCCCACTCTCTGACCGATCCAAAGAGGCGCTTTTCAATATATTAATTAGTAAAGTTTCCGATGCCTCATTCCTCGACCTTTTTGCCGGCTCCGGCAGTGTCGGAATTGAGGCCTTATCCCGCGGAGCAAAGCTCTCCTTTTTTGTAGAACAGGATAAACGCCATGTTCGAATTATCAAAGAAAATTTGGCCGATTTATCTTTTGAAGAGAGAGGGGAGGTCTATTCCCTGGACGTCTTGAAAGCCCTCAAAATACTCTCTTCCAAAGGGGCTAAATTTGATATAATATTCTTGGGTGCGCCATACAATTCTCCTGTGCTGAAAGAAGCATTAATTCAGCTTGGAGATTTGGATTTGCTAAATCCTTTGGGGGTTGTTGTTGCGGAGTATCGTTTTAAGCAAAAAATAGATTCGGAATTTAATAAAATTTCACGATTTAGAGAAGAAAAATACGGAGATACAATACTGGCATTTTATGAGAGAAAAATATAAGAAAGCGGTCTGTCCCGGAAGTTTTGATCCGATAACCAATGGTCATGTAGATATCATTGAGCGGGCAGCTAAAATCTTTGATCAGATTAATATTGCAATAATTGAGAACCCGGATAAAAAATCTTTTTTTTCGCTGAAAGATCGGGTGAAAATGGTAAAAGAAACAACGAAACATATTCCCCAGATAAAAGTCGAGAGCTTTCACGGACTGCTGGTAGACTATTCAAATAAGGTCGGAGCTAATGCTATCATAAGAGGGCTTCGCGCTGTATCTGATTTTGAATATGAATTTCAGATGGCTCTTACTAACAGAAAGATGAATCCTGAACTTGAAACAGTCTTTTTTATGACCGATCACAAGTACTCGTATCTAAGCTCCAGTTTTGTTAAACAGATCGCCAAGTTGGATGGCGATATTTCCGAATTAGTCCCTCAGGCAGTTTTAAGAAATTTAAAGAGGAGGCAGAAATAATGAAAATATTAGGATTATTGGATACCCTTGAATCGGTTATCATGGAAGGTTTTAAAATCCCGTTAACCAAGAAGACCGTTTTAAACGAGGAAGAGCTGCTTTGTCTTATTGATAAAATGCGGCTGGTGATTCAGGAGGAGCAGCGCATGGTTCCGGAAAGGGAGAGTAAGAATCCTCTTGAACAGGAAGCCGAACCAAAAGACGAGTCAGCCAAAGCTGCTGATATCGTAAAAGAGGCCTATGAAATTGCCAAAGAGGTCAGGGCGGGAGCAGATCGTTATGCCGATGAGGTTCTCTCCAACCTGGAGTTGTCATCTACCCGAATTCTCAGGACAATAAAAGCCGGGAGAATGCGCCTCTCTAATACTGTAGGGACTACTGTGAGTTCTCCCAAGGAAAAGATAAAGGTATGACACGGATAGACAAAAGAGAACCCAATCAATTACGTAACGTCGTGATTAGTAAAGACTTTCTTAAATATGCGGACGGATCTGTTTTAATTGAGTTTGGCGATACCAAAGTTCTTTGTTCTGCCATTTTAGAAGAAAGGGTTCCTTACCATTTAAAAGGGAGTGGATCAGGATGGGTTACTGCCGAGTATTCAATGCTGCCGGGTTCTTCTTCCTCCAGAATTAAAAGGGAGGCTTATGGCAAGATAAAAGGACGCACTCAGGAAATCCAGCGTTTAATCGGAAGGTCTCTTCGGGCAGTTTGTGATCTGAAAAAACTGGGGGAGAGGACAATATTAATTGATGCGGATGTTATTCAGGCAGACGGTGGTACCCGTTGTGCCTCTATTACCGGGGCATTTGTTGCCTTAAAGCTTGCTGTAAAAAAATTAATTGAAGACGGGGTTTTAGATGATGATCCGGTCGATTCTTACCTTGCCGCTGTTAGTGTCGGGGTGGTTTCGGGATCCGAACTTGTTGATCTCAATTACCACGAAGATTTTCGGGCCGAGCTGGATATGAATTTAGTGGCTAATGAGAAAGGTGATCTGGTAGAGGTTCAGGCTACTGCAGAAGGCCTTCCCTTTTCACCGGAAACCCTTAGTTCTTTAGTAAAAAAAGGGTCGGCAGCCATTTCTGACCTTATTAAAATACAAAGAGGTGTTTTAGGAAATGAGTGAGAAAAAGATAAAGGGTGTAATTTTGGCCGGCGGAACCGGATCCCGTTTGAGGCCGTTGACTAAGGTTACAAATAAGCATTTACTTCCCGTTGGCAGAAAACCGATGATTTTTCATCCCCTAGATAAACTAATTCAGGCTGGAATTGACGATATTCTTGTTGTAACCGGAATTGAGCATATGGGTGATATTGTAACCCTGCTTGGAAGCGGAGCAGATTTTAATTGCAGGTTTACCTACAAAGTCCAGGATAAGGCGGGAGGAATTGCCCAGGCATTGGGCCTGGCCGAAGATTTTTGCTCTGGTTCTTCTCTGTGTGTAGTATTGGGAGACAACATTTTTTTGGATAACCTTGCCCCTTTTAAACAAGAGTTCCAGAATCAAGGGGAAGGAGCCCGGATTCTTTTGAAAAAAGTTTCAGATCCTGATCGTTTTGGAGTTGTTGAAATAATTGAGGATAAGATTATTTCTATTGAGGAGAAACCCAAGAAACCCAAAAGCAACTTTGCAATAACCGGCATTTATTTTTATGATAACAGTGTCTTTAATATTATCAAGAAACTAAAACCTTCAAAACGCGGGGAGTTGGAAGTTTCCGATATCAATCGTGCTTACCTTAAACGGGGAAAACTCACGCACAGTGTTTTAAGTGGCTGGTGGAGTGATGCCGGAACCTTTGAATCTATTGAGAGGGCGGGTTTACTGGTCGAAGGCAAGATTAAATTATGAAAAAGATACTGGTGACCGGCGGGGCGGGG
>JABMQY010000084.1 GCA_013202975.1 Candidatus Saganbacteria bacterium
GATAGTTCAAGTCCAACTTATATATATAATCTTACCGGTTTGTCTATATCTTCTGGAACCCTTACTCCAAGCTTTAGTACCGCGACAACAGGTTATACTTCAATAGTTGGTAATGGAGTAAGTAGTATAACCGTTACGCCGACTGCTACAGGAAACGGAGGGGCAATAACTGTAAATGGATCGACTGTATTGTCGGGCAACGCTTCTGATTCAATTTCCCTAAGTGTTGGTTCGAATGCAATTACAGTAGTAATTACGCCAACCGGTGGCTCAGCTACAACATATACTATTACGGTAACCAGAGCGGCAGCCCCGACTTATGATTTAACAATATTGGCAATATCGCAGGGGTCACTAAGTCCGAGTTTTGATACAAATACTACTAGTTATACAGTTGCAGTCGGTTATTCGATATCTTCGATGACGGTTACCCCAACTGGTACCGGGGATGGTGGGACAATTACTGTAGATGGATCAGCTGTTTCGTCAGGAAATGCTTCGGATGCGATTTCATTGAGTGTCGGATCAAATACTATTACAGTAACAATTACCCCAACCGGTGGATCGGCTACAACTTATACCATAACTGTAACTCGTGCGGCAGCGACATATACTTTAACCGGATTATCCTTATCTACTGGAACCTTATCTCCAAGTTTTAGTACTGGGACTACCAGTTATACAACAACAGTTGCAAATGCTGTTTCGAGTATAACCGTAACTCCGACTGCAATTGGGGATGAGGGAATTATAACTGTTGATGGCTCAACGGTAAGTTCGGGAAATGCCTCGGGAGCAATCTCCCTTAGTGTCGGAGCAAATGCTATTTCGGTTGTTATTACGCCGACTGGAGGGAGTGGTACTACTTATACTGTGACAGTAACCAGACAGGCAGCCCCACCAGCAAATACATATTATGTTTCAACAGCTGGAAGTGATACGACAGGGGATGGGAGTCAGTCTAATCCCTGGGCAACACCGGCTAAGGGGGCTGTAAATGTAAGTGCAGGTGATACTTTAATTATTTTAGGCGGGACTTATGTCGTTAGCACTGATCCGGATGATGTTATAACTCCTACAAATTCTGGAACCTCGGGTAATCCTATAACAATTCAGGGGGAAAGTGGGAATAGACCTATTTTAAAAGGGACTAATAATATAATCAGGGCGATTGACCTTTCGGGGCTTGATTATATTACGGTAGAAAATATTGAAATTACTAATAATTCCTTGAATAATTTTAGAAACGCGGTAGAAATTTATACTCCAGCGACCAACATTATTTTAAAGGATTTATATATTCATCATATTGATGAATTTGGTGTCAATCTGCAGGATGTAGATACCCTTACTATTGAGGATTGTACGATTGAATACTGTGGTTTTGGGGCGATTGGCTCTCCTGATATGGGAGAGGGTGGTGGATGGAAAAGTATAACTATTGATAACTGTGATTTATCTTACAATGGCCACTACTATCAGGGAATTATTGATAACCCGGCTAATCCTTACGGCAGGCCGGATGGGATAGGGCTTGAAGAAGGTCCCGGGCCGATTGAAGTTAAAAATTGTTTGGTGGAGCACAACGTAGGAGACGGGATTGATCTTAAGTTAAGTAATTGTCATGTTCATGAAAATACTGTGGCAAATAATTCTTGTGACGGGATTAAATTATGGGCCGGAGTTACGACGGTTGAAAATAATTTAGTTTATGGAACAGGGGATGGAGTGGGTGGAGCCTCTCCCTGGGCGGCATTAGTAATTGGCGCTCCGGCAGGAGAGACCTTTACAATAATAAACAATACTTTTCATGGTAATCCAAGCAGGCAGGGATATATTTCTTATATGCAATATGACGAACTGACAAATATAAATATTACTTTGCGCAACAATATTTTTGATAATGCACAGGGGCTGGTCTGGCTTGCTTCGCAGATTACTGGTTATACTATAGAAAACAATTTGTTTAATAGAGACAGCAGCAGTGACCAAATTTATGTGGGTGGTTCAGATCGGACGGTCTCCCAACTTAATGCCTTGTCAAATTGTTCCGGAAATATAACCGGCGATCCAAAGTTTGTTTCACCTGCTTGGGGGACAACCGGTGATTATCATCTTCAGTCCGGCAGTCCTGCAATTGATGCCGGCACATCAACCGGAGCCCCTTCAATAGATTTAGACGGCACTTCTCGTCCAGTTGGGAGTGCGGATGATATTGGGGCCTACGAGCAGTAATTTCTTTCCGATAAACTGAAATTTTTCCTCTTTTTGTTCGATATATATACATGCAAAGCGTTACCCGTATAAATAGTGGTGCACTTGTTCATAGAAGACAAAAGATTAGTCCAAAGCCTCTTGAGGTCGTCTTTGATATGGCCTTTTCTGGAATGAAAAGGCTGGTGAGTGGAGCAGGATTTTCTTTGGCTTCAAGCCTGAACCATTATTTTGGAACAGACGAAATAAATTGTCATTTTCTCCCCTCTTTGTTAATTGCGGATGGCGATCAGGCAATGAAAAACACTCCCCAGTTTTTTTTACTGACCGCTTATGATGATTGTATTGAAGATAGAACTATTTTTGCGGAAGCAAAAAAGATAAGTGTCAAATATTCGGATGCTTTTATTATTATTGGTGGTCCATCTGTCACCGTGGAGGCTGATCTTAGCAAGCTGGTTCAATTTTTCCCCCCTTCAACTATTATGGTAAAAGGTGAGGGGGATCTAATTCTGCCAAAGTTAATTGATATTTTAAGATCAGAATCAAAAGGGGTTCCTTTTTCTCTTGAGGCAAGAGAAAGATTTAGGTGGGCAGGTTTTAAGGGTCTTTATCTTAAACATTTTGGTTTCAAGCTGCATAATGAGGAAAAAAATGTCTTGTCTGCCGAAGAGTTTTCTGCCCTTCCGACCGATTATTCGCTTTTGGCGGACGATCTGAAAACGCAAACTTCACTAAGCCTGATGTTCTCAAGGGGGTGCAGGACCAGAGAAAAATATCCCAAGTGTTGTGTTTTTTGTTCTCATCAAAATCGTCCTGTTCCGGTTTCTTTTGACTCTTCAAGGATGATTTTTGAATTACAAAGGATACGCCGGATGATATTAAGCGGTTTCTTTGGAGATGAGGCCTGGTTTTTGGATTTTGCAGATGATGATCTTTTGGCAAATCCTGAGGCCATTGGGTTTTTAAGGGGAGTAGCCGATTCGGTTGAGTTGAGCAGGTTGTTTCATTTTGATATTCAGACAGGTGTAAATAGTGTTATTGATGAAAGTGTGTTGGATGTTTTATCAAATCCATTTTTAAATATATTTCGTTTGAATATCGGGATCGATGGTTTTTCTGATAAATCACTCCGGTTTTTAAGGAAACCCTACAATTGGGCTCGTGTACAGAAGGCAATAGCGGCCATAAATCAATTGAAGATTCAGCACTTTGGTTATGTTATTTTTACCTTCCCATCTATGACCAGGCGGGATTTGCTTGAGATAGTAAACAATCTTCTTACTCTTTGTTTGAATTTTGAGCATTTTAATCCGATATTTGCTAATGCATTTCCTACGGCATTTGACGGCTCAAAATTAATGGAGCAGGTTGATGAAACAGGGGTTGGAGTCTTATCGGATCCGGAGGTTTTGGGGTACAGCAAGAGGTTGCCGACTGATATCCGCCCCCAGGACAGATATGTAAATGATATCTTTTACCAGGAGATTACAGAAGATGAGATACGAAGGGTAACAAAAGGGTTGGGCTGGTGGGTAGTAGAAAAATTATTAGAAGAAAGAGCCGGATTTCTTGAGAGAGCTGACGATTCATCGGTCTTTAGTCTTTCGGATATATTTATCCATCACCGCGGTCTATTAAAAAGGGATTATAGTATTGCCCTCCTGATATTTATGCAGAAAAAAATGCTGCAGAACTTTGGGGCCTACGAGCAGTAGCTTATCTTAGCCAGTATCGGCACCCCAGAAATCTCTTTAATTATCTCAGCATTATCTTTTTCCGATAACTCTTTCCCGGCATAACCATTCATAATAATTCCAAGAATCTTGATCTTTCTCTTTCGCAGAGCTTCAATTGTCAAAAGGGTGTGATTGAGTGTGCCCAGGCCGGCTCGAGCCACAATAATTGCCGGGATTTTTAAGTCTTTGATTAAGTCTGCCGCCATGTAGTCTTTGGTGATGGGGACCAAAGCACCTCCGACTCCTTCAATTATTAACTGATCGTATTTCTTGGATAGTTTTTTAAATGATTTAATGATTTTGCTTTTGATATATTTTTTAGTTAGTTTCTTTTTTGCTTTTTTAGCAGCAGCAAGGGGAGAGAGAGGATAAGGTAAAGATATGGGATTTATAGTAGAGACAGGGTCATCCAAATTACAAAGTTTTTTTACAAATGTTGCATCATTGTCTTTTTTGTTTCCACATGAGATAGGCTTCATATAACCACAGGTGAAATGTTTTCCCGCCTCTACTATATTAATATTATTGTTGCGGGATCCCGCAGAGCGGGACACAAGCGCTGCAGAGACTACTGTTTTCCCGCAGCCGGTGTCGGTGCCGGTTATGAAGATAGATGGCATATTAATTAATTCACCTGAAATTTTTTTCATATATGTTCGATATATAATTATAGGGAGAAAAAGTTGAATATGCAATTAAAAACAATATCGTTTGATCTCCATAGGTTGTATGAGGATAAGTCTATTCCAGCCTTTACAAGAATAAGGGATAAAATATTGCGGGGAGATTATGCTAATCCCCAAGA
>JABMQY010000007.1 GCA_013202975.1 Candidatus Saganbacteria bacterium
CTTACCGCCTAGTTGAGAGGCCGGAGCCAGGGCAGCATTCCAAACAAACAAAATCAGAAATATTAATGAAGCAATCAGAATTGTTTTTTTAGTAATTTTAAGTTTTAATCCGTTCTGCAATCTATATATTAGCCAACCCATCCCGACATAATAAGCAACAATAAGGATAAAAGAGGGAGGGCGAAAGAAGACACAGGCAAAAGGAAGACCGGCAAAGAATCCTACAATCAGGTGTAATAATCTAAGCATCAAAAACAGGGTTCCTCCCAATATTTGGGCCAAAGGGAGAAATATATTCCCGATTAAGGCTGCAGCAAAACCCAATATAAGCAAATAACTGATCCATGGAATAATCATGGCGTTTACAACAACCGTAACCAGCGAAAGCTGACTAAAATTATATAAAATAATCGGCGCCGTCATTAACATCGGGGCAATTGATATCGAAATTAATTGCGCAAACCAATCAGGCATACGACCGCGACCGACCCCTACGATTATATCCCTTATCACCGGCGCCAAGTAGACCAGTGATATTGTTGCTGCAAAAGACAACTGAAATCCTATCTGAAACAAAGAAAGAGGATTAATAATCAGCAAAAACAAAGCTGCAGCAGAGAGTGTCGTAAAAAAATCCCTTTCGCGATCGACAATTTGCCCCATCATCGCAGCCTCTGCCATAATGCCCGCCCGGATAACAGATGCCCCGGCTCCGGCAGCTAAGACATAGAGCAGATTTATCAAAGTGGCGATTAAGGTACTTGCCCACAAAGGCAGGCGGGAAGACTTGAGGATAGTCAAACAGACCCCTATTAGTATGGAAAGGTGCATTCCGGAAACGACCAAAATATGAACGGTTCCGGTCTTTTTAAATTGCTCCTTTATCTCATCGGGAATCGTTGCAGCAGCTTTTCCAAAAAGAATCCCGCTCAAAAGATCTGAATAGGGAGAAGGCATAATCTTCTTAACAGAATCCAAAAGTTTTTTCCGAATAAAGAAGGCCAAACGCAAAATAGGATTTCCATGCCCCCGGCTTATTACATTAGGTACATCAAAAGATAGAAAAGAGACATATGCCCGCTCAGGAAGACCAGGATTGCGGGGCCCTTTTTCATAAGAAAGTTTTCCCGAAGCCCCTATTTTATCTCCATATGCGGCATCAAATTTTGAAACCGACGCCCTAATTCTTCCTCCTGCCCCGCTAATAATCTTAAGATAAAACGATACATTCCTATCTTTAAAAACCGGTTCCGAGTCAACAATTCCAACCAAATCGACTTTTTGATCTTTAAAAGGCTTTAGCGGCTGGTCTATTATTGGGCGGAGGAGAATAATGAGGGCAATATAAACCAGCGCGATTACCAGGAGCGGGCGATTCACAGCCTAATCCTGTTTCGAAGCTTCTTAAAACTCTTTTTGCCGATTCTTTTAACTTTCATAATACCTTCCAGCTTTGAATACGGGCGGCCTTTAATTATATTTTTTGCGCCAGCTGTGCCAATCCCCGGCAGAGACTGCAATTGTTTTTGCGAAGCAGAATTTATACTTATTTTCCCTCCGGACGATGCCATAGAAGCCATTGGCCTTGATTTTGTTTTTGAGGGCACTGTAATCTTTTGAGCATCTTTAACTTTTTCTGCAAGATTGAGAATAGAAAGATCGGCCTTTAATGTCGCTCCCCCGGCCTGCCCGATTGCATCTAAAACCCGGTCACCGTGCTTTAAACGATATACTCCGGGCTTATCCACCGCCCCAACCACATGCACCACCATCAATGCAGCCGAGACAGGCCTGGGGGAATTTTTAATTGTCACCTCATTGATTTGGAGCTCCGAGGGATCAAAATAATGATTATATACATAAACACAGGAACCGATAAATAAGACAATAATTAAACCGATAATGATTGTTTTGTGATTGCTAATATCCATAATATAGGGTAGTAGCAATTTTGTCGCCCGCCTACGCCCTCGCTACGCTCGTGGCTTCGGCGGGCAAGCCCACTTTATTTTTAGCATTAATAAGGGAAAAAGGTGCGAAGCACTCCGTAGCCCTTCGGCAAGCTCAGGACTTCGGACCGACGAAATATCGGTCGATTTAGTGAAATTTTTACAAGTTGCTGTCGATAATAATATAGGAAGGGAAAAAACATAAATGGGCATAAACATATTTTCGCGAATTTTTAAAAGAGCAGCAAAAATCACAATTGCCCTTGACATGGCTTTTCATAAGCCGGATTTTGATGTTCATTATTCTCGATATACACCAAGTGTAACAATGGCCGGGTCAATTCTGGTCTCTGTTTTACAACACCAGGACATAAACGGATTAATAAACCCAATATTTATGGAAAAGCCCTTAATTGAAGGACATCGGGGCTTTTCGAAAAAAAACAATCCAAAATTCTTCTTTATCAGCCTCTATGATAAATTTTTCAAGAAAACGGCTGAAGAAGCCAAAAGAATAAGAGAAAAATATCCCGATGCTTTCATAATTATAGGAGGCCCTTCGATAAATACCACGGAAAACCTTAAAAAATTGGCTCCGTACTTTCCAGCATCAACTGTATTCTTTAAAGGGGATGGCGAAAAAATCCAGATTGAACTATTAAAATTATTAGCTCAGGCATCTCCAAATCAACCCTTTGAACCGGATTTTATAGAAAAACTAAATAATACAATAGAAAAACACAACATCAAAGGCCTATATATGAAACATTTTGATTTTGAAATATATAATAATGAAGAGAATAAAATCAGCGAAGTTGAATTTGAAGCAACTCCAAGACAATATGACTTGCCGGAATTGATAAAAGATATTAAAAAACAGGGGTGGCTTCGTCTATCCACGTCACGAGGCTGTCCTTATCGTTGTGTTTTTTGTTCACACAAAATTCATTTTAAACAGATTCGCTGGTCCCCACAAAGGAGCATTCAGGAACTAAAAAGAATTAGACATTTAATTAAAAAAGGAATCCTGCCTGAAGAAGCCAAAAATCTAGTTTTTGATGATGATGACTTCTTCTTAAAAAGAGGTGCGGCAAAAGAATTTCTTAATATATTGCTGGAAGACAAACAACTCAGCAACTACTTTACTTTTTCTTTTCAAGGGAGTGTAAAATCATTAAACAATCAAGAGTTATTAGATTTGTTAGCAAGACTCAATCAATATAATATGACAACTCTTTATATCGGGACCGACACATTAGATCAAGAAGACCTTATTTTTCTTGATAAACCAAACAATTCGATAGAAGAGGCCTTTTCTTTAATTGACCAACTTGAACAAAGAAAAATTCGGCAAGTCCATTATATTATTTTGATAACTCCAATTGCAACCCGAGAAAATCTTCTGGAAACAATCCGTAAAATCGAACTTTACATGAAACTTTGCCCTACTTTTATCCCTATATTTGTCGCGCATCTATCTGTGTATGAAAACACACCTTTATTTGATTGGTACATAAGAAACATTTTAAACGTAACAAAACTTCCGGATAAATATAAAGATCGTAAATTCTTTCCTCAATTTGTTTTTCCAAAAGACAAGCAAATAAGAGCCATTTTAAGTCATCTTTTTAGTGTCCAAGAGCTTCTGGATATATATATAAAATATGAGCAGATATCGGAAGATAGAAAAATTATAGGAAGATTATTTGATCAATATCAAAAAGAATCCTTCCTTCTTATTGATCTTTTAGGCAGCGATCATCCTATAATAAAACATTTAGGCCTTTTGGCTTTAAAAAGTGGACTGGAAAAAGCTAAAGCCTCTTAAATCTTCTGGTAGATCTTCAAAATATCTTTAATGTAGCCACTAGAGGAAGATTTATATCCATTGTTGCGTTTAACGGCATTGGGCCCTTCAAGATAGCCGGCAATTCCAAACGGAACCTGGTTTTGCTTATTCTTAAACCTATTAAACAAATATCTCATGTAGCGGCTGGTTCCCATTATGTTCTGATCAATATCAAAAGAATTATATACTTTTAATCCCCTGGCGGTGGATGGCATAAGCTGGCCTAATCCTTGAGCACCGGCTGATGAAACAGCATACTTATTAAATCTTGACTCACGTGCAACCAGGGCCGTCACCAAACGGGGATTAACATTATATTTTCTTGAATAGCGGACAATTGATTCTGCAATTTGCGGGGCATCGGCCCGGGAAGTTTTTCGGGCATATTTTCTAATAAACGAATCAATTCTAGATTGTAAATCATTTATTACCCCATCCTGGAAATTTGGCCCCGGAACTTCCAGATGAGCAGGCTTTTGAAGGTATGTTCCACTCGGTGTTTGTGCCGGTGTTTTGGCATATTGAGAATCTTTAACACCGGTAACACCGCTGATTATCGAAAAAGCAAAAATCAAAATAACTATTACAGAGGTTGCATCCATTATTTGATGGTATTATAGTATGATTTCTTTAACATTGTAAGGGGTTGATTGACCAGTTTTTTCTTTCCGCAAGATATATCAAGCTTCTTCCCCGCAACCTTACCAATAATATGGAAGGGAACTTTATTTAACATAAAAATATCCTTAAGCGGAAAAATATTCTTCGGGGAGACGGTTAATATTATCCTTGACTGTGATTCGCCAAAAAGCAATGCATCTAAGCGAATATTATCATTCAAAGAAATATGAGCTCCTTTATTGCCAAACATTACTGCTTCAGCCAAACTGACTGCTAATCCGCCTTCTGAAAGATCGTGGGCAGAGTTAACAATACCGAGCGAAATTGCAGAATAACAGGCATTCTGAACTCTTTTTTCTAATTTAAGATTTAAGTCGGGCGGGGGTCCCTCTTCCCTGCCATGTATTACCCTAAGATATTCGCTGCCGCCTAATTCTTCTTTATTTAATCCCAAAAGAATTATGATATCTCCGTTATTCTTAAAATCAGCCGTGCAGCGCCTTTCAACATCGGGCAATATCCCAATCATCCCAATAGCCGGGGTCGGAAAAATTGCGCCGCTTGGGCTTTCGTTATAAAAAGAGACATTTCCGGATACAACAGGAAGTTCCCATGCCCGGCAAATATCGGCTATCCCTTCGACTGAGCGTTTAAAATAATAGTAGCGATCCGGTTTCTCCGGATTCCCAAAATTTAGACAGTCTGTAACTGCAGCAGGGTCTGCACCGGTCACAACCAAATTCCTGCAAGCCTCTGCAACAGCAATTTGAGCCCCCTTATAAGGGTTTAGGAAACAATATAGGCTATTGCAATCAGTAGTGGCCGCAATTCCCCATTTTTTCCCTTTTACCCGGATTACTGCCGCATCTCCGCCAGGATAGATTGAAGTATTAACCTGAACCATATGATCATATTGCTCATATACCGCTTTTTTTGAAGCAATATTTGGTGATGATAACAATTGAAGTAAAACCTTATTTAAATCCTTAGGTTTTTTAATTTTTTTTATTTGAACAGACGGCTGCTGTACCTTTTTATAGGGCATATCGTAAATCGGAGCATCGGCAAGGGCAAAGGTTGGCGAATTACAGACCCGCTTGCCCTTCCAATCTATTGTCAGCTTCTTCTCTTTAACAACAATACCAATTGCAACTGCCTCGAGTCCCCATTTCTTGTAAATCTTCTGTATTATTTTCTCTTTGCCTTTTTTGACACATAGAAGCATACGTTCCTGAGACTCCGACATCATAACTTCGTAGGGCTCCATCCCTTCCTCTCGAAGCGGAACTTTATTTAGATCCATTTTCATGCCAACACCACCCGCTGCAGCCATTTCAGCCGATGAACAGGTAAGACCGGCCGCCCCCATATCTTTAATTCCCAAAACTACTCCGGTATCAAGTGCTTCAAGAGTAGCTTCAATAAGACATTTTTCTAAAAATGGATCGCCGACCTGAACGGTAGGACGCTTCTCTTCTTCTCCCTCTTTAAACTCTGAGGAAGCCAAAACTGAACATCCGCCGATACCGTCTCTTCCTGTTTTTGCTCCGGCATATAAAATAGTATTGCCGATTCCGACAGCTTTACCGCGTGCCAATTTTTCTTTTGGTGCAATTCCAATACACATTGCGTTGACTAAACAATTTCCGGAGTAACAATTATTAAAATAGATCTCTCCGCCAATGGTTGGAACACCGATACAGTTCCCATAAAAGGAAATTCCGTCCACTACCCCGTTTAAGAGAAATTTATTATAAGGATCATCTAGCTCACCAAAACGGAGAGAGTCGAGACAAGCAATTGGACGTACTCCAGCAGTAAAGATATCACGCACAACACCGCCGATTCCAGTTGCAGCCCCTTGTCTTGGTTCTACTTGAGAAGGATGATTATGGCTCTCCATTTTAAAGATAATCGCCATACCATCATAAACAATCCCGCCAGAATCCTCTCCTACTAATGCCTCATATTTTCCATCTTGAGAAAAGAGTTTTAGGTATTTTCTAGAGCGAGGATAGCCACAGTGCTCTGACCATTCGACTGAGAACATTGCAAGCTCGGTTGGAGTCGGATCTCGTTTTAGAATTTTAAGAATATTTTTGTATTCTTGATCGGTTAATCCAAGTTCGCGGTATGCATCTTTTGTTAGCATGATATTATTATTATAACATATGCGTCTATAGAGAAATTAGAGGACTAAATCTTCTTGCGATCTTCTTCAGTTACAGCTTTTATAGAGAGGTTAATTCGGCCTTTATCGTCTTTTTCTACAACTTTAACAATAACTTCATCATCAAGTTTTACAGCATCCTCAACCTTGGCAACGCGTTTATCGGAAAGCTGGGAAATATGGACTAAGCCGTCTTTGCCGCCTGGAAGTTCACAAAAAGCGCCAAAATTCATGATGCGGACAACCCTTGATTTAAATACTTCGCCCCGTTTTGGCTCATAAGTCATGCCTTCAATTTTTGCGCGGGCTTTTTCTCCAGCCTCGTGATCAACAGAAGTAATTAATACCTGTCCGGAATCTTCAATATCAATCTTTGCTCCGGTCTCTTCGATAATTGCACGAATATTCTTTCCGCCAGGTCCGATTACCATTCCAATCTTGGCAGGATCGATCTGCAAAGTAATTACTCTTGGTGCATTTTGGGATAGCTCTGCCCTTGGAGCTGCAATTGCCTTCTTCATAACATCTAAAATCTTTAAACGAACATCTTTTGCCATTTTTAAAGATTTTTTAATGATTTCGTGAGATAATCCGTCATTCTTTACATCAATCTGAATTGCAGTAATCCCCTTCTCTGTTCCGGCAACTTTGAAATCCATATCTCCAAAATGATCTTCTATTCCCTGAATATCAACTAAGAGAACCTCTTTGTTCCCTTCTTCTATTAATCCAATAGAAATTCCGGCAACAGGGGCCTTTATCTTAACTCCAGCATCCATCAAAGCTAGTGTTGAAGCACAGGTTGATGCCATTGAAGTCGATCCGTTTGATCCCAGAACCTCAGAAACTAATCGAATTGTATATGGAAAATCTTCTGCATTTGGAATTACTGGAAGTAAGGCTTTTTCAGCCAAAGAGCCGTGACCAATTTCGCGTCGTCCTGGCCCCCTATTTGGCCGAACCTCTCCAACAGAATAAGCCGGAAAGTTATAATGATGCATGTAACGCTTAGTTAATTCTTCAACATTTAAAGCATCAATCCTCTGCTCTTCACCAAGTGAACCCAAGGTTGCAATAGTCAATACCTGAGTCTGTCCACGTGAGAATAATCCGGTACCGTGAACACGAGGAATAACCGAAACCTCGGCATTCAATTCACGAAGTTCATCAATCTTTCTTCCGTCCAATCTCTTTCCATCTTCTACTATCATCAGACGAATAAGATGTTTTTGTTCTTTTTCAATCGCTTTCTTAATATCTTTTGTCTTTTGAGCTAATTCACTCTCATCCGCTACTTTTAATCCACCAATTAATTCGTCAGCAATAACTCCTAAAGCTTCTTTTTGAGCAGCTTTATCTTTTCCAAGAATTGCAGATTTAATCTTTGCAGAAGATTTTTTAACTAGAGCAACCATATCAGCCGATGGCTCATAAACAGCAAACTCTCTCTTCTTCTTACCAACAGCTTTAGCTAGTTCTTCCTGTCCTTTAATTAACTTCTTTATTACTTTATGTGCCTCTTCAACAGCTTCAAACATTTCTGTCTCAGTTACCTGTTCTGATCCAGCCTCAATCATTAATATCTTATCTTTTGTTCCAGCAACCATTACATCCATGGTTGATGTTTCCAACTGTTCTGAAGTTGGGTTTACAACAATCTTATCATCAACCTTACCAATTCGAATTGCTCCGATCGGTCCTTTAAATGGAATGTCAGAAATTGTTAATGCAGCTGATGCAGCATTAATGGCTAAAACATCCGGAAGATACTGTAAATCTACTGAAAGTGGAGTTATGGCAATCTGAACATCGTTCCTAAAACCATCCGGAAAGAGCGGTCGAATTGGACGATCGATCTTTCTTGAAGTTAAAACTGCGTTTTCTGATGGTTTTCCTTCTCTTTTAAAGAATCCACCTGGTATTTTACCAGCAGCATAAAGCTTTTCTTCGTAATCTACTAATAATGGAAAGAAATCAATTCCCTGTCTTGGGGTTTGTGACGCAACGGTTGCTGCAAGAACAACAGTATCCCCCAGTTGCACAACAACTGAACCAGCTGCTTCTTTTGCTAATTTTCCGGATTCTATTGTGAGGGTTTGTTCCGGCCCCAACTCAACCGTAACTTTCTTTACCATTTTATTTTCTTAATCCCAGGCTGGCAGTTAACGCAGTATGTCTTTTTTGACTCTTTCGTTCGAGGTAATTTAATAATTTTTTCCTCTGGCCAACCAATGTTAAAAGTCCGCGACGAGAAGCATGGTCCTTCTTATGTTTTTTTAAATGTCCCACCAGATAATTGATTCTTTCGGTAATTATTGCGATTTGGACCTCTGGAGAACCGGTATCTTTTTCATGAGTTTTATAAGAAGAAATTAGACTCGATTTTTTTTCTTTATCCATTGTATTAATTATATCATAATAAGTTAAGCGCATGCAAGGAAGATATTCTTATTAATTCAACGCCGCAATACTCCAAAAGCATATAATAAGCAATGCTTAAAATTTTCAAGTTCAACCGCTTCATCAAGTGGGAGGCCGCAAGAAAACATAATATCAACAATCTGATGGATTTTATCTTTAACAATAGCTTGAGATAAAATTATCTCCTGGAAACGGCTTTCGCTACAAGGCCCATCAACCCTTACAATAACTGGTTTTACCCTCTCATACTCTTCTTTATACATTTGGAGCGCTTTATTAAGAACTAATTCTAGTGTTAAATTAGGCTGATTCTGCCAGGGAGCACTTCTGGTCATCCTAAAAAGAGGCATGGCTTGAGGCCTCCTCTGTCCATTGCTAAAGCTTTCTAGCCATTCTTTCCCTTCTTTTCCAGCTTCTGAAGATATCTGAGAAAACAATTTTTCCGAAAGGGCAACATCTTTTAGCTTAGCAAAATAAACCCCCACGAATGGGTCCCCTTCTGCTGACAAAAAAATCTCCGGGGGAGTATGGGCCCTGACAACAATTCCTCTCTGGTCCAATTCTCTTTTCATAATATCCGAGTAGACATTTCCTTGTGCCAGCATGTCAAGAGAGGGAATACCGGTTGATGGATTTAGCATAAAAAAAGCTTCCCCGTTTAGGGCAAGCAAATCCCAGATTTTTTTTGCTATATCAAATGATCTTGCCTTATCAATGTGGAAAGTACCATAAATTGAAAGTATTAGATCATATCTTTCCGTTATATCTATCTCTTCAAATGGCCCATCAATCAGATTATCAATAATAACTCTGTTTTCCGGCAACACTTGACCAATATCTTTATCATTAGAATGTATAACAACATTATCTCGTGCTATTGCTGCTTCATAGTTAGCTTCTCCGCACCCGATAGTAAAAGCAGAAACCTGCCCATCTTGCCTTATGCGATTAGCAATATTTTTTCTTGTATCTCCAATCCCGCTTTTATCAATAAAGCTTTGAGACAAGGTATATCCTCGATCAATTTTATAGGTTCCAGTACTGGCTCTGGTGCTAAACATAATAATCCTCCTCACTTATGAAAACAAAAGAATCTCCCCGGCAATTTCGCTTGATAATTTGCCATCAACAACTGCCTTCTGAATTTCGTCGAACATTGTTTTGCTGCTTTCTGGCTTCTTTTTCATCTCTTTCGTCTTAGCCAGCAGTTTTTCTAACACCCCATCTTCTTTTGCAGCAGAAAGGAGCAGGTCTAGGTTGTTTGTCTTTTGAGCAGCAACACATAAAACCCTTAAACCAGCCATCGCCTCTTCCTTTTCCCCAGGAAGTGGAAATTGTGCCCAAAACGGTTTTAACAATCTTCCGATCAGCGCCCCCAAATTCCATCCGGTTTCGAATCCAACAACCTCAAAAAACTTTGGATAGTCCTCATCTAAAGCCATTATTATCCTTGCAAACTGCGCCCCTTGTTCGGCAACAACCACCGCAGCTCGTATTGCCCAATCCTGAATACCCCTTTGATCTGCAATAGCAAACAATCTTCTTAGCATAGAGCTGCAACTAGAATTTAACTCTGCCATCTCAGAACTATTTTGAATAAAATCATCCAAAAAGTCACGGTGAGAAGGATCCCCAACCGCCTTAGAGAATAATTCAGTTAAATCTCCCTCTTGATCAAAAACTAGATCAAAAAACTGCTCTAATACCCCTGCCGCATCAAGATCCTCTAACCATGAAAGCGAATAGGATTTCCTAGAATCCCCATAAGCTCTTAAGACTTTTTCTAAATTATCCCCCTTAAGTACTTTTAATAAAGGCACAAGATATCCGGCCATTTGAAAATTCTCTAAACACTCAGCAAGTGAATAGCCAACAATCTCGCTCTCTTCCTGTGCTATGCGTTCACCTATTTTGGTATTTAAAGTATCTAAAAGTTGTCTGCCTACTTCAGTTATCTCCCTCCCCTCCATTAAAAGCAGTGCTTTTCTGGCAATATTAATTAATTCCGGCAAGTTTTTTTGCTGTACGATTATTTCCGAGTCTAACATTCCGGCAAACAGACCAATCGCTTGATCAAATCCAATTCGAGCTGATTGGACCAAAAACTCTTGATCTTCTTTTGTTTTAGCAGAGGGCATTAACCATAGAGTGATTTTCTCAATCTCTTTTCTATCTAACATTCTAGCGATAAATGGCTCTGCAACTGGAAAACCTCTTGTTCGCAGATCATCTACTAAAGTTGCCTGAGAGTCCTGATCAAAATTTTGAAGATTAACAAGAAGCTTGTCCAAAGCAGGTAAATCAGAAACCTCCATTGACTCTTTGGCATCAAATGATATTAGTTTTAGTTGCATCATGAAAACAAAAGAATCTCCCCGGCAATTTCATCTGACAACTTGCCGTCAGCAGCTAATATTTGGACTTCATTGAACATGGTAACTTCACTCCCACGCTTCTTTTTCATTAATTTAGTCTTATCTAATAGATCTTCTAACACTCCCTCTTTTTTTGCTGCAGATAGCAACAAGTCCATATTCTCTGTCTTTTTTGCTCCAATAAACAAGGTTATAAGCCCTGCCAAAGCCTCATTCCGTGCACCAGGGAGAGGTTCAGATCTTCGTCTTCCTTTAAATTCTTCAAGTAATTTTCCAATTAAATTCCTTAGGACAGGGGCATCCCCTAATCCTACAACATTAAAAAATCTTGAAAAATCAGTACCCATTGCAAGTATAATTCTCCGTAACTGAACACCCTGACTTGAATTTCCAACCGCGGCAGTCAGAGCCTCATCAAAGCAATCATTTTTTTCTGCAATAGCAAATAACTTCTGCAACATAGAGATACAAGCTGGATCTGTTTCAGATAATGGGGGCGAACCACCAATAACCTTATTCATAAAACCATCAACATGCCCGGCATTGCCAACCGCCGGATGAAATAATCTTCCCAGTTTATTCAAATCTCTCTCCATATCAAAAAATCGATCAAGTTTACCAGCCTCATTAAGGGCATCTAAAAAAGAGAGGCCATAAGTAAACACTGAATCCTGACGAGCTCTTAAAACCCTCTCTAACAAATCACCCTTTGCAAGCTTTAAAAATGCTACCAGGGTCCCCTGCTTTTCCAGGCTGCGAATCCATTTATCCATAGTAAAGCCAACAATTTCCTCTTCCTCCAAAGCATGGGTCAGACGCTCGCCAATTTTGGTATTCAGGGCATTTATAATTTGTTCAATTTCCTCAGACTGATCTCTCCCTTCAGTTAATAGAACGATCTTACTGGCAATCTGCATTAAGTCAAACAATATATCTTTTTTCTCTATTGCCTGACCCAACAAAGCTAATGATTTATCAAATCCAATTCGAGCGGCCTGGGCAAGAAAATCCCGATCCTCTTTTGTCTTTGCAGAAGGGTTTAACCATGAAAATATTTTTTCAAACTCCCCTCTTTTTAACATTCTGCCAACTAGCGGTGCTGCTACTGGAATACCGCCCTTACGCAGTTCTTTAACAAGGGCTATTTGTGTCTCTTCATCAATATTTTGGAGTGAATTTAATATAGCGGTTACGGAAGACAGATCAGCTGCTTTGATAGATTCTTCTGCGTCAAACGCAATAATTTTGGGACTTAGTTTCATAGAATATCTCCTATATATATATCGACACAATCTGCAAAGAATTTCACTATATTAACTTTCCCCTGCCTGCCGGCAGGGACATAAGTAACGAAACCTGGTTGGTAACAGTTGTAAAAAAACCTATGATTATGCGACAAATTTAATGGTTTTTGGGAAGATTCACATGTATGAGAACAAAACATGTGAAATCTTCCTGTTGCCAAGGGAAAATAATTAATTTTGGCAAGCGTCGCAGGCAATGCACCCTGTGTCGTAGAACTTGGAGGATCAGAAAGAAAAAGTGTGGTCGCAAACAAAAAAGAAGCAATCCTATTTTTGCAGCTAAATACATTAGGCATGAAATTCCATCATTGTATGCGATGGGTAAAAATACCAAAAAAGAAGGACATCTAAAGGCGCACTTACGCAGAAGTCTTGATCGGTTACTTTTAATAACTCCATGGCCAATAATCCCGACCCAAGAACCATTAATTGTAATCGCTGATGCCATGATGCGCTCAATTAATCATGAAATGTATAGCATTTATGTTATTCTTCTTCGTTCAATTAATTCGTCCGAAGCACTGGTAACCCCGCCATTCATTAAAAAAGGAAGGGAATCGTGGCTTGGGTGGCAAGAAGCCTTCGGACAGTTGCCTGAATCTATTACGGCTTCAATTCGTGCTCTTGTAGCCGATAAACATCAAGGACTGAGATCTGTTGCAAAACAAAATAACTGGATTTTTCAAGGATGCCATTTTCATGCTTTGGCTGGCATTCAAGGGCGTTGGTCTAGAAGCAGGTGGAGCCATAACAAAAAAATGGGAGAAAGAATTTACAAAATTGCTACAAACATACTTACTAATCCAAATGAAGAATTGGTAAAAAATCGATACCTCCCGGATTTGATCAAAATCAGAAAGACAACAACATCCTCAAGAGCAAAAACCATCTTATCGGGACTCATAAGAGATTATCAATGCTATCGTGCCTATTTATATCATCAAGAGTTACACCTTCCCAGAACAAGCAATGCTGTAGAATCACTGAATAGTGGTTTTCAGGATTTATGTTTTCGTGCACGAGGATTTAGAACTATTTCATCTCTTACTAAATGGGTTAACGCCTTTCTAAAACATAGGCAAAAAGTAAAATGCAATGGCTATTTACCAACCAAATTTCCAGCTTAATACCCCTGCCGGCAGGCAGGTTAGTTATTATTCCGAAACATAAACATAGGCCACACCGGTATAATTATCGACACCATAAGCCCCGATAATAAAATCCGGCTTGCCATCCCCATTCACATCCCCGGCTGAAGATATGGATATTCCCAACAAATCTCCTATTGCACCATCTTTTTGAAATAATAGTGATCCATCCTTGCCTGAATATATGTATGCCGATCCGCTCCAGTCAGGATTCATCGCTCCAATTAAAAAATCGTCAAAACCATCTCCATTAACATCTCCGGCTGAAGCCAGGGCCCTACCGAAAAACTCATAATCCTCGGTTCCGCTCTTCTGATAAAGCAATGATCCATCTTTGCCGGAATATAACATAACTGTCCCTTTTATTCCTGTGTTAATATTACTATCCCCAATCATAAAATCCCCACTCCCATCAGCATTCACATCCCCAGCTGAGGAGAGATATGTCCCAAAACGTTGATTAACGACAGAACCATCTTTTCTATAAATAAGCGAGGCGTCCGCTCCTGAATATACATAAGCTGATCCGGCAGCACTAATCCCTCCAGGATCAGCACCAGAGGCACCTACAATATAATCTGGGACATTATCCCCATTTAAGTCCTCCAATGAATCATTTTCATTTCCCAACATATCACTTGCCGCTTCCCCATCTTTTTGATATAGTAACGTCCCGTCTTTACCAGAATATACATATGCAGATCCCGCAGCACTTACTCCCCCCGGATCGGCATAAGGTGCAGCCGCCCCAAATTCGGCATAACCATCATTATTTAAATCTCCTAAAATCAAAACCCGTCCAAAGTAATCCTTTGCCGCCTGCCCATCTTTTGTGAATAAGAGAGCCCCATCTGCGCCCGAGTACACATATGCTCTGCCCGTACCATTATTTATTCCTAAAGACCCAATAATAAAATCGGGAATTCCGTCAGCGTTTACATCTTTCCCCCCATCGGATGTCACTCCATAAGAATCATTTGCGTTTTCTCCATCCTTCTGATAAATAAGTGACCCATCTGCTCCAGAATATAGATAGGCAGAACCGGCATTGGTTTTTCCTCCGGGATCGGTTTTAGATGCACCAATAATAAAATCGGATTTTCCATCAGAATTGACATCCCCGGCACTTGAAACATAACCTAAAGAATCACCGGATCCTCCATCATATTGATACAAAACACTCGCAGAATATGCCTTACTGGTAAATGTCCAGCTATAATCCGATCCAATCGAATTCCCATCACTGTCTTTTATTCCTGCACTGGCAGTTGCAGTAAATGTAACTGAATTTGCTATCCTTCCGCCCGGAGTAAAGGTCGTGGTCTTATTACTTGAATCATAACTTATTGTACCCGAAACATTTCCATACTGTGAACTTAATTTTATATTATCAGTCGTAATTGTACTCTCATCCATCGCTTTACTAAATGTTATCTGAAGGGTTGTATTTGTTTCAACATCAGTTGAGCTGGCAGCTGGACTAACAGACGACACCTGGGCCTGTGTCGTAGTTGTAAAACTAGAACTGTATGCTGTAAGCGTTTTTCCGTTTGAATCTTTTATTGATGAAGTTAATGCTGTTGTATCCTCTGTGCTGTATCCTAAATTAATGGTTGGCGTATAAGTCGCGGTCTTATTTGAACCATCATAACTAACTGTGCCGGAAACTGCCCCACTCGCGGACGTAACAGTAAACGTATCTGTTGTAATTGTCGAGCTATCCATCGCTTCACTAAAGACTACACTTATCGCTGTCCCCGGTTGTATGTTTGTCGCATCAACCTCCGGACTTACACTAGACACTCCCCCTATCC
>JABMQY010000008.1 GCA_013202975.1 Candidatus Saganbacteria bacterium
GCAGTAAAAGGTAGAGCAGGTGAAAAGAAAAAGAGTAAAGATGTTGCGAAAGCACAAAACATAATTGACCGAATTACACCACCAGGAGACCTTTCCCAAAAATTTTTTCATAGTCATTTAAATCTGAACTTTTTAACCGAACATCTTACCGGAATTATCGGAGAGGTTCGGTCTCTGGTTGAAAAGTATAAAGTTGAAGATGATATGCGCCCATAGGAGGAATTGATTTGGCAGTTGTATCAATAGGATCCGGTACGTATACAAAACTACAAAATATCAGGCAGAATGTGCCGGATGCTGCCAGCAGGATAATTGCAAGCATTAGAAGGATTGATCCCCGCTTTTTTGGTAATTGTCCTTCTCTGGCCTGTGCTTCATTAGCCCGGCCGCAATTTGTCAACGCATTAACTCAGCTGGCCCGTATTGGAGATGTTGATGCCCAATCGGTGCTCAAAGAGATTGGGATAGATTCTGATGACCTGGAAAAGATTGAAATGCCTATGCTTCACGAGTTACAACAAAAAAAGGGGCTTTTATATCCTTTAATCAAAGAGGTTCAAGATCAAGACATTCGAGAGCTGCTTCATCACCATTATAATGAGCTGGGGAATGATGTTCGGGGTTTACAAAAGGCAATAGAAAATAAGAAATTTTCATTTTCTGAGAAACTAATCGACCGCTACAATGATATTGTCCAAAAGTTTAATGCAATAAGAAGTATCTTGTTATCTCGACAAATATTTTCTGAAACTTTAATTGAAAGTATTCCCGGAACCCTGGGGATTCCCCTTCCTTTGTCGGGCTTAGTTGAGTTAATGAAAGGGCTAGAGCAACAGACTATTCAAGGGCTTATTGCAGACATAAAGGGTTATTCTGAGGGTTCTTTGAATGTTTCAAAAATGAGATTGATCCATGATCTTTTGGATAGGGTTAATAAGGGTGAATTATCCGGAGTTCCGGAGCTGCTTCGGGAATACAAAGATGCTGCCGGGGCTCTTGGTCAGAGTGAGGGAAGAATTGATGCTCTAGGGGATGAGCTTGAAATATTAGCTGATAAGATTGTTGTTGTATCACCTTCTCCTTCACCAACACTAGCACCAACACCAACACCGACACCAGCACCAGCCCCTGCACCGTCTGGTGCAGGGCCGGTTGCTGCTCCAAAAATGGAAGTTGCGCAAATTGTTCTTGCAGAAGAGAAAATAACCACAACGATTAGTGATTATTTGGGTAAAATTAACGAAGTTTTTAGATTAGTGCACGCTTATGCTGACAAGAATAATGGGAATATTGAGTTATTACTAATTCCTATCCCCAGGCGCCAAGCTGGAGCTTGTTTTGAAACGTATGATCAATTGCTTGATTGGCTCGAAGAGCTCAATGCAAAAATTGGATCGGGAGAACTTCATAATCAATCACAAAACTTATTAAAGTTCCTAAAGATGTTATACGAAGAAAAGTTGATTCCTGCCCGATCCGGTGAACTGGTCTTTTTTCAAATGGAAAGTCCTGCGGCGCCTGTACCACAGAGGATAACTGTTACGCCTGCCGGAGTGGTTCCTGCGGCAGAATCAGAAGAACCTACTGATCATGGAGATGCTGCGGTGGCGGCTGTTGCGCAAGTTGCCAAAATTGGTGATGCGGGAGAAGAAGGGCAGGGAAAACGCAAATATTTTGAGGCTCTCTATGCAGGCAATCCTTATGGATGGAAGCTTGACTTTGATCCCCTTTTAGGGAAGATAGAAAATGTTTTGAGAAGATCGGATTTTTTGGGCAAAAATCTGAAGGGTGCGTTACAGATCGGTTTGATTGATGGAATGGTCTGCGCCTATAAAGCATTAAAAAATATCTCTGGTTTTGATGAAAGAATTAATGAACTTTTTGACAATCTAGAAGCAGGAGAGGTTGTTTATCGGATGGAAATTATTGGATGGATAAATGAGCTCATGCGCATTAAATATATTGCAGAGAATCATCCGAATGATCCGGTCTCTGAGATTGAGCCTGATTTTGGCAAGATTAATTATGCAACGCATCGGATTAGAGAAAAAGCAAGAGGAGATTGGAAAGTTTATACAACTAATACCATAAGAGAAAAAAAAGTAATAGCGGATGCCTATCGTCCGATCAGCCGAACCTTAGTTGAGATAAAATGTGCCACAAGGGCTGGCTGGTTGATTTCTGGGGTCATGCAGCCAAAGGAAGAGAAACGGATGTTTCAATTTTTTGACCAGGCCGCCAGTTATGCCCGGCTGATCGAAGATGGTGAGATTGACCAGGTTGAATTGTATGTTACTGCTCCGGAGGTTTCTCCCAAGGTTATAGATGAGTTGAGAAAAATATTTGCTGACGTTGGCGGGTTAAAACTATTTCTCTTCCGTGATATCCTGGATTCAGAGCCGTCGGAACTAGTTATTGATATGCCTAGAGTTGAAGCATCAAGCAATGGCAAGCATTCTGCTAGTGAAATTAGTAAGGCTTGGTTGTTTGCAAATAGCTATTATGTCGGGACCAGGACAATTTTTGAAAAAAGGGATACCTGGGCTCAGATACGCGATAAAATTAGGGCAACCAACAAGAGTTTTTTAATAGAAGGATTGAGGAATGATTTGTTAAAGATTAGGGCTGCTGCCGGACAATCCCGGGAAGATCTGGCAAGTACGGATAATCTCTATGAACAAATAGACCTGCTTGCATCACAAATTCGAGGTTCTAATCTGGAAAAAGAAATTATTATTGGATTTGTCCCGATATTAATTGAAGTTGAAAGACTGGCTGATACATATCGTTTGCAATAGATTAAGGCAGATTAATTGACTTTCTCCTCTTATAAATCTATAATTTAGGTTATATGATCCATATTGGCGACATAGAAGAAAATACCCGCCCCACGATATTAGTGGTTGAAGACGAAGAAGATATGCGGCAAAACCTGGTTGAGCTGCTTTCTGAAGAATTCGACGTCCTAACTGCAGAAAACGGCAAACAGGCCCTGCGGATCTACTACAACGAACAATTCCATTTAAATGTGGTTCTTCTTGATATAAAACTTCCGGATATGAGCGGGATAGAAATTTTATCTAAAATGAGAAACATGAACCTTAATCCGGACATTATTATGGTGACTGCGTTAAATGATACAGAAACGGCGGTTAAATCAATGCGCCAGGGAGCCTATGATTACATTACCAAGCCCTTTTTTGCCGGGGATATTATGGCTACCATTAAACGTGCTTTAGAAAAAGAAGACTATTCCAGAAAACTAAAAGAGATCACCGACCGGCTGGATCGCGAGCGTATTGCTTCCGAGCATCGACAGATATTGTTTCAGGAGTTACAGATGAAGGGGCGTCTTGAAGGAAAAGTTTTGAGCCCCGAAGAAAAAACTCTCTTCCATTTTCCGGTTCTGACAGAAGAAGATTATGATTATCCCAGGCTCAAGGAAAAGCTTGAGCGGGACCTGAAGGCTAAGGTAGAGATGGGAGAGGGGGCAGAGATTTTGATCGCCGGACATGACTCCGGGTTGCGGCCGGTGCTGGCTGACAGCTATTATGTTGAAAAGGCCTCATCCGGAAGAGAAGCACTTGAACTGTTAAAGAAGAAAGAATTTGATCTGGTGCTTTTGGATGTAAGTATGCCGGATATGAACGGGTTAGATCTTTTGACAGAGATAAAAAGAGATCATCCCGGCGTTGACGTGATGATGCTGACAGCGGTAAAAGATATAACCGTAGCGGTTAAGGCTATGAAACTTGGGGCCTATGATTATATATCAATCCCCTTTAAGCAGGAAGAGCTTAAGGTCTCAATCAAGCGGGTAATGGAAAAACGTGAAGCAAAAGAAGTTTTGGAGCATCTTCTCAAAAAATACAGAGAAACCCGTCTCTCTTTTGAACCGCGCTTGTTGATGTTTAAGGAACTCTATGCCAGACGCAGAAAAGAGAAGAGTAGTATTACAATGGATGACTTTTATGTTTTTTTTCCGGAATTTAGGGAAGAGATACATGGAATGGAGATAAGGGCTGATTTTCCTGTATTTGCCAGTCAGGAAAAACTGGAAGGGTTTATCAGAAAACTTCACGAAAAATCTTCCTCCGGCCGCTCCCTGGAGACATAGAGATGCAGCGTCCCAGGTTTTATATAACCACCCCGATCTATTATGTGAATGACATTCCTCATATTGGCCATGCTTATACCACCGTGGCTGCGGATGTTCTGGCCCGTTATAAGCGTTTGCAGGGCTTTGATGTGTATTTTTTGACCGGAACAGATGAGCACGGGCAAAAGGTTTTTGATGCGGCTCTCCAGAAAAATAAGCAGCCGCAAGAGTTTTTGGATGAATTAGTAGTCCGTTTTAAGGATGCCTGGGTAAAATTAAATATTTCTAATGATGATTTTATTCGTACTACCGAAGCCAGACATAAAAAAGTAGTCCAGGATATTTTTTCAAAGTTAATTGCCCAGGGTGATATTTATAAGGGAGAATATGAAGGCTCTTATTGCGTAACCTGCGAAAACTTTGTAGTCGGGAGTTCTTTGAAAGAAGGGTACCTATGCCCGCAGTGCGGCAGAAAGACTAAAAAATTAAAAGAAGAGACCTATTTTTTTAAACTCTCAAAATACCAGGATAGATTATTAAAGCATATTGAGGAGAATGAGAAGTTTATTCAACCGTCTTCCCGGCGCAATGAGGTTATTAATTTTATTAAGCAGGGATTGCACGACCTCTCCGTTACCCGCACCTCTTTTTCCTGGGGTATAAGTGTATTAGAAGACAAAAAACATGTGGTCTATGTCTGGTTTGATGCTTTGATAAATTATGTTTCGGCCTTAGGCTGGCCGGACGGTGAAAAGTATAAAAAATATTGGCAGGATGGGGAAGTGCTTCATCTGATGGGTAAGGAAATAGTCCGCTTTCATGCGGTAACCTGGCCCTGCATGTTAATGGCAGCCGGGATTCCCCTTCCAAAAACAGTTTTTGGTCATGGCTGGTGGACAGTTGAGGGGAAGAAGATGTCAAAATCAGTTGGGAATGTAGTGGATCCGCTCGCTTTGGCTGATCAGTTTGGGGTTGATTCGGTCCGCTATTTTTTATTGCGTGAAGTGCCTTTTGGGGTAGACGGGGATTTTTCAATGAATTCTTTTAAAACCAGATTTAATGCTGATTTGGCAAATGATTTGGGGAACCTTCTTCATCGGTCGCTTAATATGATAGAAAAATATTTTGAATCCGAAATTCCTGGTGAACCTGCGAATGA
>JABMQY010000009.1 GCA_013202975.1 Candidatus Saganbacteria bacterium
GGCTTTTTCAGCCCCCGGAGTCCCTTCCCTTGAATCGAAAGCCGTGAGCCGATAGCCGAAAGCTGTAAGCCGAGTTGCTTAAAGCATTCAACCGTAGCAAGACAATCCTTTCCCGCCAAAAACCCCTCCACTTGAGTTTCTCCCTCTGCAATAGAACCAAGCATAACAGCCCTATGGGAAATAGATTTGTCTCCAGGAACATGGATTTCTCCGGAAAGTTTTGAAGCAGGTTTAATCTTAAGACTGGCCATAAATCGAATCCCTAACTTCTTTCGCCTTCTTCATCAACGCGGAAATCTGTTCAGAATTGCCTTCTTTAATTACTTTTTCCAAATTAGAAAGCGAAGACTTAAATGCTTTAATTTGAGATAAAACTGCCTTTTTATTTGTAACAAAAATATCAACCCCAAGCTCCGGATCGCCAGAAGCAACCCTGGTTGTATCACGAAATCCAGACGAAGCACATTTTAACATCTCGTCCTTTCCTTCTTTAGCTTCTGAAACAGTATTTACCAGCGCAACAGCAAGCGCTAACGGCATATGGGATATTCCTGCTACAGTCAAATCATGTAATTTAGGATCCAATACTAAAACGTCTGCCCCCATATCTGAGATTAAATTCTGAAGGGTTTCCAATGCCTTCTTAGAGGTCTTGCTGGTTTGAGTTAATATCCAGGCAGCTCCCTGAAAAAGATCGGCCTCAGCTGCTTCAAGTTTGACCTTTTCTTTCCCCGCCATCGGATGACCACCGACAAAATAAGTTCCCTTGGGCATTAATATCTGCGCTTCCTTAACTATTTCTGATTTTGAACTGCCAACATCAGTAACAATTGCCCCTTTCTTTAGGTGGGGAATAATTTCCTTTAGTTTAGGGATAATTAGGTTGATTGGCGTACAGATAAAAACTATATCCGAATCGGAAACGCTAGAAATATTTAGTGATCCCTCATCAATAGCCCCCCTCTCCTTTGCCTGCTCAATAGTTTCATCCCTTCGTGGTATCCCAATAACTTTTAGTTTCAAACTTTCAGCTTTAAGTTTGAGGCGTAAGCCGATTGACCCACCAATTAAACCTAGACCAACGATTGCAATATTCATAATAAAGCTATTCTATCCCCAACTATTGATGAAGTCAATTCACTATGTTAGAATTTTACCTAGTGGCAATAGCAATTACCGATATTAAACCCGGAGTTACCTTTGAATGGAAAGGAAACATCTTCCGATGTGTCAAGTATGACCATATCAAATGGGCCCAGCAGGCACGCATCCGCCTCAAGATGAAAAACCTGCGTACCGGCGCGATCTTTGAAGATACCTTTAATGTCGGGGAGAGGTTTGAGGGGGCCCACATTTCTTATCAAAAAATGCAATACCTCTATCATGATAATGAGCTTTATAATTTCATGGACCAGGAAACTTTTGATCAGATTGCATTAACCAAAGAACAGATCGGAAATGAAGTTAAATATCTAAAAGAAGAAATGGTGGTTGACGTTGCAATGTTTGGAGACGAAGCACTTGAGGTTACCCTTCCAACTACGGTAGAACTAAAGGTTACAGAAACAGCTCCCGGATTTAAAGGCGACACTGTTTCTGGCGGAAAACCGGCGACACTAGAAACCGGGGCTGTGATTTCTGTCCCATTTCATGTTAAAATCGGGGATGTATTATTGGTTAACACCCAGGAAAATAAGTATCTAGGGAGGGCATAATGGTAAATCTTGATTTAATAAAAAAGCTGATTCAAATTGTAAAGGATGAAAATATTTCCGGATTAGCAGTAGAAGAAAATGGAACCAAGTATGAAATCCGCAAAGAAGCCGGAGGAATTGTTCAAGTACAAAAAGAGGTTGCAAAGGACGATAAATCCCCTATTAGCTCAAAGAACGAAAAAGAAACGGAGGAAGAAGGACTAGTAGCAATTACCTCTCCGATGGTCGGGACTTTTTACCGTTCACCATCTCCCGATTCCCCCGCCTTTGTTGATATCGGCGACCATACCGCACATGGAAAGGTTGTCTGCATTGTTGAGGCAATGAAACTTTTTAATGAAATTGAATCAGAAGTATCCGGAAAGATTGTAAAGATTTTGGTAGAAAATGCCAAACCGGTTGAATACGGACAAAAATTGATGCTTGTTAAGAAGGGTTAATGTGCAGAAGCAGTGGATCCTTCTTCCCCAGGACCAGGATAAATGCAGCTCTCTCTCCAAACAACTTAATATATCAGCTTCACTTGCGCAGGTATTAATTAACCGGCAAATTACTTCTCCTTCACAATTCTTAAAACCGCGCCTGGCAGACTTAAAAGACCCTTTTGACATCCCAAATATTAGAAAAGCTGCCGAAAGAGTAATCAGGGCAATTAAAGGCAGAGAAAATATTCTGATCTACGGAGACTACGATGTTGACGGTATTACCGCTACGGTAATTTTGCTGGAAACGATTCAATATCTGGGAATGGAGGCAAAACATTACATCCCCTACCGTTACAATGAAGGATATTCCCTAAACTGTGAAGCTATCAAAAAAGCCAAACAGGACAAGGCAGACCTTATTATCACCGTTGACTGCGGAATAAGCAATAAAAAGGAAATCGAATTTGCCAATAGTCTGGGAATTGATGTTGTCGTCACGGACCATCACAATATTCCAACGGAGCTCCCGGCCGCTTATGCAATAGTCAATCCCAAAATGATCAAAGAGCCCCATCCCTCAAAAAACCTTTCCGGAGCCGGTGTTGCATTTAAATTTGCCTGGGCACTCCTCCGCCTGCTTAATAACAAAGACAATAAATTTTTAACAGACCTGCTTGACCTGGTAGCTCTTGGAACAATAGCGGATGTTGTTCCACTTTTGGAAGAAAACCGTATTTTGGCTTCAGCCGGCCTTAATATCATGAACAAAAAAGAGCGGCTGGGATTAAAACATTTAGTCGAGGCCGCTTCGGTATCCGGCGAAATATCAATCCATCATGTTAATTTTTCTCTGGCTCCCCGAATTAATGCCGCCGGAAGGCTTGAGCATGCCTCAATTTCACTCAAGCTGTTAAGTTCGTCCGACCACGAAGAAGCCCAGAAGATCGCAGAACAATTGAACCTGATTAACCGGGAGAGGCAAAAAATCGGAACAAAAATCCAAAAAGAGGTCTTTAAAATAATCGAAGCAGAGCAGCTTTTCAAAAATAATATTATCGTTTTAAAGGGGGCAGACTGGCACCCCGGAGTAATCGGCATTGTTGCTTCAAAAATTACTGACACTTATTTTAGGCCCGCGGTTCTAATTGGTGAGAAAGGAGCTGTCGGCCGTGGGTCTGCCCGCTCGATCAAAGGAGTCAACGTTTTCGAAATACTATCAGAATGCCAGGATATCTACAGATCATTCGGCGGACATAAAGGTGCAGCAGGATTTGAAATCGAGATAAAAGACTATGATAATTTTTATAAGAGAATTTTAGAAAAAGCAGATCAGGCAATCGCAAAAGAGAGCCTTGTCCCCCATCTTTATATAGATACAGAATTAAGCCCAAAGAGCCTTACCCTAAAATCTGCCCAAGAAATCAATCTGCTCTCACCGTTTGGAGAAGAAAACCGTGCCCCCTTCTTTATAACTCAAAATCTTCCGTTAGATAATTTCAAACTGGTTGGAGCAAACAAAACACATTTAAAAGCCACTTTTGGAGGATTGGACGTAATTGGTTTTAATTTAGGACATTTGGCCAATTCCCTCTCCCTTTCTAAAAATTATGATTTGGTATATAATCTAGAAAGCAACGAATGGAACGGATTTGAAAGAGTTCAGCTTAAACTGGTTGATATGAGGGAAAGCCTATGAAAGTACTACTAATTGGCGGCGGCGGCAGAGAGCACGCAATTGCATGGAAACTCTCTCAAAGCCTAAAAATCACCAAGCTATTCTGCGCGCCGGGTAATGCCGGAACAGCTGGCTGCGCAGAAAATGTCGATATCTCATCATCCGATATCCCTGCCCTAAAAGATTTTGCACAATCGCAAAAAATTGATCTGACTATTGTCGGTCCGGAAGCTCCCCTGGTAAATGGTATTGTTGATGAATTTGAAGCCTCCGGCTTAAAAATCTTTGGTCCCAACAGGGCTGCAGCCCTTTTAGAGGGGTCAAAAATATTTGCAAAAAAATTGATGCAGAAATGCAATATTCCAACAGCCGAATCAATCAGCTACTCCAAACCAGAAGAGGCGCTTCGCTTTATAAAAAAGGCCGGAACCCCAATTGTAATAAAAGCTGACGGCCTGGCCGCAGGAAAAGGGGTAATTATAGCAAAAGATTACAAAGAGGCTGAAGACGCAGTAAATCGTATTCTGGTCAAAAAAGAATTTGGCGAAGCTGGTAAAAGGATAATAGTAGAAGAGTTCCTAAAGGGAGAGGAGGTCTCGGTACTTGCCCTGACTGACGGGGAAACGATAATTCCTCTGGCCACATCCCAGGACCACAAACAGGTATTTGACAACGATCGAGGCCCGAATACCGGAGGCATGGGAGCATATTCTCCCGCTCCGATTGTAACCGATGAATTATACAAAAAAATCGAAGAAACAATTCTAAAAAAGACAATCAAGGGATTGAAAGATATGGGAATAACCTATAAAGGGGTTTTATACTGCGGGCTTATCTTAACTGCAAATGGTCCGGTGGTTTTAGAATTCAATTGCCGCTTTGGGGATCCGGAAACACAGGTTATTATTGCCAGAATGGAGAGCGACCTCTTAAAAATTCTGCTGGCCGTTGTTGAGACCAACCTTTCTGACATTCAAATCGAATGGGATCCAAAAAGCGCAGTTTGTGTTGTCCTGACCTCCGGAGGATACCCCGGTAAATATGAAAAGGGAATTGAAATAAACGGATTAAAAGCGGTCCAGTCATTAGAAGATGCGGTTGTATTTCATGCCGGAACGACTATCAAAGACGGGAAAGTTGTTACATCCGGCGGACGGGTTTTAAATGTTGTCGGAATGGCCGATCCGCTAAAAGATGCAATAAAAAAGACTTATGATACAATCAAACTTGTAAATTTCGACAAAATGCACTATAGAAAAGACATCGGAGCCAAGGCTTTAAAATGAACCCTCACCCTCTTTCCCTCTCCCAGAGGGAGAGGGAGGTCTTTTTTGATAAAATTGTTTCCCTCTCCTCCTGGGAGAGGGATGAAGGGATTGAATAATGAAAAAACATAACAGGGTGAAGGCAATAATCGTCGCAACTTCAAATAAGCACAAACTCAAAGAAATCCAAGATATATTGAAAGTACCAATTTCCAGTTTCAATTTTCCAGTTACCGAAAACGGAAAAACCTTCGAAGCAAATGCAATCAAAAAGGCTAAAGCAGCGTGTCAAAAAACTGGCCAAACTGCCATTGCTGATGATTCTGGATTAGAGGTTAAATGTCTTGATGGAAAGCCTGGGGTGCGATCGGCTCGCTTTGCCGGACCAAATCCTACTCCTGAGAAACTCTGCAATAAGCTTTTGAAAACAATACGGAATACGAAATACGGAATACGGAAAGCTCAGTTTGTTTGCGTGATTGCCATTGCTTATCCAAATGGAAAAACAAAAACAGTAAAGGGAATTTGCAGGGGAAAGATTATTCATGAGATGAGAGGAAATAAAGGATTTAGTTACGATCCAGTTTTTGTGCCAAGCGGATATAAGAAGACTTTTGCTGAGATGTCACCAATAACAAAAAACAGATTAAGTCATCGAGGAAGAGCGCTTAGGAAACTTAAGCGGTCTTTTTGAATATATAAAAAATGCTTCCCAGAATAAGCACGGATCCGATTGCAAAGTTTATAGTTATGTATTCATCAAGAAAAATTACCGCTAAAAGTACCGTTACCGGCACAGTTAACATAGAAATTATTGTCCCATGCGCCACATCACAATACTTATAAGAATAATTGAGCAAAAGCTGTGCTACGGTTGCAACTGCCACCATTCCCATTAAAAGAAAAAAACCATTTGGGCTTGGAATTGCAATTTTCCCCATACTTACAATAAAACCGACTATGGTACCAAAAAACATCAATGAAAAAGTGATTGACCAGGCATTCTCTGTTCTCCGCAACCTCCTGGTTGCAACAATTGCTGCACCAGCAAATACAGCAGCAGCTATCCCATGAACATAGCCAATATTAAACTGGATAAAAACCGGGCTTGAGATAAAAACAATTCCTACAAAAGCCACAAACATGGCAATAACAGAAGAGAGCTTTAATTTTTCATCCAGAAAAATTGCAGCAAAGACTGTGGCAAAGATCGGATAAGAAAACTGAAGAACAACTGCATCTGAGACAGGAATCAGCTTAATTGCTTTAAAGAAAAAAACTATTGCAACGCTCCCGATAATTCCACGAAATACAAGAAGGCGCTTATTATTAAACCTTAACTTTGCAAATCGAATAATGACAAAGAAGAGGATAGAAAGTGCCCCAAGAAAAAACCTAAAAAAGACAATCTCTTCTGGCGATATGGTATGCGATAAAATCTTAACCAGAAAAGCCATTACTCCAAATAATATTGCGGCAATTAGCATTGTATACATAATAATAAACGCGAGCCCGAGAGGATTTGAACCTCCGACCTACAGATTAGAAATCTGTTGCTCTATCCAGCTGAGCTACGGGCTCACGTGGATATATTATAACATTTATGATATTATTCACCTAGTATGGATCTTTTCAACAAAGAGCCAGATTTATTGGGTTTATCTTACGAAGAAGTAAAAGATATTGCCTCACAGTGCCAAAAATGCGCTCTTTCTAGAACTCGAAACAAGGTTGTCTTTGGTTCTGGCCCGGTCCCCTCTGACATTATGCTGATTGGAGAGGCACCCGGAGCAGATGAAGACGAACAGGGTCTGCCATTTGTCGGCCGCTCCGGAAGACTTTTAACCCAAATTCTTGAATCAGTTGGAATCAAACGGCCGGATGATATTTATATTGCCAATACCCTAAAATGCCGGCCGCCGGGAAATCGCACCCCGGCTACTTCCGAACAAGAAGCCTGCTGGCCTTATCTTGAAGCACAGCTTAATTTAATAAAACCAAAAATATTACTCTTAGCAGGAACTCCATCTGTAAAAAATGTTTTAAAAATCAAAGAGCCAATTTCCAAAATCAGAGGCAAATGGTTTAAACTAGAAGGATACCCCGATCTCTCCGTTATGCCGATTTTTCACCCCTCTTATCTCCTGCGCAATCCGCAGAAAACAAAAGGATCTCCAAAGTGGAACACCTGGCAGGATATGCAAGAGATAAAAAACGCTTTGGAATATTTAAAGAAAGTTAGAGAGTTAAGCCTTGAATCAGAAGACTAAAGTCTACTTCACAAAAGACATAACCAAAGCCGCTGACCTATTCGATGCTGCGGAAATCGGCAAAATAATTTCGCCCAATGACTCAGTCGCCCTAAAAATCCATTTTGGCGAGCCGGGAAATACCGCCTATATAAAACCAGACAAAGTAAAAAACATATACAATAAGGTATTAGAGCTTGGCGGAAAACCATTTTTCACCGACTGCAATACCCTTTATCAAGGACCACGCAATAATACAAAAGAACACTTAGGGGTAGCCAAAGACCATGGTTATTCCGATGTAATAATTCCAGAAGAGGATGATTCTGTTTCAGTTAACGTAAACCTTAAACACTTTAAAGATGTCTATCTGGGAGGAGTTGTTCCGAGAGCAGACGTCTTAATTGCTTTAACCCATTTTAAAGGACACGAGCTGACCGGCTTTGGCGGCGCATTGAAAAATCTAGGAATGGGATTGGGAAATAGGAAAGGGAAACTAGAAATGCACTCTGACTGCGATAATTGCAAAGCAAGAGAGGGCTGCAAAAAAAAAGAGAAGCTTGCCTCATGTTGGGTCGGTTCTTCAAAATTAGTCCAAGAAAAAATAGTTGAATACGCTTTTAGCGGAATTAAATCTAAAGCTAACAAAGTTGCATATATCAATTTCATAACAGATGTCTCGCCAAATTGTGATTGTTATGATCATAACGATGAACCAATTGTTCCGGATATTGGAATTTTAGCATCGTTTGATCCGGTTGCAATTGATCAGGCCTGTGTTGATCTGGTAAATCAAACCGAAGGAAGAATCAAAAGCCGCAATAAATTCCGCGCTTTATGGCCCAATACCGATTGGTCAATCCAACTAAGATACGCCGAAGAGATCGGACTGGGTTCCAGAAAATACGAGCTAACGCCTACTTAGTAAACTTAAACGTATTCATGATTTCTTCATAAGTAGCACGATGTGCATCAAGAGTATCTGGAGCGGCAGAAAAGTAAATAGAAATGACCTTCTGCCCTTTAAGCAACAGATACATTATTTGTTTTTTCTTCGCCTCCGGTGTGTTTTCTGAATAAAGAACCCACTTCACTTTTTTATTATTAAAAACAGTTTCTCCCTTATCGTGAACATTGTATCTTGAACTAGCTTTAACACTTTTTAGAAGACGCGAAAATAATTCACCATATTCGATCTTTGCAGGAGCGCTATCAACCAAAATAGCTATCATCTCAGGCACAACCAGGTTTTTGGTATCCAGCTTAATCGCATCAACAACCAGTGTGGGATTTTGCAATCTTTTGCCGCTGGACCATCCTTTTGGAAAAACAATCGAAAACCCATGCTCTTCGTTTACATATTCAGTAGCTTTTAATGTATCACACCCAGTGATCGTCATTGCAACAATAAACACAATCCCAATCAGAAACAAACCAGCAATCCTTTTTAACATAAGTATTCCTCCCTTAGTAAGTAATGGGTAAAGTTTACAATATAGCCAAATGGATGTCAAACGATAGTTCTATTACTGCCGTAACGCCAGCATGAAACCGGTTGTGAGGAATAGTGATCTCAACAATTCTTGCAAAGAAAAAGGCCCATTGCGCGGTCCCAAGTCAGGATTATGTCCATTATGCAGCCACCCGGCCTCTCTCCAGCCAATTTGTCGTGATAGATCTTTTGGATAACCTATTTTGACATCTGGACCAAAAATCTGAGGTGGGATTTCTTTACTATGTATTCCCTCAACATATGCCCTTGTCATAAAATAACTCATCTGCCGGGCAAACATCTCCCAATTCACTACACTTCTAAGAAACGGAGCGGTTGCTTCCTCCGGAATTCCGGTATAAATACTGAAACCATGGTTAAAGCCCTTATGAAGCACTTCCGCTAAAAACTGCACTTTATCCCTGCTCTCCCAATCCAATAATCCCAGCTTAAAATGTCTGCTGCCGGTCACCAAAGTCCAACCCAGATTATAATTCCCTAAGTAAAATGCCTTATAATATTTTGGAGCTTTTTCCCCATAATATTTCCATAATGAAGCTAAATGTGCGGATCTTGTATTATCCGGCTTAATAAGATCCCCAAAATACCCCATATCTCCCAGATCCCCCATTCCTACGGCTCGGTAATTGGGGAATTCAACCGCTCCCTGCCAATTAAAGATTTTACCAACGGTACTACGGCCTAACAACCGTTTCATTAAAGATGCCATCCATAAATAACAGCCAAAATCGTCTTCCCTGCTTTGGTTTGGACTATGAAATAAATCTGCCGGCGCGACATGAATCTTATAATCTCTGGCCTGCCGGAATAAAAATCCCAGGGATTTAAGCGATCCCTGCATAAACTGATCGTGCGAGAGTGTTTCATCGTTAAGAAATTTAAAGTAAGCCTCTTCTGCAATGTATACTAAGCCGGTAAAAGGATAGCTGCTATCTCCGGCTTTAGATATTTTCAAATGAGTTGGAATCATCGCTTCCTGCTCAGGAGAAATTCCGGCAATTCTATACACTCCAAGAATTCGAGGAATCCCCTCTTCTTCTAATTCGCGATAAAGAGTTTTTATGTTCTCCCCCTCTTTTTGAAGTTTAATAGCTAATATTTCTCCATTATTCCCTTTATATCTAAATGTTCGGCCAAACGCGTCAAGAAAATACCGGCCTTCAACTATCTGCCCGATTTTTTTTCTTTCAATCACTTCCGGGATTTTAATGTTTTCTTCTGCAAATCCGACAATTGGCATATTTGCTCCGGCAATCAGCATTCCTCCAAAATCGGCATAGGTTGAATTTGCTTTACCCCCATTTCGAAAAGCAATATCTTTTAACTTTGCTAATCTTATGGCAGCCAGTTTTGCCAGTTTTAGATCAGTAAAAACAACTTTTGAAAACAATCTCGACTGCTCATCAGAAAAACGCTTAAATATAATGTGTAACTTGTTATCAGAAATTTGTTTAACAGAAAGCAAAGACAAAAACAAAGCAACCAGCGGATCATCTATAATATTGCGGTATGCCAAATATTTCGCTTTACTTATAAATTGCAGGTAAAGGAAAACTGTCATTTGGATAATTGTGTTTTCAGGAAGACTTAAAAGATTCACCAATTCCTGCGGAAGATTTCGAAAAGAACCTGCAAGTATTTTCCGTAAAACATCTTCTTTATAGATTGTTCCGGCCTCTCTGTATTTTAGTTGAGAAGCTTGGGATTTTATATTGTCTAGCAATAAATCAGAATCAAAATGGGCAGAAACCTTATTTTTTGCAGAAAGCCTAATCCCGGAATCTTCAATTTCTTCAATAAGATCTAAAACCGCTCGCATTAAAAACTCTCTTTTATCATTATCAAAAACACTGAATCCAGAAGATATTTTTACCAAACCCAAACTCCTATAACCGTCTATTGGAGTTTCGCCGACTAAAGAAAGTGAATCATTGAATAGATCAAATCCAAAATCACTGTCCAGGGGAGCAAAAGATTGAGCAATATTTACCATCGCGTTGACTTTGCTGGGACGGCAACCCGGAATCTCATTTAGCACAATTCGAATATTTTCTAATATAGATTGATCTGGTGAATCCCCGCAGAAATCAGCATAATAGAAGGCAATCGTCTCCATAGCTTTTGCCATTCTAATTGCAGATGGAATCTCGGATGCAACATCAATGGCCCGCACAAAGCAATGCTCCAGAGCTAAGTCAGATGAAAATGCAGATAAGAAAGAAGGGTCATTCACATTCGCCGTCTTTGTAAAAAAACGAAAGATACGCTTGTTTCTTCTTAAAAGAGGATCGGTAAACGAATTTTGCAATGCGCTTTGAATTTTTTCAGCTCTATACCCCATATCTATATATCGACACTCTCAATAAATAATTTCACTTTTTATCAATAAATATGAAGCGAAAACGAATTTAGATTCTAGAAAATACAGACTATATTTTATATAAACTTAAAATTTATTATAACCTGGTCATATAATTTTCTGTTTTTATTAAATTGTTCCGGAGCAGCAGAAAAACCAACAACAAATACTTTCTTCCCTTTTATGAAAACATACCTTATTACCTTTCGAACATCTTCCCACTCGGAAGTAACAACCCATTTTACTTTTCGACTATTAAAAACCGATTGCCCCTTTTCCAAAAAAACAACCTTCTTGTCCGCTTTAATATTCTCAAAAAAAGGCTTAAAAAATTCATCAAGAGTCATTTCTCCCGAGGTAACATTAACATCAACATATGCCTCCTCAACAACAAAAAGGTTTTCGCCTTCATAGTTTAAGGCCTCAATTACCAGATTTGGATCATTTTTGTCTTTGCAAACCCCCCATCCTTCTGGAAACTTAACGTAAAAACCATGTTCTTCGCTCGAATAATCTTGCGGCCCTTCCGACCAATCACAACCTACAATCATTATTGTGCCAGCGATGATTAACAAAACAAAAAACAAACCAAAAAATCTATTGATCATTATATCTTCCTCCAATTATTAGAATAAAATAACATTTGACGAACCACTACAAACTATTGTATTCTATAATTTCAGAAAATGATAGCAGACCTACTTTCAAACCCGGAATTTCAAAGACTAGAAAAGGAATACAAATTTCTTTCTCGTGCTCGTGCAAAGGTAACTGAGCTGGAAAACTTCCCCTACATTGTCTTAGACATTGAAACAACCGGACTGGAGCCGGCAAAACATGAAATAACCGAAATCGCCGCACTTAAAATCGAAAAAAAAGAGGTAGTCGACATTTTTAATACTTTAATCAAACCAAAACAGAAGATCCCCTACCAAATAACCCAGTTAACCGGAATTACCCAGGAAATGGTTGATGATAAACCCAGCTTCAAAGAAATTATCCCCCAATTTTTAACCTTTATTAAAGGATTCAACCTGGTTGCGCATAACAGTGCTTTTGACATCCCGTTTATCAAGCACCATTTAGGTCTGAATGATAAGACCCTCGACAATAAAACCCTCTGTTCTCTAAAGATTTCGAGACTTTTTCTCCCTCAATTAAGGAATCACAAGCTAAATACTGTAGCAGAACATTTTGGGATAACTGCAAAAAACCGCCATAGGGCGATGGGAGATGTTGAGGCCACCTTTCAGCTTTGGTTCAAACTGCTCGAGCTTTCAAAAAAGAAAAACATCTACGACCTGGATGACCTCTTAAAAATATGTTAATATTCTAAAGTGGATTTTATAAAAGACATCTGGACCAAGGCTAAAGTCTCAAACAAAAAAATCATATTGCCGGAGTCATATGATCCCCGCATCCTAAAAGCGGCAGAGCTAATCCAAAAAAGTAAAATAGCGAAAGTAGTCCTTCTGGGCAATCAAAGCAAAATAAAAAACCTTGCAAGCCAAAACAACTCAGATATTTCTTTGGCTGAAATAATAAACCCGCAGACATCAGATCAGCTGGAAAAATACGTTGAAATCTACAAAAAAAAGCGGGAACACAAAGGAATGACTCTTGAAAAGGCAAAGCAAATTTTAACCGAAGACTTTCCCCGCTTTGCAGCAATGATGGTTGATCAGAATGCTGCAGACGGAATGGTTTCGGGCGCTATAAATTATACCTCAAACACCATTAGAGCCGCTGCCCACTGCATAGGGACGGAACAGGATATATCCTTAATCTCAAGTTTTTTTGTAATGCTTACACCCCGTCACGAATTTGGAGAAGAAGGAATGCTCTTTTTTGCCGACTGTGGAGTAAACCCCAACCCAAACTCAAAACAACTTGCCGAAATTGCAATCTGTTCTGCCGACTCATTCGTAAAACTAACCGGCAAAGAGCCGAGGGTAGCAATGCTCTCTTTTTCTACCAAAAGTTCTGCAAACCATCCGGACGCAGCAAAAGTAATTGAAGCTACCAGGATTGCCAAAGAGAGAAAAAAGCACCTTATTATAGACGGGGAACTGCAGCTGGACGCCGCTATTATTCCGTCTATCGCAAACAAAAAAGCGCCTGGAAGCCCGGTCGGAGGAGCAGCAAATATTTTAATATTCCCAAATCTTGATGCCGGAAATATTGGCTACAAATTAACCGAGCGGCTGGCTCAGGCTACCGCCCTTGGACCAATTTTTCAGGGAGCCAGAAAACCGATTAATGACCTCTCGCGCGGATGTTCTGTTGATGACATAGTAAATATTTCAGCCATCACAGCGGTACAGTGCCAATAGGGTAAATGTCAAATGACAAATGTCAAAATTCAAATAAATTCTTTAATTTCTAATGCGAGAAAATTAGGGGCAGACGAGGTTGAGATTGTATATTCAGAAGGCTCCTCAACATCAATTGATGTTCTAAATCAAGCAGTTGAAACATTTGATTCGAGCACTGCCATGGGTATTGGAATCAGGGTAATAAAGGATAAACGCCTGGGCTTTGCTTATACTTCAAACCTTGATGAAATTGACAATACAATCGAACAGGCCATCGCTAACTCCAAAAACACCGACCCGGATGAATTCAATATTTTACCCTCCGGCAAAAGTATTCCTGAATTCAGGCAAAAAATATTCGACCCGACAATCGATATAGTTTCAACC
>JABMQY010000085.1 GCA_013202975.1 Candidatus Saganbacteria bacterium
ATGGGAAATGGGATTGAAGGATTAAAGTTTCAGGCTTCAACAAGAAAAGCAAAGGTTGTAGTAAATAAAAGACAAGGGGCATCTGGTATTGTTTTTGGATGTTCGCCGTCAAGAGTTCGCGGAGGAAAAAAGAAGGTTTCAGCCCCTGCTCCAGTAATAAAACATGAAGTTCCAAAGTGCATAATAAGAAAAGGTTCAAGTACAGAAATTGTGGCTGATGAATCTGCAAGAAACCAAATAATTGTAGACCCTCAATTAAATTATCATGGTTGGGCAATAAAGTCTGAAGTTGTGACTAGTTATGGACATACTAATCACTTGTCGGCCCGTACTAGTGTGGATAAAAAGGGTATGATTACTCTTTCTACCTACCACGCCGCTAAACCATTTTGTCCTAAGGGAAGCGACCGATTGAGTGGTTATTCATCAACATCCTATCCCGTATATATCTGGGCAGCAAAGGATAAGAGTAAGGAAGTAGTCTGCAGGACAGAGATTACAGTTAAACAACCTAGCGAAGAAACTTTAAAGGGTATTAAAGGGTGTGTGAAGAAAGTGAAACCGAAATGCAAGTGGGGAAAACGACGAGGAAGATGCAAACCAAGGCCTCCAAGATCAACAGGAAGCAATGCCATAGGTTCAGAGCGAGATACACTAAGAGTTTCGCCGGTTAAGACAAAAGCGCCAGTTAAAACAAAAGGCGATGACGATATGTTCGAATTATAGGAGGAGAGTAAATGAGTAATCCAATACAAATATGTGTAAGAGCGGATGTAAAAAAGCCAAATCCGGAAGCCAGCGTCCATGCGGAAATATTAAAGCTAGGTGATTTATGGACCCTTTTGCAAATGCTTGATAAGGCGGTCGTCGCGACCGGGTCAGATAAGGTGGACGAAACGCTGACTAAATTAGGAAAAACGCTTACCAGTTCACTGGGTGTTTATGGGAAGTTAAGCAAGGCGGTTCCGGATTGGACTGCGACCAGAAAGGTTGAGGGAACTATTATTGCAATGGCGCAACGACTAAAAGGTTGGACCAGTGGAGTAATTAAATTTCCGGGCTATCTCTCTTTTGCAAAAGTCTCAAAAGATCCTGTTAAGATAAAAAAGTGGCTTTCTCGGATTAGATATAAAACAAAAGCAAAAGAAGATTCTAAAATAGCCCTATGGATTAAAAATGTTAAGATTGCAAAGTTAGTAGATATTTATAACAGGCTGTCTAAAAACAGTGATGACAGGCCTATTTTGGCCGACTTAATCACTTTAGTTAAAATGCGCAATGTTGCAGTGGCTGCTTCAAAAGTTATTGGGGGGATAGCCAGGAAAAATCTGACCGGGGTTTCTGATGCAAAGAAAGGGGCGTATGACAGTTTTTCATCTGTCCATAAAACTTTGCCGCAAAGAAAATTTTCTAATAAGAACAAAAGAACGATTTTTACTCTCCTTAGGAAATATCCCAAGATTGCAAAAAATATCGGGTTTAAAGATATTAAGGCAGGATTTAATCCTGATAATTGGCTAAAAAACCTTACCGGAGACAGTGATACAAAATATCGTGCTACCCGAAAAAAAATTGCAGATACAATCCAGGCTATTAAAGCCAAGCTCTCAAAGCTTTGTCTCTCACCAAAACTAAAGAAAGCTGTCGACGCTGCCATAAATGCGGCTAAGATTGAACTGGTAAGAGACAAAGGAAGGGAGCTGCACTATGCAGAAGAGTCAGATAAATGGTATGACAAGGCTGATCAGTGGATGAGACGCAACCATATTATGGCCGATGCTACATTATATACAGGCGCTGCCTTTGAAACCGAGGATCTTTCATCTTTAGGAAAAGGTTTGGACGGAAACTCTGCTTTTTATCTTAAAACTCCGGTTACTTTAACCTGGAACCCAACAACTCCACAGCATGCCTGGAAGGTGGGAGTAAAGGCAGAATATGAAGGGTTACACAGTGGTAAAGACTATAAAAAAGGTGAGGTTGCTCTCTTCTCTCATTTTAGACGAACTACTCAAAAAGGTCTTCCATTAGAAGCAAGATTAGAGGTCGGCGGGATCTTTGCCGACAGCGCAAAATCAAGTCCGATCTATCCATCAGGAAGCGCATTCTATGTTGATGGTAATATAAACTTTAACTTTAGCAGGGAACAGTATAAAAACTGGGCTTTGGGCGCCGGAGCAAGGGTAGAAGCCGGGGAATGGGATCAAACCCCATATCTATCTGTCTCTCCAAGGCTGGGAGTTGACTTTAGAGTAAAAAATTCCTGGACCTTTGGAATTGCTGCAAGGTACAACTTATTGAACCGGGATTATTTTACTTCATGGGACGATTCTCCCGATGCAGGTTCCCGCTATCTTGGCAGCGAGAGCTACCATAGAGCAGGGGTCGAGGTTGTTGCCGCATTTAACCGTCCGCGCTACAGCATTGCAGCGCGTGCCTTTGTTGACGCCAGCTTGTCCGGACAAGAGGTTACCGGTGGATTTGATGTTAGTGCCCAAATTCAACTTAAGAAGAACGGGAAACACCTGCTTGATTTGAGCACCGGCTATCAAAAAGATGATTATCTGGGACCAATTAGACATAACGTTAAAGTATTAAGGGCAGAATATTTGTATCAGGGACATGCGCCGCTAAAATATGGAGTCTTTGCTCAGGTCAACGTTCATAAACATGAGGGGCTGCTAAATCATCCTGATGCCGTTGCTACTGCTGTAGTTGGGCCGTTAGTAAGGTTTGGACTTGCCAAACAATTTCGACGACCGTTAAGAGAATTAACCAGTGTCAATGACCAGCGCAGAGAGGCCTTTGTAGCCGATTTCTCTCGAACAAGGAGAATATTAAACACACTGGTTGGAGCTGAGAGGGTTGATGAAAAATATACCAACCTCTATGCCTTTGCTTTTGCCAACGGTCTTATACAAAGTGATTATAAACTTGATCTTAAAGCCGCGGAGGCACAATACGCGAAATTGCATCCAAAAGCAAAAGATCTTCCATTTATCGAAAAGATAGAAAAATCGGATATTCCCATAAGGACATATAAGAAGGCTAATTCGCCGGTACTGCAGGGGGATGTGGTTCCAATTGCCTTGAATATCGGAATCGGAAAACCGGTAACCGGAACAACTGATGATGCATTGGCTGCAAACAAGGAATATCGAAGAAGTACCCGCATGATGACAGCAGGCAAAAAGAAATTGCTAAAAATTGCTTATCTGCGTAATAAAGTTGCCAATGACTTCAAATCTCAGGGGCTTAATGAAGCGGACTGGAAAAAACTGATAAAGCTTCCGAGCCAGGCCAGCCATTCTGCCGCGGATTTGGTCTATGCAATATCGCAGTTGAGCGGCTTAAATGATAATAAATTTGTGCTTGAGGCAAAACTTAAAGAGCTTGATCCAAAACTTGCCGCAAAGAGATCTATTCTTGAACGCGATCTTAGGGCAGGGGTTGTAACCCAGCCTGTATTGGATTTTGCTGTTGCCGCAATTAAGAAAAACGGGGGTTCTGTTCTAAGTTTAACCTCTGGTCTACATAGAAAGCATGTTGATACACTGCTTGCTTTGGCCGGAAAAGAAATAAAAGCGGCTCCTAAAAAGAAAGATGAAACAAAAGGTGCAGAAAAAGCAAAAGGAAAAGGGGCAGAAGAAGTAAAAGATCCGACCAAGCCGCTTGATAAGACAGCTGCAACTGTTGAAGGGGAAATGGCAGGTGAAGAAGCTGCAGCGAAGAAAAAGAAAAAGGGAGGTAAATAATCATGGGAGATGTAACAAAGTTAAGTTTTCAATCAGCAAAAACGACAGCAAAGGTGCATGTCAACAGAGGCAAAAAGTCGGGAGGTCTTGTGCTTGGCTGCTCAGATGGAGTTGGGACTCAAATATTAGACGGTGCAGTACCGGGAGTAAAAAGAGCTAGCAATTTTATCTCCGTTGCATTAGCCGACATCTCAAAGGGCGGAAGAGAGGTAACTGTAAGGACCACGCTAAAGCCGGGTTCAAAAGCACTTCCTCCTAACGTAAAAAGTATTTCAATTGTTCTCGGAACTAAAAATTCAGCAATCTGTTCAAAAGCTCCAGAGGGAGCGGTAATAGATATTGGGACTCCGGCCAAAATGGGCAAGGATCCGGTTGTTCAGACCAAAGATGGCAAGTATGCCGGGATGGGGTTAAAACCTCAGAGTCGAATAGCCAGTAAGGATGGCTACACTACCATTACCCGCGATTATTATGCCGACAAAAATGGTGTCAAAGTAATAAGATATAGTGAACAGCAGGGATTTTCCACAACCAAGAGCGGAACTTATAAGGCAAATGATAAAGGACAGATTTTGTGCGAGAGCAATTCGGGATCTGTTCCTTGTAAACTTGCAGATGAAAAATTAGGTCAGCTTGATTCCACTGTTACCCCGGTTAAATGCGAAACAAAAAACAGCTGTGATCCGACCAGTTTAGTTACCGCAAAAACCTGGTATCAGGTAGAGGTAAATGGTACTTCAAATTCTACACCAAAATTTGGCCTGTCGCATGTTTTTGGCGATGATCCCAAAAAGTGCCTGAGTGATCCATTCAGATATGTTAAAAATGCGGATGATACCTTAAAAGAAGTTTCTGATCCGGGACAAGCTGGAAAACCGGTTGCCTGCGGAGTGTTTCCATCTTGTGATCCGGTGAAAAAGACAGATGGCGGTATCGATTCAGGAGTAAAAAAAGACGCAACAGTAAAACCGGATTCTACTCCGGTTTCGGACGGAGGACCGTATAATCCTCCAACTTATCCGATTTATGTGTCGGCAAAAATTGTAGACAAGGACGGCCGAGTTCTTTCGGAGATAAAGAAACAGCTTGCTCCGGCGCTTACCGCCACATCAGGAATAAAGATTCCTATTTCTTTGGATAGTTTTAATAAACCGACTGGGGACATTAAATTAGAATTAACGATTAATACTACTAACATTACCCGCGGAAGATTATTTGGTCTTAATCTGCAGGGTGACTTGGTATACGAAACAAAATAGGAGGAATTGAAATGATAAAGAAAATACTATCGATAGTCTTGCTTCTGGGAGTATTGGCTACGGGTGCTTTGGCTGCGGCGCATCCGGCACCGGCAGTTACATCTCCGATTATAAGCGGGAGCGGGGCAGAGGGTAATTACTATTACCTGTTTGTTCCTGATCATGCAGCAAATCAGATAAGAGTTATTTGGGCCTGGAACAATGAGATTGGCGCAGTTAAGCAGACTTCAAAAGATGTTGCCACTATCCCGGTGTCCGGCGGCGCGGTTTACGGCATGGCGGTAAATTCTGACGTAAGCAAACTGTATGTTTCAATTGCAGGCAGCTCACCAAATGTTTCAGTTTATTCAATTAGCAAGACCACTCCAGGTGCTCCAACTTTTACATTAGAAAAGAGCATTACCGGAGTCTCGTTCCCTATGGGAATGGCTTTGAGTCCTGATAATAAGTATTTATACGTTGCAGACAGTACAATTGGAAAGGTTCATGTTATTGAGACCCAAAATAATAGTATAAAGGGAGCAATTAGCGTTGGCGGGGTCAATCTTACCGATGTTGCGGTAAAGCCCGACAATACACGTTTGGCAGTAAGCCGAACTTTTGCTTCTGGTGCGGTTTATATTTATGATATAACCAGCGTTCCAACTACTATTCCATCAACCCCGATTTATACTGTAACCTCCGGAATGGAGAATCCGACCTATCTTTCATATATGAATGACGGAAGGGTGTTATTTGTAAAGGTTAATCAAACTACCTCTCCATACTACGATGTAATCGGATTAAATACAGATGAAGGTATTTATGGAGGTTTTGGGGCCGGTTCGTCTAATGCTTATACCGAAGGAGCTTCGCTCTCTATGGTTTCTGCAGATGAATATCATCCAAACAACAAGTGGGACGGAATGGCTTTGTCTTTGGATGACAGTTATATATATTTAACCCATTACAGGACCTCAATTGATCCACTTGTAACTACCGATGATGGTATTTATGGCTATGCGATTAAGGTAAAGGGAAAACTGGGTATCGGCATGAAATATACCGACTCCGATAAAGATGGAAAAGATGACAGCGGTTTAGGCTGGCAGATAGTCGGACCGATTGTATATAATGAAGGATTTGATTCGACTGTCGGCTCTCCAAACGGAGGCTATGTCTGGTTCGCCTCTTCTGTAAAAGGGCATGTCGAAGGAGATACTCTCGGAACCGGATATGACTGGAAATTAAATACTCCTCCGGGAGCAGTTTCAAACTTGCAGGTTGTGCCTCCGACAGCCGGGACAAAACTTAAATGGAGTGCTGCTTTAGATGATGGCAACTATACTACAAATTCCGGGAAGAAAATGGCTTATGTTATTGAATATAAAACTGCTGCAAACCTTAGTTGGCAGACTGATTTAGGTAATGTAGAATCAAATGCTAGTGCGATAGAAAAAGATATTACCACACTTTCCTATGGAACTACTTATTACTTTAGAGTTAAAGCTTATGATGGTGGTGATGCTAATGATTCTGATCCTACTAAGCGTTGGGATGATGGTAAATTTGGTCCTTATGCGGTAATAGGTCCGGTTACAGCAGGAAAAGATACACCGGTTATACCTCCGACGACTTCAAACATTATTGATGATATTGAGGGAAAATTGGTTCTTCACACTAAATACTATAAAATTATAGCAAGCGGAGAGAAGGATCCTACTTTTAAACCCGATACTTCAACCAAGCATGAGGGGTCATATTCAATGGCAACAAACTATGATGCTTCAACTGCCGGTTACAGGGGGTGGGGTGGTGAGCTGCAGACCAATTTTGACTTTACAAAGTACGATACTATCAACTTCTATATGCAGGGTGATGGTTCTACTACCGGAAATGTCAAGTTGCAGTTAAAGGATGACGATAACAGTGTTTATGGAACCAGCAGTACGGCTTATGAATTTGCGATAAGTGATTCTTCCGGATTCAAGAAATATTCAATTCCTGTCAGCGCGTTTAATAAGTCATTTGCTGCAGGTACAAATAGTAAATTAGACACAGATAAGATCGCTGAATATCAGTTTATATTTACTGATAAGAATGCTTCGAAAGGGAAGATTTATATAGATTATGTTACAGCGTCAAAGGAGTTAGGACCGATTGTAACTTCAATTAAGCGTGATGGAGACACTAAAGGATCTTCTGTAACTGTTAGCTGGACCGTTACTCCAAGCGGGAATGTTGATATTTATACAGTAGAAGCTTACTCAACTGATGCTAGCAAATGGAAAGCTGAGAAGACAAACTATACCAGCTCTTCCACCGGATCTTATACCGACAAATCAAGCGCGGCGTTAGTCGGCTCTGGTTATCAAAAATACTATAAAGTTGTGGCTACCGGAACCACTTTGACTTCTACTTTGTTAAAGAAAGACGTTGTTGGTAAGTTTGATGTCTCTCTAAAGAAGGGGTATAACCTGATTTCTCTTCCTTTTGAGGTAGCCGATACAAGTATTGCAAAGGTGATTGGAGCCCAGCTTACTGCCGGGACTGTTCCACCGCTGGCAGATAAGATTTACAAGTTTAAAGACAGCACCTCTGGCTATGAGCAGGTCTGGTTAAATTCTACAGATAAAAAGTGGTATGACGCGACCACCATGAAAGCATCGACCATAACAGTTGCTCCGGATGCAGGTTATTGGGTTGAGTTGGCCTCTGGCACTGCTGTTACAACCCTGGTTGGTAACATATCAGAGAAAGACAGGAGTATTAAAGTTCAAAGCGGATTTAATTTTGTCGGGACTACCTTTCCGATTGCTGTCACACTTGGTTCTGAGAACTTAAGTGCAGGGGCAAGTATGGGATCTGTTCCGCCTCTGTCAGCTAAGATTTATAATTTTAAAGATTCGACCTCCGGATTTGAGCAGGTCTGGTTAAAATCAACTGATAAGAAGTGGTATGACGCGACTAGCATGAAGCTTTCTACCATGAAACTTAGTCCGGGAAAAGGGTATATTGTTGAAGAGATAAAAGGAAAGAGCTCCTATACATGGCTGTATAAAAAGCCGTATTAAATATAGGAGGGGGAAACAATGGGAACTGTAACTGCTGGTAATAATTTGGATCTGTCTAAATGGCTTGAAACATATAAGCCAAAGGGGCAGAGTGTATACAAGGGCGCAGCTAAAAAGTATTCTTATAGCAAATCAGCGTCAAAAGCCAAGGTGGTTGCTAATCGATCAAGAGGGGCTTTGGGGTTGATGTTTGGGTGTGATAGTCGATCAGTTGTTGGCGCTTCTGATGCGCAGCCTAAGGGGGATGTTGACAGAAAGGACCAGTCTGGTTTTAAAAATTCTTGTCCTATTACTGTTAAGTGGACGAGAACACATGCTGGTGGGCAGGGAAAGGCTATAGCAGTTGACAGTAGTGGTAATTCTTATGTTACGGGTAAGATGAGAGATGTTGCTTGGAGATGGAACATATGGACAACAAAGTATGATCCAAATGGAAAGACGCTTTGGACTAAAACTAAGAATAGTGGCAGTACTACTGCAAATCTTGGTGGGAATGGAATAGATATTGATGGGGGTGGTAATGTCTATGTGAGTGGAACCTTAAATTTAGGTAAGGATGGCGTCTGGGCCGGAAAATATGATACCAATGGAAAGTTGCTTTGGAGCCAAGCTACCCAAATTAATGTGCATGGGTTTTCGTATACTGATAATGAAACGGATCTGGCGGTAGATAAGGCAGGGAATTTCTCTGTGACTACTAATAAATCGTTTGACATCTGGACAAGTAAGTATGATACCAAGGCAAATCTGCTTTGGACACAAACCTATAGTGGTCCCTCTTGGTCCGCTAGTTATAATTCGGGGAAAGCAGTAGCAGTTGATAAAGCTGGGAATTCCTATGTTACGGGATATGCATCTGTCTATGGATCCGGTGCTTGGAAAGATTGGAATATTTGGACAAGAAAATATGACCCGAATGGGAAAACACTTTGGACAAGTACTCACAACGGTAATTCTCCTAAACCTGATAAACCGGATGATATTGGGTATGGAATAGCAGTAGATAATAGTAATGGGAATGTCTATGTGGTTGGTACGCACAATGGTGCTATGCACCCTTCTGGTTACGGAGGAGACATTTGGCTTGGAAAATATGATCCCAACGGAAAAACTCTCTGGACTCGGTCTTATGCTGGTTCTGTCAATAGAAGTGATGAGGGGAGAGGAGTAGCGGTGGATAAGAAGCGCAATGTTTATGTGATTGGTTCTACAACTGTTCCTGACTCTCTCACGCCACTTAAAAGTAATATTTGGATTAGAAAATACGATTCTAACGGAAAGACTCTCTGCACCCAAACTTATGATAGTGGTAGTGATGACTATGGAACCGGCATTGCAGTTGATAAGGCCGGGGATGTTTATGTGACCGGTACTAGTGATCGAAGCATTTTTGTTAGAAAATATAAACAGATTGAGATCAAGTAGGATTATAATTATGAAAAATAGAGTGAAATTTTTAGTAAAAATTGACGATATATATAAGGAGGGAAGATATGTTTAAGAAACTGTTGAATAAATTAATTTCGGTTGGGATAGTTGCTTCAATTATTTTGTCAGGATTGGTCGTTTTTGCACTGCCGGTTTTGGCCGACAGCTATAACGCCTATCCGGATACCGGCCAGTATGTTTATGAAAAGTCGGTCGGTGGGACTAAGCTGGCTGCCGGTAATCTTTTACAGATAATTTATGCTAAGGGTTTAAAACCCCTCCCTCCTAAATCAGACGGATCTCCTGGAGGCGCAGACGCCTTAATTGATTCAACCGCCAGAACAGTCGGAAATATCGGCGGTGCCGGATATTTCTACTACGCTCTAAATGGATTAACTAATGGAAACACCGTCTATATCCGTGTCTGGAATGCTTCTACTCTAAAAGCAGCAACCCATTACGGTGATTCTGCTCCTTTAAAAATAGGTAACCCATTACCTAATCCTCCCTCTGCCTGGGCAATAAAATCTTTTGCTACATCAAAACCAAAGCCTGTTACAGGACCATCTATAAAGAGTGTTTCTCCTTCGTCCGGAAAACAGGGCGAAACAATTGCTAAAGTTACAATAGAGGGGTCAGGTACAACTTTTACTTCTAATTCAAAGGTAACATTTGGAAGTGGAATAACTTCGGGTACAGTTAAATTATTAAACGCATTAAAGCTTGAAGTTTCTAATGTAAAAATTGCTTCGGATGCTGCTCCTGGCAAGAGAGATGTTACTGTCGACTCTGTTATAGGGAAAAACATGTTTGAAGTTAAGGCTCCAACAGCTGCAACCTCAATCGTCATCGACGATTATGAGGGAGCTACAAAATCAGTCTCTGGTAGCGTTACCTTCCCTTCAGGCAAGGTTAGTTCTTATTATGCTATCGGACCGACAAAGTCTAATGAACCAACGGTTTTAAGACAGACTTCAGTTGCCAAAAAAGATACTTATGCAATGAAGACCAGCTATTCTGCAAACTCAGATCCTAAAACTTCATATAGAGGATGGGGTGGTATTTTGGTTGCAACCCAGGATGCATCTTCTGTTGATACTCTAACCTTTTGGTTAAAAGGTGACGGATCAACTAACAAGGTTAAGTTTCAGGTTAAAGATGCCGATGGTACAAACTTTGGTTTGACCGATGCAAATGCTGTCTCTCTTTCGTCAACAGATTGGAAAGAGGTTAAGATCAGCTCTTTTAAAACTAAAATGTCTCGTGTAGTGGGGACAACTTCGGGTGATGCAACATTAAATTGGAACAAAATTGATCAGTATCAGTTTGTTTTTGCCGGAACCGCAGCATCAACAGGGGTTTATATTGACCATGTTGTTGTATCAAAAGGATCAACTATACCACCAGTAACCGGCAACCCAAAGATCGATAAGATCAGCAAGTCAAAGGGAAAAGCTGGAATTGAAGTTACTATAACCGGTACAGGATTTGGCTCTGCCGGAAAGATTGAGTTTGCCGGAACAGACGCAAAAGCCTATATCGAAAGCCTGTCAACCAAACAAATATCAGCCTGGAGCGCGACCGGCATTACCTTTAAAGTTCCTGATATCAAAAAAGGTAAAAAACAATTATCGGTAATTCGCACCAGCGACAGCCTGCAGTCAAACGCAGTAAGCTTTGAAGTATCAGCTTCGGCTGCCGCAGCATCATATAACTATCCAAACCCGTTTAACCCAAGCGGAGCAGAGACAACTAAGATTGTATTTGATTCCGGAACAAACACAACTGCTACCATCTATATCTTTGATACCACAGCCCAGATGGTAGAAAAATTAAACTGGAGCGGAACTGCCGGAGCAAACGAGGTTTCATGGAACGGCAAAAACGCCTTTGGCGAAGTACTTGGAGACGGAGTTTATCTCTATCGTGTAGCAGCAGGATCAAGCATATTAGGTCGAGGAAAAATCCTCATAATTAATAAATAAGGGAGGAGAAAGTAATGAAGAAATTTTTAATCTTTAGTTTTATAGTCGTTAGTTGTTTGTTGTTGGTTGTTGGTTTTGCGCAAGCTGACGTTACCGCAACAGATCCGCTGCGGATTGGTGTGGGCGCAAGGTCGCTTGGTATGGGCCGCGCATTTGTCGCGGTTGCAGAAGATGCTGATACGATTTTTAGCAACCCGGCCGGATTAGGAGAACTCTATTCTCCCAAAATTACCAGCATGTATACCACCTTAATGAGCGATGTAAATTACATTGTTTTGGGTGGCGCTTATCCTTTTGGAAAAAACAGCGGTATCGGCGCAGGGATCATTACCTCAAACGTCGGCGGAATATCACTTTATGACGGGACAGGTACCTCTCTTGGAAGTGCCAGCTGGAACAACAGCTTAATCTTTGCCTCTTACGGATTAAAACTGCAGGACGAAAGATTAAAAGTCGGTGGAACATTAAAATATTATACTCAGGGCGGTTCTGGAAACGCGACCGTTGAAGCTGCTGCTGGATCAGCCATCGGCCTTGATGCGGGTGTCCTTTATTCTGTATCAGATGCGCTGTCATTAGGTGTTGTTGCACAGAATCCATTAGGCACTAAACTTGAATCAGGAAACAGTGTTTCAAACGCACTGCCTACAGTTATCAAAACCGGTGTTGCTTACCGTCTTCCGATTGGAGCAGAGGGAAAGCTGACCCTGGCAGCCGATTACGACCTGATCAGCAAGCGCTCAAATGCTTTCCATGCCGGAGCAGAATATTTTATAACTCCTATGTTTGCATTAAGGGCCGGACTGGACCAGGATCCTGCGCCGGAAGGTACAGTTACCAATCTTACTGCCGGTTTAGGGCTTAGGGTTAATGGTATTGCCTTTGATTTTGCCTACCATCCATACGGAAATCTGGCCGAAGATACTACCTATTATTTTTCACTGGGATTTGTCGGAGCCCCGGAACCAAAGAAACTTGATTTAGAAATGGTGCTTAATTCTCCGGTTGATAAATCAAAAGTTTATACCGACAGTGTAAAGGTAGCCGGAACACTTAAGGGAAAGTTGGACGGCATCAACGTAAAAGTTAACGGGGTTAATGCGACTTTGTCTTCTAAGGGAGCTTTTGTTGCTTCTGTTCCTATTGATAAGCTGGGTAAAAAACTGATCCATGTTGAAGCAGTTGATAATAAAGGAAGAAAGATCACAGCAGACCGGCGTGTATTGCGCCTGGTCAGCTTTAAAGATGTTACCGGCGGCTACTGGGCCAAGAACCCGATCGAAAATACCGGAACTGTCGGTTTGATTCAGGGGTATCCTGATGGAAGCTTTAGGCCGGACCGAAGCTTGAGCAGGTCAGAGCTGGCAGCAATTTTGGTTAGAGCAAAAGAATATAAACTTCCCGGACGTCCGGTAAAGGTTTTCAAAGACGTACCGGCAAACCACTGGGCTGCAGGATACGTTGAGATTGCAAAACGTACCGGTTTGATTAAGGGATATCCTGACGGAAGATTTAGACCCAACAACCGTATCTCTAATTCAGAGGCAGTAACGGTTATGGCCCGATTTGACGGAATGTCAAAGAAATTTGGAAAGACCGCCTTCTCTGATGTATCTAAAAAACACTGGTCAGCAGGGTATGTAAATGCCGCACAGGAAGCAGGAATGCTCTCATATGTCAGTGGTACGGAGTTTAATCCAGATAAGTCAGTAACCCGGGCACAGTCTGTACAGATGCTGGCAAAGACATCAATGGCAACCAAACTGGTTGATCAGCTCTTATCATGGGACAAGGGTTTCCAATTTGAAATAACCAGGCCGACTATTAAAGCAAGTCTTTATTAATTAGCTTTTAATAGGGGCGAGGTTGCATTGCTGCAATCTCGCCTTTTTTTTTGTTATAATTAGATATGGCTGGACAATATTATAAAGTTATTATAAATAACCGAAAAGCATTTCACGATTTCTTTTTTCAAGAAACTTTTAAAGCGGGCATAGTTCTTCAGGGTTCAGAAGTAAAGTCAATTCGTATGGGCAGGGCAAATTTTAAGGACAGTTTTGCCCGACTTGATAAAGATGAGCTTTGGTTATATAATATGCACATAAGCCCTTACGGAAAGAGCACCGGTGCACAGGTTGTAAGTGACAGGGTAAGAAAGATTTTGGTTACCCGGGGTGAGCTTAAAAAAATAAGCGGAAAAATTGCAGAGAAGGGAATGGTGGCAATTCCTACCAAACTCTTTTTAGAAGGTAATTGGGTAAAAGTTGAAATAGGTCTTGGAAAGGCAAAAAAGCGATTCGAAAAGAGAGACACAATAATGCGCAAGGTAGCGCAAAGAGATATAGAGAGGGCACTAAAGGAGACGAACAAGTGACAGTTACGGGTGCAAATAATCATAACAGGGTATTTACCGGTATTGACTTAAGAAAGGCCACACAAAAGGCTCTTGAGCAGAAGTTAACCCAATGGAAGGGTCAACCCCTGACTTCGGCCGAGCGGGAGTCAGCCTTAAGGCTGGCCGGCTTGCTGGCAAAAGAAGAAATTGCCGGTAAACTAGGAGGAACAAGCTAATGGTTAGAGTGCCAGGAAGGGTTCCTCATGTTCCACATCCCGCAGGTAAAGGGAAAGCCAGGGGGCAGAAGGTAGGAAAGCAGGCCGGACAATCAGCTAAGCCAAGCCAGATAGGGCGGGGGCCTGAGCTGGATGCCCACGCAATTGCAACAGCCCTGGCGGTTGCCGCAAAAGAGGCAAAAGAGAAAGAGCTCTCTTTTGTAGAAATATTACAGCGTGTAATTGATTTAACCGGGATTAAGGATCCGCAGTCAGCAATGGAAGAGGCCAACCGCCGTCTTCAAAAAGAAATTGATAAAACAATAGATAATATTAAAAATAACAAAGAATTGATGGAAGAGGCCGAGGGGTGGGAGCAGTTTGCCAACCTGCTTGAGTCTCAGATGTCAGAAGAGCAGATCCAACAGTTCTTTGGGGTTCTTAATAAAGAGTTGCAGTGAATAACTTCCAACGTCCAACATCCAACGTCCAAGGAAATCCAAAATTCCAACTTCTAATCTCAAAAATATTGGGATTTTAAAATTGGGATTTGGAATTTGTTTTGGATTTGGACGTTGGATGTTGGGATTTACGATGCCGCCTTTGGCGGCAGAGTTGGGGCAGTAAGGGTATTGACGGGGTGTTTTCGTAGTTCTGGTTGCGAGCCGAGCATGTCATCTAATCTCGTTAAAATTGGTGGCAAAACATAAATGCAAGAAACATATTTGCACAACTAGTTGACGCTGTAAAGACTGTTTTCAGTCCAGCAGTTCCTCAGCTAGTGGCTTGCTAATTAAAGCATAGCCAGACTCACCATCTTTTCCGATAGGGGTGGATTCGAGTTTAATTATATCGGATATCCGATCGTTCGCTTATAGGCTGGTTGGAGAAAATTTATGTAAGCTAGCCTCAAGAAGACTCTGTTTCGGGTCAACCTTGAGGCGAAATAAAGAATAGAAACTACGCTCGTAGATACTGGGGCTCGTTCATCTCGGACACGGGTTCGACTCCCGTCTGCTCCACTATGATATAATATATTCATGGTTCTTTTATCAAAAATCCAAGAATTTAAGTTCGATAAATTGGAGCTAGAATCCGGGGAAGTTCTTTCCCCAATCACCATTGCATATGAAACCTACGGCAATCTGAATTCGGATAAAAGCAATGCTGTCCTGATTTGCCATGCCTTATCCGGAGACTCTCATGTGGCCGGAAAGTACAGCAAAGACGATAAAAAGGCCGGGTGGTGGGATAATCTGGTCGGATCGGGCAAGGCCATTGATACCGACCGCTATTTTGTTATCTGTTCTAATATACTTGGCGGATGCCGCGGATCAACCGGACCATCTTCAGTTAATCCAAAGACAAAAAAACCCTATGCCCTTGATTTTCCGTTGATAACCGTAGGGGACATTGTAAATGCCCAAAAAAAACTAATCGACCATTTCGGGATTAAAAAACTTTTATGCGTTACCGGCGGATCGATGGGGGGGATGCAGGCCCTGCAGTGGGCGGTTTGTTATCCCGATTCGGTTAGGTCAGTTATTCCCATTGCTACAACCTCCCGTCTGTCAGCGCAGGGGATAGCATTTAACGAGGTCGGCCGCAGGGCTATTATGGCCGATCCTAATTTTAACAATGGCAATTATTACGATTCAAATCCCCCTTCCGACGGCCTGGCGATTGCCCGCATGGTTGGACACATCACTTACCTTTCTGACGAATCAATGCATAAAAAATTCGGAAGACAGACTCAGGGAGAGGATAAGTTTAAATCAAAATTCGACATTAATTTTCAGGTCGAAAGTTATCTGCGACATCAGGGGTTATCGTTTACTCAACGCTTTGATGCAAATTCATACCTCTATATTGCCAAGGCCGGAGATTATTTTGATTTAGCCGAAACATTTGGAAGTTTAATGAAGGCCTTTGCAGGGTCAAAAGGGGTTAAATTTCTGGTGATTTCATTTACCTCTGACTGGCTCTTTCCGTCTTATCAGTCCTGGGAAATTGTCAAAGCACTAAAGGCAAATTCTATCCCTGTTTCATACCGTAATATGGAGTCTTCTGCCGGACATGATGCCTTTCTTCTTGACGACCCTCAATTTGATAATATTATCGGAGGTTTTTTATCACATGCCTGACAAGTATAAGCCCGATTATAATGTAATTGTTAAATGGGTTGAGCCGGGAAGCCGGGTATTAGACGTTGGCTGCGGCGAGGGTTCTTTGCTTGAGCGGTTAATTACCGAAAAGAATATTCGCGGAGTGGGGGTGGACAAGAGTCCCGGTAATCTGAACGTTTGTATAGCCAAGGGCTTAAATGTAATTCAGGTTGATCTGGATATTCAAAAAGGGCTCAGGGATTTTCCTGACAAGACCTTTGACTATGTAATATTAAATGATACCCTGCAGGCACTCGAGCATCCGCTTCCTGTTTTACTGGAAATGCTGCGTCTGGGAAAAAAAGTTATTGTCGGTTTTCCTAATTTTGCGCATATTGTTTCGCGCAGTTATCTCTTTTTTCAGGGAAAAATGCCGATGTCAAAGACCCTTCCTTACATGTGGTATGACACGCCTAATATCCATTTTATGACAATAAATGATTTTCGAAATCTATGCAAAGAGCAAAAGATAAAAGTTTTAAAAGAGCACTATTTAGGCGAGCGGTTCTATAATATTCCGGCGTTTTTTGCTAATCTTTTTGCAAGTGAAGCAGTTTATCTGGTAAACTTATAATTCCGCCTCCAGTCCAAAACCTATTAAATCTGAGCGTATTGGCACACTGCTTGCAATAGCAGGATCGGTGTAATTGGTTCCGGATGGAACATCAAAGTTCTTATAAAAAAAGATGATTTTGCTGTTTTGGTTAAGGTCAAGGATTATATCAAATTTACTGGTTAGTGAAGTTCCCGGATAGTTTTTTCCATATCTGTAATCACCGGATAAAACCAAATCAGCTTCGAGTCTTGCTCTGATATTTTTTGAAAGAGGATGGGTGTATTCTAATCCAATATCGCATGTTCCGGGTATAATGTATTTATAAAAGCGATTTAGCGGAAGAAAGGAATATTTGCTGCTGCTGCGGCTATACTGGCTGCCAATCCTATGGGCAGACAATTTTAAGTTGTTAATTCTGGCTTCTGCTCCAAGATATAGTCCCGAGGTTTTTCCGGATCCCATACCAAAGTAAAAATCAAGCCTTTCGCTGATAACCCTAATATCTGCTCTTACATCTCGTCCAGCTCCTCTAACATAGTGAAGTGTTAGTGTTTTATCGGTTTTACCAAGCAGAGGAAGCTTTTTAAAAGAGTAGCCGGCTGTTATAAAAATATCCTGATCTGAAACCAAACCATTTGCAGAATTGCCCAAAACAGTATAGCCGGCGGAAAGGGTGGTGTGATTTTTTTTCACTTTTGCTGTAATCGATGGTCTTGCGCGGCGAAATACCATTCCGGTTTTTGAAGGAACCAATGGGTTGCTGTGAATAATGTCTCCGGCTCCAAAACTGGTGGTAAAATCAAAGTCTAAAAATCTAAAACAGCCGTTGATATCAATAAGTTCATTCGTGAGGTTTCTGGGAGTACTGGTATAGTATCCACCGTCCAATGTGTCAAAGTTTATCGTAAGTCTGTTTTTTGAGCTGTATTTTTTAGTAAAATTAAGCTTGAGACGATAATTTGTTATTAAATCGCGCGTATTAGCTTGTGAAAGGAATAAATTGCTTCTGAATGATCCGGATACTGTAGGTAATGCCGGATTTTCGATTTTGTATTTTTCAACATTGAATTCGGTTTTTAGTTCTGCCAGCAGTTTTTTTATTTTGGGTTGGGGGTTAAACTTGCCGGCTAGTTTGTCAAGAAACCCGGCTATTTCATAGCGGGTAACCTTTTTTTTTCCTCGAAAAGTGCCGTCCGGAAAGCCATCCGTTACCCCAAGATTTACCAGTTTCAGAACTGCTGCCTCGGCCCAGTGTTTGTTTTGCATGTCCTTGAATATTTGCTCTGCAGGACAACTAACAACTAACAACTTACAACTTACAACTAAGAATATAACTAAGATAGAAACATTTCGAAGTCTCATTTTCTAAAGTACTCGACAGTCTTTTGGAGGCCGCTCTTGATATCGGTCTTAATAGAGAATCCAAGTTCTCTTTTTATCTTGCTTGGGTTAAGCAGTGATCGAAAAAGCTCTCCCTGTCGTGGTGGTTTGTAAACGGCCTCTTTTTGAAAGCCCATGATGTTTTTTAATTCTGTAAAAAGAGTATTTACAGATGTTGCCTGCCCGGTTCCGACATTATAAGTTTTGTTGTGGCCTTTTTTTAGTGCAATCAGGTTTGCCCGGCATATATCTTTTACAAAAACATAGTCTCGCAGCTGTTTTCCGTTACCGTAGATAAAAGGCTGTTGATTGTTTTTGAGTTTCCCAATAAAAAGGGCAATAACCCCGGCTTCGCCATAGGGATCCTGGCGAGGGCCGTAAACATTCCCGTATCTTAATATTGTATATTTTAATCCATAGTTGTACGCATATGCGGATAAATATAGCTCGGCCGATCTTTTGGTTATTGCATAAGGTGAGATTGGATCGAGCGGGTGGTTTTCGCCAGCTCCCTTTTTTGCGCTTACTTCTCCATAAAGTGCTCCGCCGGTTGAGGCAAAGATAATTTTTTTTACCTTAAACTTTACGCAGCAATTCAACAGCTCTAGTGTTCCGATCTCATTTACTTTTGCATTATAGATTGGGTCTGTTACCGATTTTCTTACATCAATCTGCGCCGCATGGTGGTTAACTATTTCCGGCTTTTCTTTTTTGAATATTTTTTCAAGCGCTTTTCTGTCAGTTATGTCAGCTTTGTAAAACTTTGCTTTAGAGTTGATGTTTTTCCTGTTGCCCGAGCTCAAATTGTCGACAATTACAACTTTATGTCCTGCATCAATGTATGTGTCGGCAATGTTGGAGCCGATAAAGCCTGCGCCGCCGGTTAATATGATTTTCATTGCTATATAATTTTAGCATAGATGGTTAAAAATTTAATGTGGAATTTTTATGGGAAAGTTGGGTTTGCGGTATTAGAGCCGATTAATTGCTGTCTACACCCAAATTCATAACCTGCGCCAGCTGGGCTGCGATAGCCTTACTGTCAGTATCACCAAACTGGAGGATATAAGCTACGGCCCGCTGTATCGGTATTTCTTTGTGAAGTTCTTTTTGTTCTTTTAGGGTTTTAAGTGTCTCTTTTTTGCCGGGTCCGTGAAGGCTGACTACGATTCTTTGTAAGTCTAATTCTGTCATACCTATCTATCGTTATGAGAGAGAGTAAACTTGCGTGAAATTTTTGTTGGAAAGTGTCGATAAATATATAGGGAGAACAAGGGAATGCTAAAAAATAAAATAATTGCTTTTGATTTTGACGGAGCACGACTTGGTCGCTCGCTAGCAGAACTATTTAAAGGAATATGTCGCGGAGAGGGAGTAGATGCGGCACAGCTAAGAGAATCTGGAGTGCCAGTCGCTGCAGTTTTAATAGATAAGGCAATTAAACAAAATAATATAGGAAATCTTTTAGTAAAAAGTGGATTTATTTTGCCAGATCACGGAGTAATTGATTTGGATAAATTCGATATTAAATCTGATCTCTCTGTGCCTAAGCCCAATATGAATTTTAGGAGTGCCTTGTCACCAGATCAAGTCTTAGAGTTAGTCGGAGCAAACAAAATCTCAGTGTTGTTTTTGAGTGAATTATTTTCTAGTGGCCTGCTTGCAATAAGTGTTGAAAAAGGGTACGAATATTCTCTCGTTAAATTTTTTAGTTTTATTAAAGATATGTTAGGACAACTAGATGCCTGTTTTCGCCGTGACGGTGATCCTGATACTTCTGAAATAAATGACATTTATCAACAAATAGATAGATTAAGTAGAGAGGATTATTCTGGAATAACAATCGTTTGTAATAAGGATTTTATAAGTAAATATCGATCATTCCTTTATTTGGATGGAGATGTTGAGGTTGTTCCTCTTACTTCTTTATACGGCTTTTTGTCAATCACGACTTCTAATCCTTCAGAGATAGTTGGGGAAACGGAATATGTGACAGATTTTTCTTCTAATGATGCTCAAGAGATTCGAAAAAGGGTTTTTAATATTATAAATCTGGCTCTTGAAAAGGGGACATTTTTAGAAAAGAATCTCGAAAGAATTTCAATGGCCTTGTCTTTCTCTGCAAGTAGCCAAGGGTGGGCGATTGATTCGGAAAGGTTTGTGGTGCAGGTGAGAGGTATTGTGGGAGGATTGGGGTATTATTATTTTGATGTTAAAGGAAATTATTTTATAAAAATTGACAATCCGGATGATTTGGCTATATTGGAAAACCAGCGCTGTTTTTCAAGTATTTCTTTGTGTTAGGGTCCTTATTCGTTATATCTACACTTTTAAATCTCTACTTCTTCAACCTCTGTCCCTAAAAAAATAGCCTGAAATTTTATTTATTTGTACACGAAAGAAAATAGGAGGGAATTAATATGAAAATAAATTTTAGTAGCTTTACTGGAGTCAATCAGGTTTTATTGTCTCAAGCGGGTGGAACGATCAGGAAATTGGTTGATGGTGGAGTTCGTGTCCGTCTGGGGGCGAACGAGCGGCCAATCTCAGCAAAAACAACAGAATTATTGGATGAGCATTTGCCCGGGGGAGTATATGACTATAGGGATATGGTTTTATCGGTGTTGGCAAGTGCGGATCTGGTTCCGGATGGCACTGATAATCTGATAAAGATTGGCAACGGAGCGAGATTTGGAGAAAGCGGGGCTCTTGAAATGGACCAGGCTGTCATGGCTTTTCATAGTTTAGAATATCCCGAATGGGATAGCCTGGATGCTGTCCACAAAGATTTTATTACTAATCCTGAAAACGGAAAAGTTCGTTTATCATGGTTTTTGGGGGATATGGCACAGCAGGAGATCCCTCTTTTACCAGACATTACTACGGATCAGGAAGAAGCTTCGAGGCTGATGTCTATGGGGAGGGTCTGGATGCCGGTGGGATTAACAAGTACTTTTTTTCGGGATAGACAGGTTAAAGTAATGGGACTCAGGTTAAAGGGTGTATATACCGGTGTATCAATATTTGGTTCTTTTTGGGGAACACATTTGCAAGGCCTTAATTTAAAAGCGGGACTTCCTTTTGGGAGTATGCGCTATAAAGTTGAAGCGCTGGATTTACAGGTAACCGGCCATGGAATAAATATCCAAACTAGTCCGGAGGAAGGGCAGGGGATTCTTAATACGGTGTTAGATTTGGCAGGGATTGAATCGATATGGGTGACGCGAAAAACAGACTAACCGTTATACCTATACTTTAAAACTTCCCCTTCTTCTACCTCAATCATATGATAAGGGAAGAATACATTTGTGTCGGTTTCGCGGATTGCGAGGTCGGTCAGGCGTACTTCAAGATTTAAATCAGCAGGGATGACTTTTAGTTCCTTGTGGTGATTTCCGTTCATTGGGTGGGACCAGTTTTCTATTATTTTTGAGATAACTTCCCTTTTTCCGTCAAACTCTTCTCCGAATTCAGTTAGAATTGCCAGCAAAGGCTGTCCCAGCCGGGCCTCTTTTAAAAGATTAATGCATCCGCACATACCCAAATGCTGAGAGAGCAGTTTTCCTTCTTCTTTTTCTATTGAACCGATATTTAATAATAACAGCTGGACGTCTTTATAGGACCTTCCCATGCGTTCCGTATAGCGGGTGTCGCCGGTTATGCCGATTTTTAGTAGATTTCCATCCTTGTTCATAATATTGGTTTCCATAATTACTCCGATTGCGGATTCCTGGTTGGTCCATCGCTCTTTGTGATAGGCGGGAAGAACCTTAAGCGAAAAGCCGTATTTTTCTTCCAAACTTTCTCCCTCAATTTCACTAACGGTATTTCCCGGGACTAAAAGCTTAAAGTTGATTTCTCTGTTGCCTAATAAATCTGTGGCCGAAAGCAGGCCGTGAAACTTGAGCAGTGTTCCGGCCGATCCAAAAATATCCAGTACCTTGCTTTTTCTTTCGTGATTATGGTCGTTATGTTTTGCCAGGAGAGAAAGGATTCCTTCAACCGATTCTGTATGGTCATCATGATCGTGAGTAATTATTATTGCATCAAGATCTGCAATGCCAAGCCCCAGGTCCCTGAAAATGTTGAAAAAGTCATATCCCGGATCGATTGCAATCCCTTTTACTGCCCCTCTTTTTCCTCTTAATGTGAAAAAGTATCCTCCCCCCTGGGATGGTCCGTGGGAATAGAGCGGGGTGGCAGAATTCCATTTGTGGATTGTCCTCAGGACGTTTGCTCCGATCTTATATTCTAAACTGCGCGGTTTGTTTAAATTGTGGATCAGGTTTTTCTGGTTTTTGATGATTATTTCCTTGGTCGGAAAGATTATTTTTTCCATGTAGTGCAGAGCCGAGGCAGAGGGGGAGTCGTATTTCTTGGCATGCAGATCATACTGCTGGGCAACCCTAAAGTCTGCATGGGCTTCTTTGTGGCGTCCCTGAAGAAATTTTGCAATGCCCCTGTAATATGCCGCTTCTCCATAATCATGATGGTGAGAACGCATGATCTTAAACATTAAATCATAAATTTGTTCGGCTTCTTTATAAAGAGTATCATTTATACACAAAAAACCGATCGAGTGCCAGTCTTTTTTATCCTGCGGCTTTGATTTTTCAAAACTGTGGAGGATGTTTTTGATGTTTTGCGTAATCCATTGATGACGAGCATCATACGACAGGCGTTTTAGGTTTTCCCAAGTTTCTACTTTTGTTTCATCAAGATGGCTCTTGATTAACTGGTACATCTAGATTTTCCAGGTCGCGCCCAGGATTTGGGTGCGATTGAATGATCCGGCAAGATAGGCGTAATCGATAACGAGCGGTCCGACCGCGATACCAATACCGGCGGTTTTACTGTTGTCGTGCAGTCCGGCGCGCAAAGCTACTCCCCCCATCGGTCTTGCTTCTACTCCATAGTGCATGGCTGATGAGCGGTTATTTTGTTCAAAAATATTTTTTAGGTCTGCCGCAATTGTTACCTGGGGCAGGGGAGTTATTGCAATACCGGCGTTTACGTTCATTCCATAGGTAGCAACTGCACCGTTGTCAAAATGAATATCGGTGGTAAGTAAATCCTTTGCGGTAATTCCAAAAGCAACTTCATCAACCGGGCGGGCAATCATCCCCAGATCAAGTGATCCTCCAAATCCTTTGGTTTTTACGCTTGGTATTTCAAGATCATAAATGTTTAAGTTTGCGCCAATGGCAACCCTCTCTTCATATCCGGAGGCAAGGCTTAAGCTGTACCAGCTGGTATTTTGGTCAAGGGTGGAGTTTTTATCAAAAACCCAGGTTAATCCAATGGCAAACTGGGCTTTACCTTCAGGACTGTATTTTTTGTGGTGGTGTCTTCTCTCCCAGTAAGAGGGCCTATAATAGTTATGGCTATACCAGGGGTTTCTTAGTCCCCACAAAAATCCTTCCTTTGCTGCTCCGGCCGCTTCTTTTCCAAAAGAAACTGCAGATTTAGCTGTTTCCTTGGCTGCCTTTTTTGCCGCCTGCTTTGCTTTTTGTTTGGCCTCTTTTTTTACATCCCTGACCTTTTCAGAACCTTTTGCTTTTACTTTTTCAGACAAACTTTCTTCTTTTTCTGATTTATCAACATCCCTGCCCCAGCCTTTTTTTACAACACCCTGGTCAGATAAGAACTGCGCTCCCTGAAAAGCCAGCATCGAGGCTGCTCCAATCCCAAGGATCCAGGCAAAGGGATTCATTTCTACTTCAAGGCACATTTTCATTGCGGCCAGATTTTCACCGATGGTTTGATTGCGGTTTGTAATTGCAGTTGAGCCGGTAATGTCTACTCCTGGATTAAGGGCCATTCCGGCCGGGTTATAGTAGGCAGCGTTAGCATCATCGGATATTGCGGTAAATGCACCGCCCATCCCCATCGGCCTGGTTCCGTAAAAAGCATAGGCGCTTTGGAGGCTTACTACAACTATTATAACAATTGATTTAACCAGGAGTTTATTTTTCACACTTGCTATGATAATAGCAAATGCCTCTTGCAGAGTCAATAAATCAAATGTTAGAATGGCTAGAACTTAACCCTGGAGGTAATTATGATAATTGATCGAGTAAAGAAGCTTATTTTGTCCCCGGCAGAAGCCTGGAAGGAAATTGCTGCAGAAGAGAGTTCAATAAAATCTCTTTTTTTGAAGTATGCCATATTTTTGGCCTTAATTCCCGCTCTTTCGATGATAGTTGGGTTTGGTGTTGTAGGACTCCGAATTGGACCGGCTTATTATCACATGCCGATTAATACCGCATTATATTCTGCCCTTGTCTCGTTCGTTGTTTATTTGCTCGGAGTTTTTTCAGCCGGGTTTATTTTTGATTTTATCGGGCAGTATTTTTCTGCAGAAAGTAACCTTAAACAGGCGATGAAGCTTTCGGTCTATTCATCAACTCCATTTTTTCTTGCCGGGATATTTTCCATTATCCCCTCAATGAGTTTTTTATCAATAATAGGGCTCTACTCTGTTTATCTTTTGTATCTGGGGATTCCTGCCTTATTGAAAGTGCCCGAGGATAAAATAATGCCCTTCACCGTAACTGTGATCATGGCAGCAATAATTTTGGGGTTTTTATTGAGCGGAGTTGTAAATCGATTTGCTTACGGCCCGATATATTTAGACCGGCTAACATATTAAAAAATGAATCTTAGAAATTTATTTTTTCAATCTGCCTTAAATTATAAAGACCAGACTGCTTTTCAGATAAAACAAGGAAAGACTTATAAGAAGTTTAGCTATTCTGAGGCAGGGCAAAAAATACTTTCTTTGGCTGACCATCTTCTTTCTCTGGGGATCAAGAAGGGGGATTGTGTTGCGATCCTTTCTGAGAATCGTCCGGAGTGGGCAATATCCTATCTTGCAATAGCTTCGATTGCTGCAGTAGTTGTCCCATTAGACATAATGCTCCATAAATCTGATATTTTGCCGCTCCTGAAAGATTGCGGGGCAAAAGCAATTATTCTCTCGTCCCGCGGCGGAGAAATTTTGGGAGAAGAATTAAACCAGAAAAGGATAAAGATTGAAAGCATAGAGAGCCTGACAGAAATAAAATCTGCTGAATTCTTAAACCAGATCCCTTTGCAGGCAGATGATCTGGCAGCGATTCTCTATACATCGGGGACTACCGGCAGCCCCAAGGGGGTTATGCTCAGCCATAAGAATATTATGTCAAATGTTTTGGCGGTTTCTGAGATTTTTAGTGTGGGACCAAAGGATAACTTTTTATCTATTTTGCCGCTTCATCATGCTTTTGAGGCAACCGCCGGTTTTTTGTGTCCCTTTTATAACGGGGTTTGTATCACTTATGCCGAGAGCCTCAAATCATATAATCTATTGGCCAATATGAAGGAGACAGGGGTAACTATAATGTGCGGAGTGCCCCTTTTGTACAAATTGTTTTTGGACGGGATTAAGCGTGAGGTGGAGGCAAAGGGGCGGGGGATGAATGTGCTTTTTAATTTGCTCCTAATACTGGCACGCATTATTCCGTTGCAGTCTTTCAGGAGAAAATTGTTTTCCACCGTGCACAAGAGTTTTGGGGGCAGGGTCAGGTTTTGGGTCAGCGGCGGGGCGGCCATTGATCCGGAGGTGATTAAAGGATTTAGTCTTCTTGGTATTCCTATCCTGCAGGGATATGGATTAACGGAATCTTCTCCGATTCTTAACTGTAATACGCCAAAGTGTAATAAGGTAGGATCGGTTGGCCGCAATATTCCGGGGGTTGAGGTGAGGATAGAGCCACGCCATGGCGTGGCTATACCGGAGGGCGAAGTCCTGGCCCGGGGGCCAAGTATTATGAGCGGGTATTACAAACGGCCCGATATAACTTCTCAGGTTCTAAAGGACGGCTGGCTTTATACCGGGGATATCGGCCGCATAGATTCAAAAGGCTTTCTTTATATTACCGGCAGATGCAAGGATGTTATTGTCACCGGCTCCGGGGTAAACGTTTTTCCGGAAGAGCTGGAGTTTTTGCTGATGAAGGTAAAGGATGTTAAGGATGTTTGTGTTGTTGGCGCAAAAGTAAAAGATGGGATCAGGGCAGGGACCGAACAGGTTATTGCTATCCTGGTTCCTGAGGAGGGAAAAGAGATAGAAGAAGACGATATTTATGCCTTAAATGGTAAATTGCCCGAATTTAAACGCATTGCCCGTGTTATTATTAGAAAAGAGGAATTTCCGAAAACTACTACCCGCAAAATCAAAAAATATCAGGTTAAAAAAGAGATGGGATTATTATGACAGAAAATATGGAAGCCGAGTTAAGGGCGTTAATTGCAAGGGTTGTGAAAATTCCGGAAGAGAAGGTTACGCTTGATGCCAACCTGTTTTCTGATTTAGGGATTGATTCCCTGCTGGGGGTTGAGATATTTGCCGCTCTGGATCAGAAATATCAGATTGACATTCCGGAAGATAAACTGCGCGATGTCAAAACGCTGCGGGATATCCTTGCTCTGGTAGAGGGATTAAAAAAGTAGGATGGCTGCCGGCACTTCTTCATATTGGCGCAAGCTTCTGGGGCTGGATCAGCCGGCAGATAAAGATGTTTTTAAAAAGATACATTCTCCGCATGAAGTATTGAGACCCTTATTTTATTTTCTTTTTGGTCTTCTCTCCCGGCTGCTTTTTCCAATCAAGGTTTATGGTATTGAAAATATTCCAAAGCCTCCCTATATAATTTCTCCAAATCACACCAGTGCTTTGGATTTTGCAGTTGTTGCTTTGTGTATTGGGCCAAAGCATAGAAAACAGCTTTATCCCCTGGCAAGCAAATTCTTCTACGATCATCTGTTCCCAAGGTTTTTTATGCGTACAGCTGCAAATATAGTAAGGATTGATACTGACCAGGCCTTTTTTCCTGCTTTGAGGGAAGCAGGATCTATTTTACGGTTAGGCCGGTCGGTTTGTATCTATCCCGAGGGCACTCGATCACAAACAGGAGAGCTCTTACCCTTTAAGGTAGGGGTGGGGATTTTGGCGGTAGAGGCTAATGTTCCGATTGTTCCGGTTTATACCAAAGGGATTTATGAGATTTTGCCGAGCGGTGCGCTAATGTTTCGACCTGGTAAAATTAGTATCCATTTTGGTAAGCCGATTGATCCTAAACCTTATATTGGGAAGATTAAAACTACGCAGGCATATGATGTTTATAAAGAGATTACGGATAATCTTAGGGCTGAGATTCTAAAACTTCTCGATAAAGCTCGACATATTTATTAGCCTGGGTTGGCCAGGTGTAGTCCAGGGACATTATCGCTCGCTGTATTGTTTCCCATGACTCTTTGTTTTGAAATGCCTCCCAGACATTCTTCATCTTGTTAGTTAAATTTGTCGAATTTAGATTATAAAAAGAAAAACCGGTTTTTCCATATTCAACCGTGTCAATAAGTCCTCCTGTTTCGTGGACTAAGGGAACAGTTCCAAAAAGCTGGGCTTTCATCTGGTTTAAGCCGCAAGGCTCATACAACGAGGGCATAAGCAGTACATCGCCGCCGGCCAAAGCAAGAATTTCAAGCTTTTCGGAAAACTTAAGATGTTTTAGCTGGTTTGGAAATTCCCTGCGGAGAGCTCTGAGTTTGTTGACAAATTCCGGTTCCCCGTCGGCGATAAAGATAAACTGTAATTTTGGGTTTTCCAGGATCATATCTCTAATAGATTCAAGAGCTACATCTATTCCTTTTTGACCGGCCAGGCGAGAGGTCCAGGTGACGATCATGGCATCTTTGTCGATTGGAAGGCCTGCTTTTTTCTGAAGAGCTTCTCGATTTATTATTCTTCCATTCAAATCGTTTTTTGAAAAATTTGCAGGTATTATTTTCTTGTCATAAAAATATTGAGGAGTGAAAGATTCTGGCAGACCATTTAATATCCCGTGCACATCCGGCCGGCGGGTCTCAAGAATCCCCTGATAAAGACTGGCTGGGTAGGGGGTATATCCGCTCAATATTTCATCTACATAATGGGGGCTTACTGTTACAATTTTATTACTAAACATTATTGCCGCTTTATGGGCATCCACTTTTCCATGGAACTCAATCCCTTTGTCCCAGCTGTAGAATGCCGGGTCTTGCTTGAAGGGAAGATTTAGAAGAAATGAGAACTCCCCCAGACTAAGGCGGCTGTCAAATCCATATCCCAGATTGTGAATATTATAGATAAAAGGAAGATGCGCCGAATTAGGGTACTGTCTTAAGAACAGCGGGATAAAGCCGCTCTGCCAGTCGTGGCCGTGAACAATATCGGGAATAAACATTTTTAGACTTGGCTGCCCCTCTGCTAATTTATTGATTTTGTGATAGAGCTGATATACTGCCATGTTAAAAAAGAAGAAGCGGTAGGGATCGTCTTTGTAGCCGTAGAGCTGGGTTCGATTGCCAAAGTGAGAGCAGTCTTCTGTATCGATAAAAAAGAGGTTAAGCCGTCTTCTTTTTCCCTGTTTTAAAAAGGCCCGGTAAACCTCGCCCTCCACTTTTTGGTCGCCCATCTTGACCTCAAGAGTTGTAAAATGGTCCAGACTCCTGAAATGGTTGCGCAGGAAAAATTCAAGTGTCCCGGCATGCTTTGGCATAACCACGGTTACTTTATGGCCTTGTTTAACTAACCCTTCACTAAGTCCATAAACGGCATCTGCCATGCCGCCCGATTTTTTGATCCGGTGCATTTCTGGTGATACCATCCAAATTTTTAAGGGTCTGATTGAAGGCATTTTTGCTCCCTTTTACCACCTTTTTATCGGATATATTTTTGAGAAATTTCACTAAATTTTAAAATTTTCCCGCCCTGCGGGATCCCGCCCCGCGGGACAGTCTATTTTTATTTTAACAACTTTTGCTGTAGTTTAGCTACTCTTTCTTGTAACCTTTCTTTTTCCTTTTGATAATATCTTTTGACCCGTGGAATTGTTGCCAGTTCCATTTGTTGGTCTAGTATCCTACACGCTTTTTTAACTTCTCTTGCATAATGAGTTACTAGAGCGGATAGTGATCCGGTTTTTTTGTTAAGAGCGTCAAAAATTTGTTTCCTGTATGGCTCAAATTCAGGGGAAAGTTCCATATCTGCTGCACTCAAAAGATTGAAAGATCTATCTTGAGCAACGCCATAGATGTTGAGATAGCGATTTGCAGCGAGGTCTTCCATTAGTATAGTACTATCAATTTTAATTTGAGTAAAATCCAGATCGGTAAAGGTCCATCCCTCAACCATTTTTAATTCGGCTTCTCTTAAAATTGCCCAGCGATTTGAGCTCATTTTTGTGTAGGAGGGATCGTCTTCTTTTAATAACGCAACCAGCTCGTCAGTGGTTAGATTGAAGATCTCTTTGGGCTTAGAAAAAAATCCACTGGCAACAAAACGTTTTCCAAGATCAAGCATCATCCTTGCGATTTTCCTCTGAGCCGGAACGATCAGGTGGTGGCCGTCTTCTCTTAGTGCAAGCTGGGCTTTTGAGATTGCCAGAATCTCTTTCATTTTTGGGTATGCGTCCAGGATACGTATTGCCGAAGACCTTCTCTTATCAGAATCAATTTTCATCTCCAAAACTTTTTGAAAAACCTCAAGAAGATCCTTCCCGGACATACGGGCATGTCCCTTGAACAAGAGATATAAATTATTATCATCCTTTTTGATCTCTTCCAGATCCGCCTTTTCTATTTGCTGTGATTCAAGGTGGAGTAGATAGAAATTCAGCAGCATATCTGGCGAGATATTGTTGGCTGTTTTTAACCTGCGTTGGAGGTCAATTAAGTATTCTGGTGTGTCAGATAAGACCAGAAGATTTTCATTGTTTAGCTTGTATTGATTTGACCATTGCTCGATATAATCTAGAATGTGAGGATGGTGTTTTCTTAATTTTTCCTCTATATCTGAGGTTGAACCCAAAAAGATATTTAATAGATGTGTGGTTGATCTAATCTGCTCCAGCAGGGCATAGATTTTTTTGTCTTTCTGCCTGGAGAGGTTCATTACTTTTCTTTTTGGAGTATCCGGACGGTTTGGATCTATTGTTTCATCACAAAGCCAGTCTGCTGCTGCTTCTTCTCTTAAGAAGTTGTGGAAGGCCCCTTCATCGCTCACATATTTAAGTTGATCAAACGAAAACTTGCCTACAATGGCATCCAGCCAAAAACCAAAATGCATCCATGAAAAAATTTCAACCAAATTGTCTACGACTGCTTCCACATTTGATTTGTCAATTCTTTTAACCGGAGCTAGGAATTTTGCAAATTTTTTAAACCCTTCCCAGCGTGCCTCAAATAGTTTTTTGCAGTCTTCTACTCTAAAATTGTTAGACCCGACCAAAAAATTATAAATACTTTTAGGGTCATTTGGAGTAACTTTGTGCATTAAGGAAATCCCATGGGGTTCATTTTTTATCTGACGCTCTTGTGTGGTCAAAACCCAAGGGCGCCGGTTTAAAAACATATCATTTAATATTTCTGTTAATCGGTCCCAGGCCTTATAATAATAGTCAACTTCAAAAATAGGATATCTGCTTGAGCGGCGGCGCCAATGGCCTTCCAGGTCTTCCAAAAAGACCTCGGCCCTTTTGAGTTTACTTAAATCCCAGGGACGAAATATTTCATGCAGATCCAGGCCTTCTGCTTCTTTTTGCACCGATTCTGCGTCAGGAAGCCATTCGTTGAGTCTGCGCTCTTCCTGGATAATCGGCAGTTCTCCCAAATAAACTGTTTTTCTTTCTGCATCAAAAGTAACATTGAGGCCTTCATGGGGGGATAATTGTTCAATTGCTCCGACAACCGATACAAGACAGGGGATTCTTTTTTCAAAGGCGTGCTGTCCGGCATGTGAAGTAGGGTCTCCGTCGGTAGTAATTACTCCGGCCAAAGAGCCAAAAACACTGTTAAAGGCGTTGTTAGTATGATGCGTTACCAGGATTACCCCTGGTCGAACCATTGCAGCGTATTTTTCGCTTGTATGAGGCAGGATTTGCATAGGGGCAACCACTGCTCCGGGGTAGGCTACTTGAGAATTTTTATAAAGGCTCAATTTTGGTAAGCCGGATGGAACTTTAGATAAATCCAGGGTTGAGACCATGAAGAACGATTTTCCTTCCTGGTCTTTTTCCTCTCCCTTATCTTTTGAGCGTGCCTGAACCATTACGATTTCGTTATTTCTTTTGTCTAAAACATATTCAATATCTATTTCATCGGCCAGTCCTTTTTTTCTATAGGCTTCGTGCACAATTTTAGCAATCTGTCCTATAGCCAAAACATGGTCATCTTCCAGGCTGGGAGTAGAATCATCAATTTTGTGTTCTGATATCCCACCTTCTTTATTTTCAAGATAACGGGTTTTTTTGTGTTGAATTTTCCTTTCTAATATTTGATCGGCTAATAATCCGACCAACCAGCGGTCTGCCAGGCCTTCTCCTTCTACAACTCCTTCACCCTGGCCGGGGTGAGCAGTTATACGATAAACAGGTCGTCTGCTCCCGGGGTCAAAAGAAAAAACCACTCCTGCTGCTTTTGCGGGTATAAACTCTTGCAGCAGCACTGCCATGCGTGCCATAGAGTGGGGGAAACCCATATCTAATCTGTATTCCACAAACCCGTCAGAAAATAGGCTTTGCCAGACTTTTATTACACTTTCACAAACCTGATCTATTGTAATTTGGTGAGAGAAAGAATCTGCTCTGCCTGCGGCAGTATGTTTTTTCATATCTTCTGAGTTTGCAGAACTTCTTACCATAATATCTTGTCCCAGTCTTTCGAATTCTCTCTTAATCTGTTCCAATAAATCAGGCGGAAATTTGATCTTGCCAATTTCATTTCTAATTTTTTGGGCAATCTGCTTTCTTTCTGCTTTTGTGATTGCTTGTTCCAATTGTTTTATCTGTCTTCGTATATTTGGATTACTTAAGACTAGTTTTTCGTAAGCACAAATAGTAATTGCTGATGTGCGGGGGATTTTTACCCGGGGATTAATTTTGCTTATTTTAGCCAGTGTATTGGTGTTTGTCCCTTTTCCTCCGACGATGTGGACAAAACCGGCTGTTTTAGATGTAATATCAACCATATCCGGCAAATGGTGGTCGGTTGCAGCCCAGGCAGTATCCGACCCAAAATAGGGTGCGGTTAAATCAAGGGCGAATCCGGTCGGATTATGCTTAAATTGGTGCCGGACTTCCAGCCAGTGCATAAAAACCATATTGTCAGAATCAATTGTTTTTAGTCTATTTACTAGAGTATCGGGATCTGTCCCTTTTTCTAAGGCTGAAGTTGCACTAGCTTTTGCGTTAACCTTTTTCTGCTGAAGGGTTCTTATTATTTCTTCTTCTTTTTCTGTCAGTCTGCATGCCAGCAGCGAATTCTGGTCAACATTAAATACAGGATAAATATATGGAATGGCCGCCCATCTTTTAATTTTTTCTGCAACTTTGATTACCCGGCTTCTGGGAATCGAGGGATCTGTTGCCATTACCGACAGGGCCCTTTTGTTTCGATCGTAATGGATTAATATTCCATTTAGCTCACTTTTCTTCATTTCCTGATAAATAGTATCTAAAAGCTCTTCTTCTTCATCAGAAAAAGCATAGAAGTCGTAAGAGATCAATTGGCTGGAATAGCCTTTCTTTGGACCTGCTGTTTTAAAGCGGGAAGGATCCATTGTGACCCCTGTCTCTTTTTTAACCGCCAGGGCAGCTGCCTGTGTCAGGGTTTGATCTGCTTTGGGTTTTGCGTTTGCTGAGACAGTGTAGGTATTTGCAAAAAGCCTTTTAAATGATCCTCTCTGCTGCAATAAAACCTTTTCCCCGCTAGAATCAAAGACTAATATTTGTGCTGCACTTTTGATTTTTCCATCACGAAACATCCCCTGATGCCACTTTACTACCTTGTCCAGCATGATTTTGGTTGTATAGTAATGAGAGAGCAGGGGATCTTCTAAATCTGCACCCTGCAAAAGCTTGGGTTTTATCTCATCCATTATCTCTTCTAATAAAGGCTTTGCCTCTTCGTATCGTGATTTTGCAAATAAAGCTCTTACATTTCTTAGCTTTGTTTGTACTTGAGTGAGAATATCTTCTCGAAAAAAAAGATTAGAAATACTGGCCGTAAGTTTTGGAAAAAGTGTTCCGGCATAAGCCGGGAGATCTCTCCGGGCCCTTGTTTTAAGTCTGTGCAGTTTGCTAGAAAGACTGTATTTGCATGTCGAAAGCTTACTTAGATAGACCATAAAAAAGGTCCTCGTATTCTTTTCCAGAATCGTCCCACAAAAACCTGGTTTGCATCCCTCTCATTTGTAGGGCACTCCAAACTTCCTCACTATTAAAGACTTCAATGGCACGGTGGATTGCCTCTGCCATCGCAGCTGAAGAATACTCCTCAAATTCAAAGCCGTTACCGCTTTCTAGATCCCTTGAAATATCAATAATAGTGTCAGCCAATCCGCCGGTTATGCGTACAATAGGAATAGTTCCATATCGCAGCGCGATCATCTGGGTTAAGCCGCACGGCTCGTATCGGGAGGGCATTAAAAACATATCACAGGCTGCATAGATTTTTTGGGCCAGATTGCTATCGAAGGCAAGGCGTAAACCAAAAGTCTCACCAGAAAGTTTCGAAAGCTCTTGCTCTAATTGCGGGTCGCCGGTACCTAGAAGGACTATCTGTGCCTTATTAGCCAGGCCGGGAATTATATCGGGTAATAAACCATATCCTTTTTGTCCCTGATCAATTCTACCGACTGTGCCTATTAGTGGAAGTTTTGGATCATTTGGCAGTCCAAATTCAGCCTGTAATTCTTCTTTTAGTTTTGCCTTTGCTTCTTTTGCGTTACTTGTTCCATATTTATTATTTCCCAAAGCCTCATCTGTTTCAGGATTCCAGACCTCATAATCCAGACCGTTTAATATCCCAAGTAAAATAGGAAGGGCCTGATAAAGGCCTGTTAGACCGACTCCGTAATCGTAACTGTCGTTGGCTCCTCCCCTGACTTCATTTGCATAGGTTGGACTAACTGTATTAACCGCGTCGGCAAAAATAAGTCCGGCCTTTAATAGGTTAACTGTTTTATAATATTCCAGGGCATCCGGAGTATATAATTCTCTCCTCAAACCTAATGTGTCTAAAAATGATAGGCCCAGGTTTTTGGGGCCCTGAAAGTTAGCATTGTGAAAGGTAAAGACAGTTTTAATGTTTTTCATTTCTGGAACTTCGCTATAAAATTCCTTTAAAAACAGGGGGATCAAAGCGGTTTGCCAATCCTGGCAGTGTATAATATCGGGGACCCAGCCGGTTTTTCTAATAGTTTCAAGAACTGCGCGGCTAAAAAAGGCAAAACGCATCGGGTTGTCTGGATAGTCGATCCCTTTTTCCCCATAAAGCTCGGGACGGTCAAAATATTGGGGTTGATCAACTAATAATACCTGAGGGTCAGATTCCTCAACCTTCCATAATGAGCCCCACTTTATTTCATCCCTAATTTGAACATCTACTGTTCTTCTTATATGGGTTTGTGAAAAAGAGCGATTTTCTTTTACAGAAAGATAGCGTGGTGTAAGCACCCTGCAATCATGGCCTTGTGTTGCGAGATATTTGGGCAATGCACCCGCGACATCAGCCAGGCCTCCGCTTTTAGAAAAGGGGACAACCTCGGAGGCTGCGATTAACAGTTTTAACGGGCGATTTCTTATTGCCGGCGTTGTATTCATGCTCTTATTTCGTGCAGCTATTTTAGAAATTTCAGGCTATTTTAATATATAACCTTATTCAGCGGATATTCAACAATTCCCTCGGCTCCGGCGCGTTTGAGTTTTGGAATCAAATCACGCACAATGGCTTCTTCAAGGATTGTATCAACATCTACCCATTTATTGTTGGATAGAGGGGCAATGGTTGGTGTTTGTAGTGCCGGTAAAAGACTTAAAATCTTCTTTAGGTTTGTACAAGGGACATTCATTTTTAGTCCGACCTTGGTTTCTGCAGCCAGTGCTCCGGTAAGCAACAAAATTAGGTTGTCCATTTTTTGTTTTTTAAATGGATCTTTAACCGCCTCTTTGTTTGAAATGATAACTGTGTTTGATTCAAGAATTGTATCAAGGATTTTTAAGTTATTTGCACGAAGGGATGACCCTGTTTCGGTTAATTCAACAATTGCATCGGCCAATTGAGGCGGTTTTGCTTCAGTTGCTCCCCATGAGAATTCGACGTTAGCCTTTACTCCGTTTTTCTTTAAATATTTTTTTGTAAGTTCAACAAATTCGGTTGCAATTCTCTTTCCCTCTAAATCTTTTACGCTTTTTATTTTAGAATTAGCTAAAGCGGCCAAGACTATTTTAACCTTTTTTAGTCCCTGTTTTGCATAAATAAGATCTGCCAGCTTAATAACCTTGCGCCCTGATTCCATAACCCAGTCTGTTCCGGTTATTCCACAATCAAGCACCTTTGATTCTACATAGCGGGGCATCTCCTGTGCGCGGATAAGCATACACTCGATTTCATCATCATCAATAGTAGGATAGTATGAACGCGAGCTGACTTTAACTATAAAACCAGCTTTTTTTAATAATCTAACGGTGCTCTCCTGCAAGCTTCCTTTTGGTATTCCTAATTTTAATTTTTTCATTTTAGCCCTCCCTGCCTGCCGATGGGCAGGTGAATTTAATTCTATCATATATATATCGTCAGGTTGAAGGAAAAATTTCACTTTTTCTCAATTGAGAGCTATAATGAATTAATGCATAAGTCTTATCCTGTTATTTTTGTACATGGGATTGGTGATTCTTCGTTTGTCTGGAGAGTAACCGGTCCGGAAATCAGCAAGCTGTATGAAAAATATTATGCCCCCTTCAAGTCCGGAAGCGGTATTTTAATAAGTCGATTTGATAAAAACCCAAAGCACAGCATCCGCAATAGTTGTGTCTATCTGACCTTTAATGACCATTTCTCGGCTCCTGAAGGGCAGGTATCTGAGCTGGCTGAGATTATTTCTGAAGTAAAAACCGAGGCCGGGGCAGACCGTGTCAATCTGGTTTGTCACTCGATGGGAGGGCTAGTAGCCAGAAAATACCTGGCAGAACATCTAACTAACCATGGAGTTAATAAATTAGTTATGATTGGGACCCCAAATTTAGGAGCAAATTTATTAAGATTTCATCATCTGCCAACTATTTTGATTGTTGCCGGAATTATTCTTACCTTGATTCTACAGAATATCTTTTTTCTTTTAATAACACAGTTGGGACTGATTGTTAGTCTTCTTGCTTATATTCGCGGAGTAAACCTTCTCTCCGGCGCGGCAGAGGCAATGACCCCGGATTCGCGATTTCTGAAAGTTTTAAATACCAGGAAACTGCCGGCAAATGTTGAGTATGTTTGTCTGCTAAGTAAGGCCAGAGAGTTTTTTCATTCCTTATTTGGCGGTGATGGTGCGGTACAGCTTGAGAGTCAACAGTTAAGCCGCAAATGCGTGCCAAATTTTGAAGAATTAAATTATAAAGAGATATTGATAGGCCGCTCCCATTTTGAGGAGCCCCAGGAGGCGGATGGGATTGTAAAGGCCCTGGGACTGTATTATATGGCCCGTCCAATCAAACAGCATCCGGATGAATAGAACAAAAAAATTGCCTACTAAGAAGCAGGATCAAAAAAAGAGTGAAATTTTTGGGAATTTGATATGAAATAATATGTAGGGCAGAGCAGTGTTCTGCCCGTACAAAAATCCTCCGAAGCCCGCAGGGCGAAGGAGGGGGAGGGTTTAATTGTGCCAATAGCACAGATATCATCAATGACTTTTTATCGTCCAGGAGGGAAGGGGAGTATAACAGATAAAAGACTAATTAGAAAAAATGTTGAAGAGTTTTCAGCTGGACACTTGCTTGCGAAGCCATCTGATTGCGCATTTTGGCCAGCAGAGGTCGGATCAATGAGCGAAGTCTTACTCTGTGAAAGAGATGAAGGGGAAGGGCCTCTCTCTTTTTCGTTCTCTATCTTTAGGAGAATAGACAATGAGGCTGTCAAACAAATACACAACATGCAAATTCCATTAATGTTCCTGCGTCCACTTGTTCTGCCTGATGGTATAGTGAAATATACTGATATTTATTGCCAAGAAGATGGGGAATTTAGGCTTAGTAACAAAGATCTTCTACTTTCGGGATTACACTCAACTACTTTGCACGATCGCTTCACACTTGATCAGGAAAGATGCCAAATAGCTTTTCCAGAGGTAGTTGATGCAAGATCTCCTCTCTTTGGTCCGCTTGAGGATCTCTTTTCTGGCGAGGCTGCAGATCAAGAACAGATTGCTGAGGTTGTAATGAAATTGCTCTTTCAAGCACAAAAGAGGGCACTAATAGGAACTTATTCAGAGCAATAAGCACTTTCGGCAATGCCATGATTTTGGTATACTAATGATATATGGGACAGTTTAAATTTAGCAAAACCAATATTGCCGGCGTCTTAATCATAGAACCCAAAGCCTTTTTTGATAACCGCGGATTTTTTATGGAGTCCTACAATAAACAGAATTTTGCTGATGCCGGATTTACTGATGTATTTGTCCAGGATAATCACAGCGTTTCTGGGGAAGGGGTTTTGCGCGGTATGCATTATCAAATAAATCCTGCTCCAATGGGAAAGCTGGTCCGCTGCATAAAAGGCAAGATTTTTGATGCTGGGGTTGATATTCGCAAAGGGTCAAAGACCTTTGGTCAGTGGTTTGGAGATATTCTTGATGAAGAAAACATGAAAATGATCTATTTTCCACCGGGGATTGCGCATGGTTTTTTGTCGCTTGCAGAAGATACCCATGTTTATTACAAATGCACCGGCTTGTACAGCAAAGAGGATGAGCGGGCAATGATCTGGAATGATCCGGCGGTTGGAATAAAATGGCCTCTGGATCAGGTAGGCGGTACGCCTATCCTATCTGATAAAGACAAGGTGCATCCTGGGATAAAAGGGGCAATACAATTTTAGTCAGGGTAAAGAGCTAAATAAGCGCAGAAATTTAACTATACAATAAAGAATATATTTCCTCAAAAGCATAAGTTTGTGAATTATAAGTCCGGCCAGGCCATTCTTTGGATATAATTTTCTGTTTTTTCTGATTATTTTGTAAACTTTTCCTATGATATTCTCAAAGGGGATAATATAGGGGTCTATTTTGTTGTTGTTGTCTCCTCTGGTAATAAAACCTTCTGGTGTAATCCTTATTACACGATGTATAGTTGTGCAGATTTTTTTTGTTTGAATGTATTGGATTATGTCTCCTCTTTCTACTGAGGTTTTGTCAGGATATGGTTTAATAATTACCCTGTCTTTGTCTTTTATTACGGGAGACATGCTGGGACCATGACAGGTTGCAGTTTGTTCTTGACTAACTAATGAGTTCATGTTTAAATTATACAGCAATATGCAAATTATGAGGGACATATAATGCCTAAACAAAAAGAATACAGAAAACCAGAATTATATTGTTTTACAAATGATGCTCTATTAGATTGTATTAATGGTACCGGGGCTAGTAATACGGGTACTTGCCAAGGTGGGGATGGAGTGGTTTCAGGTAATTGTTTTAACGGTGAGGTTGCACTCTCGTCCTGTATTTCAAATGGCGTACATGCTGCAAGGGGTTGCACTACGGTGGGGTCATTCTATACTAATCCCGGATGTGGAGCTGGGATTGGCCCATCTTAATTAGATTTCTTCTTTTGATCCGTTGTTGCAGGCAGCTGTTATGGCGTTTCCATTGACGCATTTGTCTACTGCTAGCGTTCCTGGTCCGCAGCCCGAATTAGCTTCAAGGCCTTGTTTACAAGCAAGCTTTCTTGAGGCAGCATTGCCATCCAGGCAGGCGCCCTCAGAGAATTTGCTTGAAGAAATTTCATATAGTTCTGGTTTTGTGTATAGCACAGCTAAATACTAACAATCAACTCGGATAAAGACAAGGTGCATCCTACCTTAAAAGATGCTGATTTGTTTTAGTGGAATCTTATGTTTCTTTGCCAACTTCTTTATATCTTCAAACTCCGGCGCAGCGGTGATAACCTTATTATCCAGAATTCCTAGTTTAACTTCAACTTTTCCATACTTAGTTTTAGCTGTCATGAACTTTCTCTTAAGTTTTTCTCGTTTAACTAAAAAAGTACGGACGCCCAGGGAAGTCGTTTCTTTGAATAGTGCTTCTAATACTTCGAGTTTGTGAAAAGTTTCACAAAGTGCCGTAAGTTTTATTGCTTGCCGTTTTTTCTTCATAAGAATAGGCTCAATCCAAGCGTCTAGAGCGCCGGCTTTCATTGTTTTCTTAATAGCTTTGTTATAAAGTTTTGGATTCATATCATCAATATTAGCTTCGATTTGTAGAACTGTGTCTGTTTCTGTCTGGATCTCTTTTTTGCCAAGATAGATTCTTAAAGCATTTGGAAGCTTAGGGATTATATGTCCTCCGGCACCAGCTCCAATATTTTCAAAGACCATGCGCGGTATTTCACCAAAGCTTTTTGCTAAAGATTTTATCAGAACGACTCCGGTTGGGGTTGCCAGTTCTTTTTTAACTGGTGATCCATAACACGGAATCCCTTTTAGTAGTTCAGCCGTTGCTGGAGCAGGGACTGGCAGGATTCCATGAGAGTGTTTTACGGTTCCGGAACCTACATTAATAGGGGAGCTGTATATTTCGCTTATTCCTAGTTTTTTTAGACAAATTAATGTCCCAACGATATCTATTATTGCATCAGTTGCGCCGACTTCGTGCAGATGGACTGTGTCCATTTTTTTACCATGGACTTTGGCTTCTGCAGCAATCAGAGTTTTGTAAATTTGGATGGCTTTTCTTTTGATGTCAGGCGAGAGTTTGGATTTTGAGATAAGGGCGGTGATTGATGAGAGGGTTGTCCCATGGTCGCGACCTGTCCGTACATCTACATACCTAGCCTTCAGACCATTCCGGTCGACCTGTTTGATGATGAGCCGATAGGGGGGGAGATGGATCTTCTTTAGCTCTCCTCGAAGATATGTTTCCGATACTCCAAGATCAAGTAATGCTCCAAGGATCATATTTCCGGCAATTCCGGAGGAGCAGTCAACGTATAATAGCATGTGCCATTACCGCAGCCCCAAAACCATTATCAATATTTACCACTGCGACGCCAGGGGCACACGAATTCATCATTGTTAAAAGTGCGGATAGCCCTTTAAAGTTTGCGCCATAACCGACCGATGTTGGAACGGCAATTACCGGAGCTTCTACCAGTCCGCCAACAACTGAGGGGAGGGCCCCCTCCATGCCGGCGACAACAATAATCACTTTTGCTTTTTCGAGTTTGTCTAGATTTTGGGTTAAGCGATGAATTCCGGCTACTCCAACATCATAAAGTCTCTCTGTTTTTATTCCAAGAAATTCAGCGGTAACAGCCGCTTCTTCTGCTACAGGTATGTCGGCGGTGCCGGCGGTAATAATTAAGCAGGGTTTAGGGTTTGGGGTATAGGGTATAGTTTTTGAGATAGTGATTATTTTTGCTTCTTTATGATACGTTGCCTTCCTCAGGGCTTTCTTGACGGCTTTATAGACTTCTACCGACGCTCGGGTCATTAAAACCGGATGTTTCTTTTTATTGATACTCTTTGCGATCTCGACAATTTGTTTTGTGGTTTTTCCGGGACAATAAATGACCTCAGGAAAGCCCTTGCGTTTTATGCGGTGGTGATCAACTTTGGCAAAACCGAGTTCTTCGTAGTGGTTCATATCTTTAGCAGTTTTCTTATCAAATCGGCAACTGCAAATGCAGCGCGAGGTTTTCTAAGCCGTTCGATATTCTTTTTAATACTTTGATACTCTGTTCCTTCTTTTAATTCTTTTATCTGCTTTGCAACTATTTTGGGATCCACGGTGTATTTTCCGATTTTCTCCTTTTGTACAAATTCAATGTTACCTTCCTCATTTCCCGGCACATAATCAGTGATAATCATTGGAAGTCTCATTGCCATGGCCTCGGCAATTGTTCCGGGGCCGGCTTTAGTAACAATCAGGTCCGAATCTGCCATAAGCTCTGCGACCTTATCGGTAAAGCCAAAGACCCGCATCGGAATGGTGAAATCTTTACTGTTTTCTAGTCTTTCTTTTAGTTTTTTGTTTCGTCCGGCTATAATAATTAACCGGGCTTTAATTTTTTGCTGGTTTATCTCTCTTACAATTTCATATATATTGCCAGAGCCTTCTCCCCCCCCCATAACCAGTATTGTAAAGGGGCCATCTTTTTTTGTGTTTTCTGTGCAGAATTTTGGATCAATTGGAGTTCCGCAAACCTTGATCGATTCTTCTTTTAGTCCATATTTTATAGATAGCTCTTTTGCATGTTCTGACCCAACAATGGTAAGATCTGATTCTGGCATTACCCACATGCGGTGCATAGAGTAGGGGTCCATGATTACTGAGACCAGCTTGATATTAAGTTTTTGCTCTTTGACCCGCCTAAAAACCATCCTGCTTACCGGATGAGTTGAAACCAGAATATCTGGGCGGTACTGTTTAATCAGCTTATCAATTTTGCGAAGCATAAAGGGCCAGCCCATTTTTTCTATTTTTGCGATTCGATCGCTGTTTTCAAAGTGATAAAACAAATTCTTCCATATGTTTGGGAAGTAGCGGATAATCGGACCGTATAGTTTTGCAAGAAATGCCAGGAAGCTATTGGTATAAACAAATACCTCAACCTGATCTTGTTCAATAAGGCTGCCATAAGATTTTTCGCAGGCTTTGGATTTTGCTTTAACTGCCGAGCGATGCCCGCCGCCGGTGTCAGAAAATAAATAGAGAATTCTTTTTTTATTGTTCATGGATGTAATTTATATAGTTTTGCCGATAAAAGGTATAACATTATAAAGAGATGAATAATTAATGTAGCTATTCCTAAATAGACTACACTTGTATTTGCTAACGTAAGTGCTGCTCCCAGACAGCTAAAGGAAAAGGCGCATATTTCTACTTTTGATTTCTTTTTGATATATTCTTTTATTATCTCGGGCAGGTTTGGTCTTTTGAGGGCAGCAGAATATTTGAAGACCGCAAAAGCAAAGCAGATTGCATTCACCGTAAACCAAAGAGCAGGATCTTTTATAATAAAGATGGTTAATATAATAAAAGAAACAAGTGTCAGATCAAAAGCCAGCTCGCGATAATTTTGGGTTGGGCCGATATGTCTTATAAAGTAATCTATTCCAAAGATCCAATGCAGCAGAAAAAAGAGTGTGTTGAGCCATAATACATAATCGGCGCTCGATGTCATTCGCTGAAACATGAACAATAAGACCAGCAATGCGGCGCCAAGCGTTATTTTGCTGTTCAAAAGCTGTGTATTTCTTTTAAGCATCGTTTTATTTTAGCATGTAGTGGATTGTACTTAAAGGCTTCTTAGGACTAAAAGATTGCCTAGGTCTTCATGCATATCTGGATTTTTGGGCGTTTCAAGACACATTGGTAAACTATTGAATCTTTTGTCGTTTAAAATCATCCTGAAGGGTTCTAAACCAAGTGTTCCTTTTCCAATATGTTCATGCCTATCTTTGTGAGAATCAAATTCCTTTTTGCTGTCGTTAAGATGAAAAGCCAGCAGATATTTTAGGCCGATCTCTTTTTCAAATTCATCCCAGCACTTTTGATAGCCTTCTTTTGATTTAATATCATATCCGGCAGAAAATGAGTGACAGGTATCAAAACAAACTCCTATTCTGCTTTTTTCTTCAATAAGATTAATTATTTTACCAATCTCGGAAAATTTGCTGCCAACGCTTGATCCTGCTCCGGCAGTAGTTTCAAGAGCGATTTTGACTTTTTGACCTTTTGTTTTATTAAACAGGTCATTAATGCTTTTGGCAATCTTTTTAATTCCGTCTTCTTTTGGAGTATCGAGAGATGAGCCGGGGTGTAGGACGGTAAATGGAATTCCCAGTTTTTCTGAGCGCTCAAGTTCATCAAGCATCGAACGCATTGAATTTGTATAAACGGTTTCCTTTGGAGAGGCTAAGTTTATTAAATATCCGGTATGGGCAAAGACTAAAATACCTGTATCTTTTTGTAGTTTCTTGAATTGTTCAATCTCATCTTCCGGAATTGGTTTTGAAGACCATTGATTATTGTTTTTTACGAATATTTGGATGGTTTTGCATTCGATCGAATTTCCACGCTCAATTGCCTTATCAACTCCGCCGGCGATTGACATATGTGCGCCGAGTAGTCTCATTTGCTCATTCTCGCTTGTATCTTTTTTTCAAACCCGATATCTTTTGGTTTATAGTAGGTCTTCTTTTCAGCCAAATGCTTTTGTTGAACAATGCCACCTTTATAATTGTGAGCATACTTATATCCCTTGCCTTTCCCCATCTCTTTTTCACCTTTATAATTGGCATTTTTTAAGTGCATTGGTACTTCAAGCGTCGGGTTTTCTTTGACATCTTTGAGCGCAGCATCAATTCCAACATAAGAAGCATTACTCTTTGGCGCTGTTGCAACATAGGTGGTTGCCTGAGCTAGAGGAATACGAGCTTCGGGCATTCCGACAAATTCTGCAATTTCGCGTGCTGCATTTGATATTACCAAAGCCAAAGGATCGGCATTTCCAACATCCTCTGCTGCACAAATACATATTCGTCGAGCGATAAATCTGGGGTCTTCACCTGCGTAAATCATTTTTGCAAGATAATAGAGGGCTGCGTCAGGATCAGAACCGCGCATACTTTTTATAAAAGCGGAGATAGTATCGTAGTGCTGGTCGCCCTTTTTATCATACACAACAGCTTTCTTTTGCATCGATTCTTCTGCAACTTTTAAATCGATATTTATAGACCCTTTTTTGTCCGGTGAAGTAGAAAGTGCGGCTAATTCTAAGGCTTGAAGCGCCTTGCGTGCATCACCATCAGCGATTTTGCACCAAAAATCCATTGCCTCTTTCTTAATATTCAGATTAAGTTTTCCAAGGCCTCTTTCCTGGTCTTTTATCGCATTAGAAATTATTTGTTGTAAGTTGTTAGTTGTAAGTGGTTTTAACTCAAAGAGCTGGGAGCGGGAGACCAGGGCCGAGTTTACATAGAAAAACGGATTTTCGGTCGTTGCTCCAATTAGTATAAAAAGGCCTTCTTCTACGTCGGGAAGCAAAACATCTTGTTGAAGTTTGTTGAAGCGATGGATTTCGTCTAAAAACAAGATAGTTTTTGTTAGATGAAGTTTTTTTCTGTTTTTTGCCGCAATGCTGATTTTTCGAATATCTTCTACTTTGGCGGTCGAAGCATTGGTCCACTCAAAATGGCCCTTAGTAGTGTTTGCGATAATTCGGGCAAGAGCGGTTTTTCCTGTTCCCGGCGGTCCGAAGAAGATTATTGATGACACTTTATCGGCCTCAATTAATCTTCTAAGGAGTTTTCCTTCTCCTATTATATGTTCCTGTCCGACTACGTCGTTTAGGGTTAATGGAGCCATTCTGAAGGCCAGTGGTTGGTTGTGTTTTAAATTCTTATCAAAGAGGTCCATATTGTTATTTTAAGTGAAATTTTTCTGCTAGACTAACGATAATAGTATAGCACCTCGACAAGCCCGGTACAAAGCGGGTAAGAGGAACATAGTAAGGCAGGGAGAGATTGAAGATGGCAAGGATTAGACCGCGATTATCATTAATGCAACAGCTTTCAGGAAATCCTAAATATAGAGGAAGGCTTTTGGCTTTGGAATATAGAACACCCAAAGGCAATCTATTAAAGGCAAGACAGGTATTTGGGAGAACCCTGTCTGAGATTCAAGAGGCAATTGAGCAGGTTGATGCGCAAGTCTCCCCACCTTCTTCTAAACGCTTGGATTTGGCTGTAGAGTATTCTCTAGCAGAATTTGATGCGATTCGAGGCCCTGTTGGGGATATATCTCCTGTTGAATTCCCTTTTACTATTGAAGCTATCCATTCCATATTCCCTAAAGCGCAAATTATTTGTGTAAAAAAAGGATCCTATGCAAAAATTGATGGGCATCCATTTGATCTGGATGAAGACGCACACCTGCTTAAAATCACCAAGAAGGGTTCAGATGAGATGTTTGCTATAAGGGATATTAATACAGGAATCATTGCGGTTGAAAGGCTTAATAGCTTTTTAAGAAGAAGAGAAGTTAAGTTAAGGGTGGTTTTGCCTTCTTTAGATTTAGTGCGGATTTGTTGTTTAAATAGTGTTGATTGTGGGCAGTTATCAACTAATATAATCACTGCAGAAAGAGGAACCAGAGCGAGCTATCCATCTTGGGGTGTTATTTCTCTTGATGATCTTCAATCTGTTTTTCTGCTTCAGAGCGGACAGAAAATGGAGGACTTGGGTCTTTTGCTTCAAATTGTTCCCAAAACTTTAGAGTAGGCTTTGATTGTCTCCTGTGCCATTTCGGTGGCATTTTTGGCAGTGCTTAAATCTGGGTGAATTTTTCTCATCTCCCTTCGATATGCCGATCTGATTTCTTCAAATGTTGCGTCTGTAGAAACATTTATAGTTTGGTATGCTGCACGGACGTCGGCAGAGATGATTCTAAACGGTTTTTTGGCAGGAGCCAATTGATAGCTTTGTAGAAGGGCAGTTGTTTTGGCTTCAAATTCATCCGACATTATTTCGGCAAGGGCGGACCGGTATTCTTTTCCCTTCAATCTTGTTTCAACATCTGTTAGCAGCGCGTCAAGTTGGATTTTTGCTTTTTCCATTACAGGAAATTCTTTTATTATATTAATATATCTTATGGCAATTTTTATTTTCAATGCCAATATGGAAATATCACTTTCTTCGTATTGTGGAAAAAGGTTTCGAGCTATATTTTTAAGCAGGCTTTCCCGATCAAATAATTGCTGGATAGATAAATTGGCACCTTGTGCATCGCGTATTTTTTGGTTTTCCAAAAGAATCGGATTGGCCGCATCTATTCTCTTGTATAGACTGCTGCAAGCCTCAATCCAAAATTGATAACCGCCAAATTCTTGCTTTAGGCCGTAAATAAATTGCAGAGCTCGAGTTCGTGTGTTCTCAGGTTGACAGACTGCATATTTAAAAAAGGGCATTGCCCGGGGGCCAATTTTAACCGGCGAAATTCTATTAAGATATATTCCTGCCATATATATGTATCGTTAATTTTTGGCAAAAATTTCATCCAATATGCTATAATTTTGACACAGAGAGGTGATAAAATATGCCAGTAGTACGAATAGCTTGGTGGAAGGGCAGAACCCGCGAGCAAAAAGAAAAAGTTGCAATGGATATTGAAGAATCAATGGTAAAGAATATCGGCTGCCCAAAAGGGGTAACTCATATTGTTTTTGAAGACGTAGATAAATCAGACTGGGCGATAGAGGGGAAGCTGCAAGGCTAAGTTAGAATCTTTTTAGGCTGTTTTTACCAAAATCCCATTCAGGCGTATAGAGTATCTCTCCAAATTCTACACTATACCAAGGACTTAATTTTGAATTGATCGGATTTTTTAATATATGTATATCTTGTGCCGGCATATAGCTTTGTGCTAATAAGAAGATTTTTTCTCCTGTTATTTTGTTTATTGCCATATCAACAATGATTACAGCATGGCCGGGGAATCCTCCTTCAATAAATATATCGCCAATTTTAATTTCATTAATATTTGATAATGACCTTAATTCTTTGCTTAATGAGTACGATCCGGCATAGCTAAAAACAATGTTTAGATATTTCCTTAGATTATTGTAAGAGTAATCTTTTTTTGCAAATTTTGTCCAGCGGATGGTTTTTCCATTGGTAAAGTTAAAATGGATTGAACTAAATTTTTTGAGAGAGTACAAATACTCTGCGCGAAGGCGCATTATGGCATCGGCGCATTGTTGCAGGTTTCTTTTGCCTATATCAATGTCAACGATGGCAAAATGGGCATTTTGATTTATTTTTTCTTGATTATTGTATAACATTACTCTGGGTTTACCTTTTTTTAGCGGCAGGTGTCTTAGCCAATCAGCAAAACTTTCTGGCTGGACAGTGGTTCTTGTAAAGCTCAATGGGGTTGGAATGCGCTTAACAATACTGTCTGACCGGTCATATTTGTTTGTCCAGTGATAAGAGATAGAAAAAGCTGTGTTTGAAGACACAAAAAGCACTAATAGGATTGTTAGGACATACTTCATATTGATTCTTATGCTATAATTCTATCACAATTTATTTTGTTTATAGGAGGGATATGAAATGCGTAAATTGGTTTTTGTTTTTTGTTTATTGCTATTAACGGTTCTTGTGTCCGGCTGTATCGATCTTAAGGAGAAACATACCCTAAACTTGGATGGTTCCGGAAAGATGGAATTTACGGCACTGCTTGAGCCGGTTGATATCAGTATGAGCGGTGAGGAGCAGGATTTTTCAAAAGATGATATGAAGGGGATGATTAAGCAGACAATTGAAGATTCAAAGGGGGTGGACGCCTGGAGCAAGATCAGCTATAAAAAGATGTCTGACGGAAAGATGCTTATTAATGGTGCTTTGTATTATAAGGATATTGGCAAACTTGGGTTAAACATTGGCGGCATCAGTATGACTAATGACCCTGTTTTATATAAGGATCAGAATGGAGATTTGGTCTTTGAAATTGGAATTGGGAAGAGAGATAAATCAGAAAAAAAACCGGTTGTTAAACTGTCAGAAAAAGAGATAAAAGCAAAAATTAAATCCGAAAAAGCAGCATATAAGAAATCAAAGCCAATGCTAGATATGTTATTAGGTGGTATGAAGACCGAGAGAAAATTTCGTCTGCCCGGGACATTAAAAAGCTCCTCAAATTTAAAAAGAGATAATGAGGGAAATCTGATTTTTGCTTATAGTGGTAAGAAGATTCTTGAATCTATTGAAAAGTTAAGCGCCGATGCCACCTGGATGCGCAATCAGATTCTGGCTGAAGTTGATCTTAATAATGATTTTCCGGTCGGGGCGGTTGAGTTCAACGAGCTGGTTTTTGGTGAAAAGGCTCCTGTCCGCGCTGTTTTTAGCGGTGATTTTAAGCCTCTTTTTAATTACGATGCCGAGGTAAAAAAAGCCAGGAAAGACTTTCCCCAAGTGCTGAAGAAACTTGGCATTCAAAAAGCGGCCCAGGTGGAGCGGATAAAGGCAGGTGGGGGGATCAGGGATTTGGTGGTAAATAAAATTGAGGCAGGGAAAGACCGATATGTATTGGGAATGGAGGGGAAACTTCCGGAAGAGGGGTTGGCGGCAGAAGGAAAAATTACCAAAATTATTTCAAGCAGCGGGGCTGATCTTTTGCCCGAAAGTGACTGGGACAAGAGATTAGGTTTTCTCAGTTTGTCTAACGAAGATAATAAGACCGTAACATTTGATATTAGAGTTCCAGTTCCAGAAGGTAAAAAGGTTAAGGGGGTCAAAGAAATTTCCGGGGTACTAGAATATACAGTGGGGGTTAACCTAAAAAAAATAAATCTTGGGATTAATAGTTTTAAGGCCAAAGCAAAAGGGAACAAGTTTAGTGCAAAAATTGAGAAATTAAAAGAGGGTGAGAGTGAATGGTCTAAGGGGAGCTGGAAATTGAATTTATTTCTTGATCTTCCCCCAAAGCAGCTCAGGTCTGCGGAATTTTATGACAGCAAGGGCAAGAAACTGGATGTCAGTAAAGGTGGATATTCTGCCATGAATGACAAGACAACCTTTTACTTTTCTCTTGACGGCAAATTTCCTAAAAAGGGAAAAATTGTGATTGAAACATTTGAAAAGATAATAAAGAAGGAGCTTTCTTTTAAACTCAAGAATATATCATTTAAAGCGGTGTCTAGAAAGTAATTAGTACTTTAAGAGAGTCTTTTGCATTTGAGACCATTGCAAAGCCCTTTTGGATCTCTTTTAACGGGAATTTGTGGGTGATTGTGTCAGCCACATTAAATTTGCCGCTTTTTATTAATTCCAGGGCTTCTTCTAAATCAAGCGGGGCTGCTCCATAGGATGAAGTGAGTGTTATTTCATTTCTCCAGAAATCAACTGTCGGTATTTCTATGTTCTTATTTGGAATAGCAAAGAGTAATATTGTGGATTTATTATCAGCGCAATCAAAGGCTTGCTCAATTGCCTGATATGCTCCGGTGCAAATTATTATTTTGTCGGCTTTAATGTTTTCAAGTTTTTCTCTGGCATCAATAACCTGATCTGCCCCAAACTCTTTGGCCTTCTTTTTTCTATATTCATTAATATCTGTAGCAATGACTTTGGCTCCCTTTAACTTTGCCATGCGGATGTTTAATAGTCCAGATAAGCCGCTCCCTAAGACTAAAACAGTCTGGCCGACTTTAACATCAATAACTCTTTGTCCGCGAACAACACAGGCCAGCGGTTCTATCATGGTTCCTTCATCATATGAGACATTTTCTGGGAGAATATAAGTTCCGTTTTCAACATTTATTTTTGGAATTCTGATAAATTCGCTAAAACCGCCTGGATCGTAGTTTCCCTTGTGAAGGGTATCACAGGCAGTATGATTTCCGGCCAGACAGTATTTACAGCTGTTGCAGGGGACATGGTGGCTTACAAAAACGCGCTGGCCGGCTTTATATCTATCTGATTTTGATTCAACTATTTCTCCGGCAATTTCGTGACCGAGAATCCGCGGTCCTTTTTTTATCCGATACCATTCCATAACATCGGTTCCGCAGATGCCGCTGGCAATGGTTTTTACTAATATTTCACCGGAATTGATCTTTGGGGTTTCGATCTCTTCTAAACGAATATCTTTATTATTGTAGTATCGGGCTACTTGCATGCTGATTTAAAAATATCATCCGCATCTTTTACGCTAGCTTTCTTATGAATAATCGCATCTAGTGCTTTGGCCACAGCCACTGGGTTTGGATTTTGCCAAATATTTCGCCCAAGGTTTACTCCAACCGCCCCTTTTGACATCCCATCATGTACAAATTCAAAGACCTCATGCTCTGTCTCACACTTTGGCCCGCCGGCCATAACTACTGGGACCGGGCAGCCTTCTACAACTTTTTCAAAGTTTTTACACCAATATGTTTTTACAACCCTTGCTCCTAGTTCTGCTGCAATGCGGCAGGCTAGTGCTAAGTAGCGTGCTTCTCTTTTTTCTGTTTCTTTGCCGACTGCTGTTACCGCCATTACCGGAATCCCATAGTTTTCACATTTATTTACTAATTCTGCCAGGTTTTGCAGGGTCTCTTTCTCATAATCACTGCCGACGAAGATCGAAAGACCTACGGCAGCTACGTTTAGTCTAATTATTTCTTCGATAGAGGTAGTAAGAACTTCGTTAGCCAAATCTTTACCAACCATGCTGGTTCCGCCGGAGACTCGAAGGATGATCGGCTTATCAATATTTGCGTCAATTGCCGAGCGCAGCACCCCTCTGGTGCAAAAGAGAGCGTCAAAGTAGGGGAGGAGCGGTTTGATTGTCTCTGCCGGTTTTTCCAGGCAAGAGGTCGGTCCCTGAAAGTACCCGTGATCAATCGGCATAAAGAAGCAATGCCCGTCTTTTTGAAATAATTTGCTTAAACGATTCTTCATTCCCCAGTCCATTTGGAGTCCCTCCTGTTGTAAATTTGTATATTTTATTATATCATAATGAGACAAAATATAAGAAAAGGGGGAGAATAATATGGGGGGATACTTAAAGTTTGTAGAAGGGATGAAGTCAGCTGCCAGGGTTTTTGATGATCTTGCTTTTATGAAGATGTTTTTGCCGCTAATTTCTGTCGTAGGAATTGTTGCTTTTTTAGGATTTGGAATTATGGGGGTTGCTAAAAAGAAGACCCTTTTTCTTGGGCGGTTAATTGGGGGGCAGGTCATCCAGGGAGGCTGGTGGATTGAAGGTGTCTGGGCAGTAATCCTTGGGGTTGTTTATTTGATAACCGGAATAATCATGCTCCTGATTTTAGGACCTTTTAGTTTGGCATTACTGGGTTTAATCTAATTATTTACAATCGGGTATTTAGTTTTTATACAAAAAAGTAAGTTCTTTGCGTTGAAAGATAGAGTTAAGATAGGGATCTTCTTCTATCATATGTTTTGTTGGTTTGTATCCTTTTTGTTTTGCAATTTGTAACTGTTTTAATGCTTGTGCTTTTTTACCCTGGGCTGCCAATAGTGAAGCATAAAAATGGTGCCTGATGGGCTCATTTCCATACAGAGTTGTCACACTTTTTTTGAATTGTTTTGCATATTTTTTATCTTTTGATTTTGGGTCATTTATGTAGATATAAACAAAGGTTTGAGGGAGCATAAGTCCACCATTGTCATAGAAAAAATCTGCAGCCAGGTCAAATTCTTTGTCATCTGCGAGGACTATTGCAATCTCGTGAAAAAGGAAGGAGTACCCAGCTTGACTATCAACTGTGTAATACTTGGCCTTTTTGGCTTCTTCTATTGCTTCCTTAATCCGGTTTGATTTTCTTAATGCAGCGATTAGATTTGTCCACAGGATGCTGTTTTTTGGCTTTATTTTTAATCCCTGCCGGCTGATTTCAACTGCTTTGTTATATTTTCCCTCGCGAAGGTAGGCTTTTCCAAGGTTTCCATAGGTTTGAGGAAGAGGGTTTTTTAGTTTTGTTGAAGCCAGAAGTAGTTTTATGGCGACTTTATTATTATCGCGCATAAGAAGGTAAGTGGTACCAAGATTGTACAATAGTGTTGTATTGTAATCTTCATTATATCCTTTGGTTTTGTAATACTCTATTTCTGATCCATCAGCCTTTTTATATATTATGTAAGTCCAGTATTTTCCATTTGATTGGGGATCTCCCTTATAGATATCAATATATTCATTATTGTTAATCTCAAGGTGCTGTTTGAGGATTTTTTTAGATGGGGTGGAACCTATGGCAGAATTAGAACTGGCAAGAAAAAGATGAACAAGAATCAAAATAATAGACACAAATCTTAATGTTTTCATTTTGTTTTCTCCTTTTTGATAATATAATACCAGAGATAATATAATGGAATGACAATAATAAATATTCCCGCCCCCCACCAAAAGATTCTCATCATATATTGCGGAGCAAAGAAGTGGGCGGCAAGCACTGCAAAGGTAAATCCGTAAATTGAGCCGATTAGTAGTCCGGTTACTCCTTTTAAATATTTAATAATAAACAAAAACTGGAGAATTATTGCAATAGCTATAAATGTGATCCTGTTCATTCCTTAATGTCCACTCCTTTAGACCAGGCAATTAAGTCTGAAATTCCTTTTTCCGGTATGACCAGCGCAAAGCAGTCTCCGTCATTTGAGGCGATTTCTATTATTTTGGTCGGCTCCAAACTGATCCGCCCGCTTTTTTGTCCGGTGTCCATGATTTTGGGCCTGTTTCCCGGACCATAACAGATTGTTTCTTTTTCATCCTCTTCTGTTTTTATGAAAAACCTTTGTTCGCTGGTCAGTATTGCCGATATTTGTTTCCCCGGGCCTTCCTCAACCACAAAAAATCCGGCCCAATACTTTAATATCTTTTCAGTCTCATTTAAGTTGAAGTGTTCATTCCAGTAAGTGCCGGGATCAATAATCCCGAACATCCTTTTTAAATTATTAAATATTTCTATTAATAGATCTTTCATGGCTAATTTTTCGGATAAATTCATCAATTAAATCCAAGACGGGATCGATTTCGTGCATTTTTCCGTTAACTTCTTCTAATTCATTCCATTTAATCTCAATTTTTTTTTCTTTTAAAGGAAGATAGACCTTTACTGTAGCATTCCTGGTGCTGGCTGATTCAGTTGCTTTTCTATTGCTTAAAATGAAATTAAGTTTATTGAAAAAATCTTCTGCAGATTTCCTGTCAATAGTTGCCGAAAAACTTTGCATTTGCTTATTATCTTTCCAAAAATATCCGCCTTTATTGTCTATGAGGATTTGAATTTTGTCGTCTTTTGGCTTAAAGATAATATTTGCCTCTGTATAGACTTCACATCCGCCCGAAACCTTAATATATCCTTCCCTCTGCATAATATTGTTGGCCATTGTTTTTTTATTCCCCAATTTTTTTAATATTATATCCTTCTTTGCCGGTGATTCATAGGCTCCGGTGCAGAAAAGTTCATAGCCCTTTTCTTTTTTGCTGAGAAAAACAACCAGTCTCTTCTCCTTGTCAAAATTAGCCAATGTATCATATTTTTCGTAAATTGGTGATTTTCTAATCCCCTCTAATGCATATTTTTGATACATAATAAATTTCCATTCGTTGTAGGCAGGAGCGACCCTGATTTTTGTGTCTATTGACGGATCATTATTGGTTTTTAGTTGTTCGACAACCTTAAAATTATAGATAGTTTGTTGATAGGGTTTGTGCATAAAAATGTTCCAATGGATATTCCTTGATTCTTTTGTAATGAATGGATCAGACTTTTCTACCAAGAAAATGTAGGGCGAGCTGCTAATTAATTCTTTTAAAGAGATCTTATTGTAGAAAATCTTGCTGGAATGGCTGGCCAAAGTAGACAGACCTAAGATTAGAAGAATAACAGTTAATAAAGTAATTTTCTTATTCATTTTTTATAATCCTATTTAAATCGGAAGGGGTGGGATTTCCCGCGGAACCCACGATTTCAAACGGAGGGAGGAGGATTCGAACCCCCGATGCCGTTTCCGACATAGTCGCTTTCGAGGCGACCGCTTTCAACCACTCAGCCATCCCTCCTTATTCTTTTGGATTTGCCACCCTTCCCAGTATATCAATCTATTCTACCAAATATTTTGATAATAAGTGAAATTTCTGACCAAAATTGACGATATATATGTAGATAGGGTAGATCAGCTTGCACTGAGCGAAGTCGAAGTGTGATCTGCCCGTACAAAGAGAAAAACAAGGAGAGAAAAATGAGAGCAGCCAGCAGAGCAGCTGAAATGCCAAATAGGCTAATACCACAAAGACGTCTGGGTATCGAACAATTTTTACAGCGTGGAATTCCTCAACTGCCTAAAAGAACTACTCCTAGATACTTGGGTGAACAAAGATTACTTCAAAAAATAAATACTGACGGGGTTTTGTCATATAACGAATGGTCGGATATCTATTCGGCCGATCCAACTGATCCACGGCTTTCTAGCCTGATAGCGCATGTAGACGAGAAAGGGCTTGATCTTGTATCTCCCCGGGACAATCAATTGGCACAGAGATTTGTGGACAAGAATGTGATAGCGAAAATTTTAAAGCCGGGGTTGGAATTAACCGGTGGGGCTGAAGTTGTAAGCCGACTGGGTCAGGGAAGCAGTAAGGTGGCCTTTAGGACCAGAATAGATGATTCTGAGGATCAGGAAAGAGTAATGCTGCTTGGTTCTGAAGATGTGTTAAGGGGGGAAAAAGCTGCCTATCGTCGAGTTGAAGCGGAGGTTGCTTTGTTCAATCCTGAAGAGAGCACCCTTGCAGCTCATTTTGCCAGAAAGGATTATAGTCCTGCCCCCCCTCTGCTGCGAGAAGGGGTTTTGCATCTTCTAAGCTATAATTCGGAAGAAGGAATATTTCGCAGTGTTTTGAGAATTCCTTTTTTTGATACTGTTTTTCGGAAAGGGGGAATATTATCTGAGGTTATCTCTGCGAAAGAAGATAGACTGGATTTTACTTTTGCCGGGAATATTTTGATTTCTATGATTAGGGCCAGGGAGGCAATCGGCAGGACACATGGTGATATTAAGCCTGATAATACTTATGTCTGTTCTTTGCCAGGCCGGGATGTTCAATGTGCGCTGATAGATTTGCAGGAAAATGCTTATACCCCAGAGTATGCTGCGCCAGAGCAGTTCTTAACCGGGGCAGTCAGATCTTCCGATCTTTATGCTATTGGATCAATTTTTTATGAGATGATGACAGGAAAGGTGCCTTTTATCTTCGACTGTTCTACCGAAGGAGTAGGAGATCGTCTTTTTGCATTAGCGAGAGAAAAAACAGAAAGAGGACGCTTAAGCCTGCCCGGAAGTCCCGGAGATTACCATATCAATGACCTGGAATTATGGAAAGGGATACAAACTATACTAGGGGATATGACTGAGCCCGATCCTGCTGCCCGTTTTATTATTCCAGGAGTTTTTGATATTGGGCAAACATTAAGAATGTATAGAAAAGTCTTAGCAGAGCTGGTCAAAAAATACCTGGCGCAGGATTAATAATTAAAATGTAAGGGGTGGGATTCGAATTATTTATTATAAACAGAAATTACCCTTTTTGATAATGAGAAATATAATAACCATGTTATCCAATAGGGTAAAATGAGTATAAATGACATGGTTGGTAATCCTGGAGCTGCAGCCATAAGTATTGATAGAATCATTTTTCCTACGAAAAGTGCTCTCAAATAATTAATATATTTCCATGCCCTGAAACGTTTGAGGGTTAGCATTATTGAAACCACGCATATTGCCAGCCAAATTATGAGGTTAGGAAGCATTATTATTAACATAACAACACCCGCCCCTGAGGAATCTTTCAAATAAAGAAATAAAATAGTACTTGTTACTAAGGTCATCAAGACACCGAAAAAAATCTGGATAAAATAAAATAAAAGCCAGCCTCCTATCTGTTCTTTTCTTCTAAAATAGCAAATCAAGAAAATGGTTAAGGGTAAGATTATTGATATGATTAGGCTCCCGATAATTTGATATAGCATTGTTAATCTGTCCTCCTTTCTCTCTTTCGAATAACAATTTTTACAACTTCTCCGCCATTGATAGCGCTTTTTTGATCTTTGAAATAGAAGAATACATTTTTCATGTCAGGTCTTCTGGCTGCAAAGTTTTCTTCTACTAATTTTGATTCTAGGGCAAATGGTTTGATTTTCCTGTTGTAATTTAGAGCAAGTAAGCGATGTTTATTGTATCCTTTACCACCTAATTTTGCGGGGCTTGCGATAAAACGGTCTTTCTTTGAAGTGGGACGGATATCGTATAGCCCTATTCCTTCTTGATTTCTGAAATCATCATGTAAACCAAAAAGGTTGCAGTTTCCGACCCCAAAACCTCCTTTAGTTTTAGCTGCATGTGAATAAATGACAATATACTTAACTTTAAAATCATCCGGGTTTGTTTTTTCTAATTCTTTTCCAAGGGTTTCCAAGGGTATAGATGCTACTTTATTATTGTCTTTGCACCATTTCTCGAATGGGCCGTTTGTTATTCCGACTATAATTTGCGGATCGTTGAATTGAAACCCTTCGAAGATTTTCTTGTCAGGCGTTATTCCATGAATGTATTGTATATTCCTTATCTCTTTATCTTTTAAGGTTTTTAGGAGGTTTTTGGGGATTGGTTTGCCGAGCATAACGTTTCCAATGCCGTCATTATGAATTAAATAAGCGTCAATACTTGAAGAATCTTCTTTTCTGATCATTTCTGGTATTTTTATGGCGGCAAAGATTGCCAAAGCCGTAAAAATGACCAAAACGTAAATTGAAATTCGAATTATTAAAAAGAGTGTTTTATTGTTCATTGTTTTCCTCCTATTGGATTTGCCACCCTTCCCATAAATAATATTGTTCCTGAAGCATCGTCTTTAATCAAAAATATAAACGGATGGTCGGCTTTGAATTCTTTTGGAAGGCTTGGATCAAAAGATTCTTTTGCCATTCCAATCGCAGTTGCGGCAGCTGCCTCGGTTCCTTCTTCATCAACACTAACGAATGCTTTATGTATAACATCAGAAATGAATAAATCCTTATTGCCGGTTATCCCCGAAAAATCAGCCAGAGGAAGCAGGAAAGCATCTTTTATGCCCATTGACGAGAGCAGCTTTTTTAGTTGGAAGTCAGAGGTGATTTTAAATTTGGGCAGGTAGAGAGCTACCTTTTTATAGCTGAGCTCACTGATCCATTTTATTAGGTTCTTGTAAGTCAGCTCATTTTCCAGCCGCCCAATCCCATCAATCTTTTTTGGGAGAAGGATTATCATCGAAAGTTTGTGTCTATTATATGGCAGTTCGACCATTTGGACTGTATTGTTTGCGAAATATTTGATACTTTTATTTTGGTGCATTAACGGAACAATTGTTTTTTTGTTTCGAGAAGAATAAAAAGGACCATTTTTGGTGTATTCTTTTTCAAATTGATCAGACCAATTTGCTTTAAAATAAATTGCATTGGTTAGAATTAGGCGGGTTAGGGGATTAACTGTTCCTGGCTGGAGCAGCTCTTTGATTTTGTCATTGGTCTTTTTTTCAACCCATTTATTAACTGTTTTTCGGGCTTTTTCAGGATCTTTACTGAAATTAAGCTCTTTTAGCTCTGATTTATATTGTGTTTTTAATATATTTAGGAAGTCTTTTTTAAAGGCATAACCTTTTTGTCCCCAGAGAGCATTAGCAACTACTAATTTATAATATTCATTGGGTTCATTTAATTGATTTATTAAAGCTGCAATATCTGCATGAGAGCTAAAGTGTAGTGTCTTTTTTATTTGAGATGCGGTTTTATCTCCTGCTCCGGCATAAACCATTGAAAGGGCAGTGGATATGCTGTAGGGAGAATAGAAAAGATTCCCTTCCCGGTTTTTAAGTTTTGAATAGAGATCGATCGAAAACTGGTTAATGCTCTCTGCTGCCTTTTTACTGTCTCCCAATAAATTTGTAATTTTCAGGCTCCGATTGATTTTGTAGCCGCCGTGAGGGTGCTGTTCAATCTCCATTGACATAAAATCTCCGACAACGATATCCCCCCGCTTTAATGTTTTTAGGTCAATTTTGTTTGAGTTTGCATTGTGGATCTGAACTTTTGTTTTTGGTCTATATGGGCCAATGCGGGCATTTTTTGAGACAATTTGAAGTATCTCAATATTCATTTCATATTGAGGTTTTAGTTTGAATTTTGCGTTTTTATTAACCGGCCATTGCTTTTTTGAAATAACCTTCCCCGCGATTTTAAACGCAAAAGTATCGATCATGGCCTGGGCGGACGAGATAAGTATTATCATCATTATCAGGGCGGCAAGGAGAGTTTGTTTTTTCATGATATCCTTCTAATTGTTTGATCTTATAATTTTTACTAACGCAATCCCGGTAATTGCCCCAACCGTTGCTCCCATCATAAGTCCGGCCATGATACCCGAGAGTACCCATACCCCTGCCGGGCTGTTATCGGGGACTAAAATTAACACTATAATTGAAGCAAAAATTCCGACTGGCCAGGCCAGGGCATTGGCCAATATCCACCATCCTGCTTTTTGCATATGCTTGCGCAAAACCAGCCACTGGGCAAAGCCGATTGAGAGCAAAAATATCGGAGCCAGAATAAATATACCGCTTAAAAGTGCAAGTGGATGGAGATTGCTAATGTTTTCTCCAACCGTGGTAGGAAGCATCCCGATTCCCCAACCGAGGGCAGCCGCCATTGCCGTAAATAATATCCAGTCCCTGGTGTTTAAATCTTTTATGTATTTTTTTAGAATAATCCATTGAGCGTAAGCCAATATGGCTCCTTCGCCTATTCCTGCTATTGTCATTGCAACCATCATTAGTAGCTCCGGATTTGGGGTGTGTATATTTGTTGTCATATTTGCTGCGATGACACCAATAATTGCAGGGAATGCGAATCCGGCCATCTGGCCGATGGTTGTGGCGACAACCCATTCCTGCCATATTTTTGAAGTTTTTATATTTTGTTTCTCTTGCATATTACAGCTATTATATTATACACTAGTATAATGTCTTTAAAAGAAATTTTAGACAAAAAATTATAGGGGGAATTTGTTATGTATTTGTATTATGCGGTTTTGGTTGTGGTTCTGGTGCTTTATTACTCTGTCAAAATTATCCGTCCGGTTGAAAAGGGGGTTGTTGAAACCCTTGGTAAATTCACCAAGACCGCAGAGGCCGGGATTCAGTTTCTTATTCCATTTGTCCAGAGGATCTATAAGATTAATATCACAGAACAGCGTGTTGATATTGAGCCGCAGTCAATTATCACCAAAGATAAGCTTAATGCCGAGGTTGACGGGGTTGTGTACTATAAGGTGGTTGATCCAAAAAATGCAATTTATAATGTTAATCATTTTGCATCGGCTGTGCCATCTTTGGCAAAAACAACGCTTCGTGCTGTAATTGGTAAAATGACCTTAACTGAATCTAACGAAAATCGCGACAAAATTAATACAGAGGTTGAAAACATTCTTGATAAACAGACCGATCCTTGGGGTATTACCGTTATCCGGGTTGAGCTGCAGCGGATTGAGCCTCCGGCAGATGTTCAGTCAGCAATGAATAATGTCGTAAAGGCCGAGAACGAAAAGATTGCAGCGCTTGATATTGCAACAGCTAAAGAAACAACCGCTGATGGTGATAGAAGAGCCGAAATTAAAAAGGCCGAGGGTCACGCCCAGGCGATCAGGCTTAGTGCAAATGCCGAGGCAGATGCCATTAAAGCAGTTAACGAATCAGCAGAAAAGTATTTTAAAGGCAACGCTCAACTATTAAAACGCCTGGAGACTGTAGCGGTAGCTTTAAAGAATAATTCAAAAATTGTTGTTCCGGCTAATTCTGATTTAGTGAATGTAATTGGTGATATGGCCGGTGGTGTTCTGCCGATTGTGAGAAGAGACCCAGGGTAACGATCGAGTTAGTTAGGTGCTTTTTACGGAAGGGTGACCTCAAACGTCCCCTGTGGCTTGGGTTCGTTCCAAAAATGAAAACTCCATTTGATTAAGGCTTTTTTACCAGATGGATATTCCCATTTGTTAAGATTGATCCAGTCAGAAAACACCATCTCGCTGTATTTTGGAATGATCATTTGCATTGGTGGCGGAGGAACTGGCGGTAAAAAGGGTCCTTTATGTGGTTTCTTTTTGATCCCTTCTTGTTTAAAGACAAAATTAACATAAAAAGGATTAACCATATTAACCGGGAAAATTATGATCTTTTCATCTCGTCCGCTGTTGTTAATCAGCTTTCCGCTGAGAGTAATTCTATTATTCTCAACTATGGCTTTTTTGTCAATAATAAAGGTTAGATTTTTGGGGGTAACTGATTTGTTAGCTTCTTCCATGCTAACCATCCGTCCCAGTAATTCTCTTGTAAATATTACTTCTTGCATTTCTTTGGGTGCACTAGCAAATCCACTCACAAAAAACATTGCGACGATTAATACTAGTATATTGTATCTCATTTTTTTGTATTGTTAACTCCCCAATTTTTATCAACCCATATGGTGGAGGGGGAGAGATTCCCGCCTACGCTCTCGCTTCGCTCGTAGCTACGGCGGGCAAGCGAACTCTCTTCTCTTTCAAACGGAGAGGGAGAGATTCGAACTCTCGATATCTTGCGATATACACGCTTTCCAAGCGTGCGCATTCAACCGCTCTGCCACCCCTCCTAA